>CAMKQN010000004.1:0-68816 GCA_946414935.1 uncultured Bacteroidales bacterium
CGCCCTGGTCGCCCTTGTCACCCTTTTCGCCTTGGATGCCTTGTTCGCCCTGGTCACCCTTTTCGCCTTGAGGACCCTGAGCGCCGGTATCACCCTTGTCGCCCTTGTCACCCTTAGCGCCGGTTGCGCCGGTTGCGCCGGTGTCACCCTTGTCGCCCTTAGGACCCTGGATGCCCTGGTCGCCCTTGTCGCCCTTGTCACCCTTGTCGCCCTTGGCGCCATTGGAAATAGGATACTCCTGACCATTGTTCAAGACCACCTTGATACCGTCTGCAGTCTTCTGCACGTCAGTAATCAAAGCACCGGCCTTGATCTGGCTCTCAAGAGAGGAGATTGTACTTTCAAGGGCCTTGACCCTATCCTCCAACTTGGTGATGTCGGGGCCAAAATCCTTGGTACATCCAGTCAAAAGTGCTGCGCCGGAGATGGCGAACACCATTGCCAATCTAAAGATTTTTTTCATAAATTAATTGTTTAAAAAAAAATTATTAAAATTATTTATGTTCTAGGGTTTAGTAACCTTGCCAATTGCGCTTCATGCACCAAATGGGTACAATACCCACTGGTCCAAGAAACGATTTAACGCGCAAATTTATATAGATTATTTATTTTATGCAACAATTTTTTAAAAAATTTTACTTGCAATTCCCTTTTCTGCGGCATTAAATGCCATTTTGGGTGTAATCAAATGGGCTTGTAATTGAAATACTCCACAAAAAAGTCATCCATTTGCTCCCAAGTGATTTCACGTATTACCATAATGAAGTTGGGAAATTTGAGCGCAAGCTTGATCTTCCCGTCAGGATACCTCACGATACTGGCTTCGCCGTCTTTGTAGCGCATCGAATCGTTTGTCGCAAGCTGCCTGCGTATTTCAGGATAATAGTCGCTGCCTATTTCCCTGCGGAGAGACGCGGGCATAAACTTGTTCAAAGTCTTGAGTTTGGACAACTTCATGGTAAGATGCACATCGGCGAAGCGATGCGTAAAATCTATCAAGGGTTCCTGCTCCTTGGCAAAAGCCCCCCAGCTTATGAACGATATTATTAATATAAATAGTATCCGCTTCACGATAGTAACATTTAAGAATAAGCCGCTCCGGCTCTGCAGCCAAGCAGAATCCGATTAGGAATTCTGCTTGATTGCTGCCTGGGCTGCCGCCAGACGTGCTATAGGCACGCGGAAAGGTGAGCAGCTCACATAATCAACTCCGATACGGTTGAAGAAATGCACCGAATCAGGATCGCCGCCATGCTCGCCGCACACGCCGCACTTAAGGTCGGGACGCTTGCTGCGGCCACCCTGGATACCCAGTTCAACCAGCTTGCCTACGGCCTTCACATCAATGGTCTGGAACGGGTCGGCGTCGAGAATCTTGTTGCCGAGATAGTCACCCATAAAGGTACCCACGTCATCACGGCTGAATCCGAAGGTCATCTGGGTAAGGTCGTTGGTGCCGAAACTGAAGAATTCAGCGGTACGGGCCATACGGTCGGCGGTGAGGGCTGCACGAGGAATCTCGATCATAGTACCGAACTTGAAATCGAGGGATTCGCCGGTGCGTGCCTCGACTTCTGCCTTAATCTTTACGCAGATAGCTTTTTGGAAACGGAGCTCGCGCTCGGACACGGTAACAGGAATCATGATTTCCGGGATAGGATGCAGGCCTTCCTTCTGCAGCTCGGCCTCAGCGGTGAAAATGGCACGGTATTGGGTCTCTGCTATAAGAGGATAGGTAACATGCAGACGCACGCCGCGATGTCCCATCATAGGGTTGACCTCATGCAGATTTTCGCCACGGCGCTCCACGTCGGAAACGGAGATTCCGAGCTCGTCGGCGAGTTCCTTCTCCTTTTCCGCTCCCTTGGGAACGAATTCATGGAGAGGCGGATCCAGCAGACGGAATACTACGGGTTTGCCGTCCATTATCTTGAGGGTGCTCTTCACGGAAGCCTTCATGAAGGGCTCCAGCTCATCGAGAGCGGCTTTGCGCTCTGCGTTGGTGTCGCTCAATATCATCTTGCGGAGCTTGGCCAGAGGGATCTCGGAGTTCTTTCCGTAGAACATGTGCTCGATACGGAAGAGGCCTATGCCTTCAGCGCCGAAAGAAAGGGCGCGGGCGGCATCCTCGGGGGTGTCGGCATTCGTACGGATACCCAGGCGGCGGTACTTGTCCACAATCTCCATGAAGCGGATGAACAGAGGGTTCTCGCTGGCATCCATGGTGTCAATCTTGTCGGCATATACATAACCCTTGGATCCGTTCAGGGAGAACCAGTCGCCTTCCTTATAGGTGGCGCCGCCGAAGCTGACTGACTTGCCGGCGAGGTTGATCTTCATGGTCTCGCAGCCTACGATGCAGCATTTGCCCCAACCGCGTGCCACAAGAGCAGCGTGGGAAGTCATACCGCCGCGGGTGGTAAGAATACCGGCGGAGGCACGCATACCCTCGATATCCTCGGGAGAAGTCTCTTCACGGATCAGAATGACCTTGCGGCCGGCCGCTGCAGCTTCCATCGCCGCCTCGGAAGTAAAGACTATGGTGCCGACGGCTCCGCCCGGGGAGGCAGGGAGCCCCTTGGCAATCACGCTGGCTTTCTTCTCGGAAGCAGGATCGAGGATAGGATGCAGAATCTCATCCAGCTGGGCGGGAGATACGCGCATCACGGCCTCTTTCTCGTCAATCATGCCTTCCGCGAGCATATCCATAGCCATCTGCAAGGCGGCTATACCGGTACGCTTGCCGATACGGCACTGAAGCATCCAGAGGTGGCCTTCCTGAATCGTGAACTCGATATCCTGCATGTCGTGGAAATGCTCTTCCAGACGCTTGCGGATGCCGTCAAGCTCTGCATATACCTCAGGCATGGCGGTCTCCAGGGACTGCAGGTGCTTGTTCTGCTCGGTCTTGGTGGCCTCGTTGAGAGGGTTGGGGGTACGGATACCGGCAACCACGTCTTCGCCCTGGGCGTTGATGAGCCACTCTCCGTAGAACTTGGCCTCGCCGGTAGCGGGGTTGCGGGAGAAAGCCACACCTGTAGCGGAGGTCTCACCCATATTCCCGAAGACCATGGACTGCACGTTTACGGCTGTACCCCAGTCATCGGGAATCTTTTCGATACGGCGGTAAGCAATGGCGCGCTTGCCGTTCCAGGACTTGAAAACCCCTCCGATGGAGCCCCAGAGCTGGTCCTGTGCGGTATCGGGGAATTCTACTCCGAGAACTTCCTTCACCTTAACCTTGAACTTGTCGCAGAGGGTTTTAAGTTCCTCGGCGGTAATTTCGGTATCGGACTTGTAACCGCGGGCTTCCTTGAGCTCTTCCATCATGCGGTCGAGCTGCTGGCGTATGCCCTGGCCATCCTCGGGCTCAATGCCTTCAGCTTTCTCCATCACGACATCTGAATACATCATGATAAGACGGCGGTAGGCGTCATAAACGAACCTGGGATTGCCGGTTTTCTTGATCATTCCGGGAAGGGTTGCTGAGCAAAGGCCGATATTCAGGATGGTATCCATCATACCCGGCATGGAGCTCCGTGCTCCTGAACGGCAGCTGACAAGGAGAGGATCTTCGGGGTCGCCGAATTTCTTGCCCATCAGCTTCTCGGTGGACTCGAGAGCTGCAGCTACATCCTTTTTGAGCTCGTCGGTATAACCGCCGCCCAATTCGTAGTATTCAGCACAACATTCGGTGGTGATAGTGAAACCTGCAGGGACTGGCATCCCGAGCTTGCTCATCTCGGCAAGGTTGGCACCTTTTCCACCGAGGAGCTCACGCATCTTTCCGTCGCCTTCCGCGCTTTTGCCGCCGAAGCGGTAAACCCTTTTCTTTTTCTCAAACATAATTTTACGTCGTAAATAATTAAAAATCTTACAAATTTAGTATTTTTTTTCATTACAACAACTTCGCAGCCAGATCAGCAAGTTCACTTCTTTCTCCCTTACGCAGGAAAACGTGCTGGAAGAGCTTCTGCCCGTTCAATTTTTCGGACAGATGGGTGAGGCCGTTGGACCACTGGTCCAGATATGGCTGGTCAATCTGGAAGACGTCACCGGTAAAAACCATTTTGGTGCCTTCCCCGGCGCGGGTGATTATAGTCTTGATTTCGTGCGGAGTGAGGTTCTGGGCCTCATCTATGATGAAATAGCACTTCCCGAGAGAACGTCCGCGTATATACGCAAGCGGCTCTATGATAAGCTTTTCCATCGTGAGCATATTCTCTATCCGCTGGGCCTCTCGGGAGCCGGGACGAAACTGTTCCCGGATTACGTTGAGATTGTCCATCAAAGGCTGCAGGAAAGGACTCATCTTGGTCTTCTGGTCTCCCGGAAGGAAGCCGATATCCTGATTCCCAAGTACTACCGTAGGGCGTGAAAGAATAATCTGCTCGTATTCCCGCTCCTGGGCAAGCGCTGAAGCCAAGGCCAGCAAAGTTTTTCCGGTGCCGGCGCCGCCGGTGAGGGCAACCAGCTCCACCTTAGGGTTAAGGCAGGCGTCAAGAGCCATTTTCTGCTCGTCGTTGCGGGGACGGATTCCGTATGCTTCCCTGGACTTGACGAGCACTATTTCATCCTTGTCTGCATCATAACGGGCACAAACAGTAGCAGCACCGTCCTGCGCCAGCCCGGCAGCCTTCTCTTCCCAGGCAAATTTATAGAGCCGGTTGGGAGCAGGGCGAGTCTCCTGCACCTCTTTCCAGGGTATGGAATTGCCAGGGCCATAGCACAGGGCCTGCATCAGGTCCGAAGGCAGTTCCATCCTCAGCACCTCCCTCTGGCTCTCCTCCAGGTGCTCGTCTTCAATTTTGTCGGTGAGGTAGTCTTGCACCGCCATTCCGGCGGCTTTTGCCTTCAGGCGCAGGTTTACATCCTTTGTAACCAGAGCCACAAACGTGCCGGGATGAGTATCCCGCACCCACATGGCAGTAGCCAGGATGCGATGATCCTGTATGTCATCTTTGAAAAGGTCTGCGAACTCCGGGGGGAAGGGGTGGTTCGGCTCTACTTTTATGCGTCCCAGGCCCTTGCCTATGGGAATGCCGTCTTTCCCGAAGGAGCGGCCGCTGGATATCTTGTCCAGGTCGCGCATGAAACCGCGGGCATGGTAGGACAGGGTGTCGTTGCCCTTCTTGAATTTGTCAGCTTCTTCTATGACAGCAGCCGGGATTACCAGGTTGTTGTCCTTGAACTGCCGTATGGCCTTGTGGTCGTGCAGGATCACATTGGTATCCAGCACGAATATTTTTGCTTTTCCCATATATTACTAATCCTCCCCTTCCGCATTCTGCATAAGGGATTCGAGTATAGTCTGTATGCCGCTGCGGTCGCGCGCCCCGAGCCTCAGGCCGCCTCCCGGCAAGGGATGCCCCAAAGGATAATAGGCCACATCCTGCAAAATGAACTCCGCATCTATGTAGTCGAAGTCGGAGTCCCGGACCTGCAACACGGCACCGGGCACTTCAGCGAAAAAGATGCTGGCGGCGTTGTCGCAAGAAGCGGCCCGCATCACGTCAGACACATCCACTGCAGCTCCGGTATCCTCCGTAGTCATACGTTTGAGCGCAGCTGCAAGGCCTCCGGCGCCGACGGTGGCAGCAGACATAAGTATGCCGTCCACAGCGAGTTCCCGCACCAGCTCGAAGCAATCTATGAAGTAATCCGCATCTGTCAGCTGAGGCGCCGTACCGCCGCGGAGTCCGAGGGCCTGCGAGAGCAGGGAGCCGCCGAGCCGGAAATCCGACGTATCGAAGGGAACATAAACCAGCCAGCTGTTCGGATCGGGATGAATATGTTCTCCCACCAACAACGGAGCCCCGGAAAACGGGGTCGCAATCTTAACGCCGAAACTCCCCTGCTCCAGCACATAACGACGCAGGGCGACGCCCAAGGCGTCCATATAGTCCGCAGCCGCCTCGACGGAGGCATAAAAAGCCGACATATCCCCTACGGTGCCGGGATTGAAAGTCCACTTCACGGTGAGCGCCAGGTCATCCAGGCGGAAGTTGCCGACCCGCCACATGGTATCCACTATAGATTCGGCTATACGTCCCCTTGTGCAGGGAGCGGCAAAAGGCACAGGAATCCGTCTCTCAAACCCTTGTATTGTAACCAGATACGAATCTGCAAGGGCCGGGTCCGGAACGATGGGTCCCGGGGCCGGATCGATTGTCTCATCAATAACCACACCACCCTGGCCTTCCGCCTCGGGGGCCTTTTCCAAGACCGGTGCCAACAGGACCGCAGGGGTCAATTCCTGAGGCACGCCATTGATGATATATTTCGAGTACAACGCTTGCAGCATCCTGGAAGTGTAATCGTACAAATATAGCAATTATTTTGAAACCACAGGCCCCCGTCCTCCGTCATTGGCACGGCAGTGGGGAGCATAGAGCGATTCTATTTCTATGGCAGGAGTCTGGAAGGAGCCTTCCTGGGTCACGAAGAACTCCTCATTTATGACAGTATTCTCTTCCGGATAACTGTCGAACCAATATTCGGTCTTGTCGGCGAGCACATTGCGGTAACCCTGAGGACTGAAAGTCCAGCCGCCGTAACTGAGAGGGGCGGCCCACCAGCCGTAGTGGCCTGAAAGCTGGGCGACGGGACGGAATGAGGCCGGACGGGGAGCGCTGAGGCGCACGAAGCTGCGGTTTTCCTCGCTCCAGATGTGATAGCAGGCGGTAAGCTTGTCCCCCACCTTCAGCACATCTCCGTCGGAGATATGGTGTCCGTTTACCATCCAGTCACAGGACAGTTTGAAACCGTTGCCGCTTGCCTTGACCTCCGCGAATGGCTTGGTGAAGCCGGCGCTTATCAGGATGACTTTGGTGGCAAGGGTTTCGGGAGTGCCACGCAGCACGGATGCAAGGGCCTCTATGTAAGCGGCGTCGTCGCCCCATTTCTGGGTTTCCTTCTGGACCATCAGCCAGAGCCGTATTCCTTCGGCGATGGTGCCGGCCGAAGGCCTGTCACCGCCTCCCTGTCGTGTCTTGCTGTCGGGAGCGACGGAGCTGATGAGGTCGCAGAGCAAGGCGTGAGCATAGAGTTCACTTTCCATCAGTCCGCGCCATGGCATTACGGCGTTGGGATAATAATAACCTCCGCTGACATGCTCCACAGCATACTGGAGTAGCGACTCCACATCCGCATCGAGAGAGCGCAAGATGCACTTTTTCATAGTAATACCCCAAGCCTTTGCGAGCTTGGCACCGTTTTCGTCAAGTGCCAGCAGCTGGAGCGTCCGCAGGCGGCGGGCCTTGTCCAGTATCTGTCCGTTCAGACCGCGCTTTGCTCCCGGTACCAAATATGCCTTTACGTCCTTCTTGAACTGCTTGTATGCTTTGCCCGAGGGAGCCTCGAAGGGCACGGACGGGTACATAGCCCGCGTCTGGAGGTATTTGGCAAGCGAAATTGCGCCGCACCACCATGGGCGCCCTTCGCTGCGTAAATAATCCTTGTCCAGATATTTCACCGCGGCTTCGATATCCAAAGCCGGACAGTCCAGATCCGGCATGGCGAAGATACGCTGAAGCACAGCGGCCGTGATGACCGGCGACGATTCCATGCCTTCGAACCAGGATATGCCGCCGCTCTGGTTCTGACAAGCCGCTATCTTCCCGGCAATCTCCTGAAGTTCAGCATCTTCCAGGCCGGCCGCTCCGAGCCGCCTGGCGAGGCCGTTGGCATACCAGGCTTCCGTAAGACTCAGCACGTCCTTGCCTTTGGGGGCAATCTTGTCGGGCACGGCTTCGCGTACCATATCGATAATGCTGCGTTCCTGCGGCTCGATAGCCGAAGCGTCCACGTTCACGAACAGGGAGCGAAGCTCGGCCACCAGCCTGTCTCTGTCGGCAGGATTGCGAAGAAGGGCGGAATGTGCCTCCGTGAGGGTCTGGAAAGGAATCTTGACAGGAACGGTGACGAACAGGGCGTCACCTGCTGCGCCTTCAGCCTCAGGGACGAAATTCACCAGGACGCCCAGTTCCTTAACCCCGGAGGGCACCTTGAAAGGAGCGTCGAAAGGCACGGCCGACCCGGCAGGCAGATTCACGGCCGACTCTTTCACGGCCAGGACTTTGGAGTTGCGGTAATCTTTGCCGTCGTAGAAACGTACAGCCAGACGGCCGCTGACAGACTCGTCGAGCGTACTTGCCAGGGATACCCGGGCGGTATAGATGTCGCCTTCGTACAGGAACTGAGGCTCCACCATGGAAAGCTTCACCGGGATGGTAATCTGCATCTCCCGGCGTATGGCAGCGTTGCGCATGCCGACTGCATGGGCAAAAAGCTGTACGTAATAGGTAGACAAGCGGTCGGCACCCTTGAACTTCATCTCTATGGTACCGTCCGGCCCGGAACGGAGAACAGGCTCCCAGGCCATCGTAGCTGCAAAGTCTTCCCGTATGGCAGGCTCCTGGGATTTGGCGGCAAGCATATCTGACTCCTCGGCCCGTGACTCCAACAATACAGCATCATTCCTCTGTTCCATAGCGGCCTCACGGTACACGGCACCGCCTGCAGCCTTTGCCATCGCTTTGGTCTCATACCCGTAGTAGCGGTGAACATCGGTCTGGTTGACACCGCACATTTTGAGGTAATAGACAGAAGGTTCTGGCAGACGGAAGAGCCGCACAGCATCCCACACGTTGGGGCAGATAGTCTCGGAAGCCTTGTCGAAAATGGTTGCCGCACACTCCACGCCAGCCTCGGTCTGTATGAGCAGGGAGCACTCCTGCCCCGGACGCGCTTTGTCCGTAAAGCGGGTGAACTGAAGCGGAAGGGCTATGGATTTCACCGGCAGGCTGATGCTGCGGGTGTAGGAATATTCGTTTCCGTTGCGGAACCACAAAACACTGAGTTTCAGGGATTCCGGCCAATCATCACGGCGCTTGTAGCTTATGGTGGTCAAGGATCCGGGGGCCCCTCGCCTGCCTTCCAAACGGACTATCTGGCAGTCCAGCAATATATTGCCGCTTCCGAAGAGCTCCGCTACGGCCCAGACGGGACCGTCGGTAGCTCCTACCTGCAGGGCTATATCCTCCCCGCCCAGTTCCTTGAAGAAGCACTCTACGTCCATATTCAGGGAATTGTCCGCATCAGAAGCCTTCACGAAGGAGTCGGTCAGCTCAGTTTTCTCGTTTCTGCTCCCGTCGGCCATTATCGCGGAAGCTTTGGTCTTTATGACGTACATCCCCGAAGGCAGGGACTTCACCGGCATATGAATCTCTTCTCCGGGATTTGCATTTCCTTCTGCTACAACCTGTTTGCTTTGTTCGGAAACAAGCTGCCACTGTATCTTCAGGCTTTCCCGCACAAGCCCGCCGGTATTGAAACGGATGTCGGCAGTATCATCCCGTACAATCCAATCGGAATAGCCGGTGAACAATTGGCCTTTGGCGGTGAAACGGCCGGGGGTGTTGTTCATCAACTCAAGATGCAGCGGCACGCTGCCGTAAACCTGCTTGCCGGTAGAAAAAGCCAAAGTCTCCCCGGTAGCATCAGTCACGATGACGGAAACAGGGTAAAACCAGCGGTAATTGTCTTTGTCGGCGAGGAATTCGAAGGAGAAGCTGCCGTCCGGGCCAAGTTTCAGTTCGTCGCTTACATTTTCCCGTCCGGCCATTCCCACCTCATAGCGCACCACCGCATTGGCAGCGGAATGTCCGGAGTAGGATATCACTTTTCCGGATACTTTCACCTTGTCCCCCGGCATATAGAGATTGTTGTCTTCATCCCATACAAGTTCGAAGGTAGGCAATACGAACTCATCCACACGCAGTTCTGCCGTGGTTACCGTATAATCGCCCTGCATCAAGGTCAGGCGGAAAATGCCGCCGCGTGAGACTTTATCCAGGGAAAAACTTCCGTACACAGAACCGAACTCATTGGTAATAAGTTCTTTACGGGCGATTTCCTTGTTCTCCGGATCGGTCAGCGTCACGCTAACTTTCTCCCCCTCCGGTACCAGAGAGTATTCGTAGGTTCCTTTGTAACAGATAGCCTTGAATTGGACGGTCTCGCCCGGATTGAAGGCGCTGCGGTCCGTAAGTATTACCGCCCGCCTCGCACTCCCGCCGCCGTAACGGTATTCCGACGGCTTGGCATCTCCTATGCCGACACTCCGGGAACTGCATACCCTGCCGGCGCTGTCGGTAAAGCGCGCCTTGATCCGGTAGTAGCCGCTCTTTTGGGAGGCCTTGTTTTTCAGGGCATCCGGCAAAGGGGCAAAGCCTTTGGAAGAACTGAAGTCTTTTGCAGAAGCCAGCCGCATTCCGTCAGAATCCAGCAGTACCAGTTCGCAATTGTCCACCGGCTTACCGGTAATATAATCGGCGACAAAGACCCTGTAGCCCTCTGAATCCGGGCGCACGGCTATGGACAAGGAGTACTTGAGGTAAATCGAACGATGCTCGCAATCTCCTGATTTACAAAGCAATTCATATTCATCATCGTCGATGGCAGGGATTTTTACTTCCATCGCATCCCGGCAGTAATAGCTGTTCTGCTTGTTGGTAAGGTCGGTTTCCCATGCGACCAGGTCACCCTTGGACAGAACCACTTTCAAGTTCTTGACATTCCTCAACGACAGGCTGAGCACATCATCTTTGATGTTCGCGTCTATATCTTTCCCGTCCAGGGTTTTGATTAGCCCGGCAACCGAAGTGCAGCAATCCGCTATGCGCTTTTCGCCGCCGGTGAAACTGCCACGCTCCTTTTCGAACTCCACGCACTTACTTCTAAGTTTCTTATAATCAGCAGGATTCTTTGACTCCGCACGATTCAGGTCATCGAACTCCCAACCCAGCAGGCGCTGCCGTGCCATAAGGCTCACGGCTTTGCCTTCATAACTCTTCGCATACTCATTGAGCCGGTTTTCTACACTTTTATCGCGGTAGGAAGAAATACCGGCAAATTCGATAAAAGCCTCCTCGGGATAACGGCCTGCATAGTACTCCCTGATTTCGCTTTCTCGTCCGCCGCCGAACAAACTCCACAAGGCGTATTCATAATCGTTCTTCAGCAAGGGAAGCAGGGCTTCGCTGAATACTTTGGAAGAAGATACCCTGTAGTCCCTTTTATGGAACTCAGGATTAAAGGATTGCAGCAGCTCGCCTTTATGCTCCTTTACATACGCGCTCAGCTGGCCGGACTTCCATATGCTGTTGAAATGGAAGAACTGAACCACCGGCAAGGCAGCCTCGCTTACCGCCTTGCTGAACTCCGCCTGGGCGGTACTGCGGTCTTTCCAGTTGATGTTGCTGCGCACGGACACGACACGCTGGGCGGCATCATACCAATCCCAGGACAGTTTTTTTGCAGCGGCCTCTGTCTTGATAGCTTCAAGAGCTTTGAGCTGGTCTTGCGGACGGTCCGCTTCTTCAGCCTTGTAGTAGGTTTTCCACAGACTCACGAGAGTATGTCCGGCCGAGTCCTTGGTTTGCGGGAAAGAAGTCATAGCGGGAAAAATGAATGCCAGGAAAAGTACTAGTCGTTTCATATCGTATCAATAAATGTTATAGCTTCGGACACCACAAAGGTGCTTCCGCCTATGTATATTATCGGATCTTGCAGTGCGGAGGCACGTGCAAGGGCCTGTTTTATCCCTTGCGTCACCTTGCCTGCAGATACCCCGTGAAACGTGTTCAATTTCAGTGCCAAGGCCTCCAGAGGAAGCGCCCTTGGCGTTTCCGGCTCCACGAAATAATACTCGGCATCTGGAGGCAAGAGCGGCTTGATGTCGTCTATGGCCTTGTCTGCCATTACTCCGTAAACTATCAGGAGAGGCCTGCCGGCCCGGATAGCGGCGAGCTTCTCGAAATTGGCTTTCAGGGCCGGGGGATTATGGCCTATATCACATATAATCAGAGGATTGCGGTGAAGGATCTCCCATCTTCCGCGCAAGCCTGTAATGGCTGCGGCCCTGGTTATTGCCTTGAATGTAACGGCTTTCTTATCCGCCGGCAGATGCAGCAGGCATAAAGCCGCCAGCACGGTGCGGAGGTTCAATTCTATGCAAGCACCGCCAAGATCCATTTCGGAGACGGGAAAGTTGCAGGGCACGGGATAATCTTCGGCATAAAACAAGTCTGAGCCTGCAGAAGCGGCGACGCGTTCGAACACCGGCGAGGTTTCGGGGTCGCGGCCCCATACCAGGGCAGGCACACCGGGTTTGAAGATACCGGCCTTCTCAAACGCGATCTCAGCTCTTGTATTGCCAAGCAAGTCGCAGTGGTCCAGACCTATGGAACTTATCACCGACAAGTCCGGAGTGATTATGTTGGTGCTGTCCAGGCGGCCTCCAAGGCCGGTTTCTATTACAGCTATGTCCACCTCCTTTTCCGCGAACCAGCTGAATGCCATGCCTGTTGTTATCTCGAAAAAACTCAAGCCGTCCTTGTCGAAGCATTCCATGAAACGGCACACCGCAGACCGGGAAATCATAGTTGAACTCAGGCGCCCTCCCGACCGGCGTACAATCTTCATACGCTCCCGGAAATCAATCAAATGCGGCGAAGTATAGAGCCCTACCCGAAAGCCTTCGGCGGCCAGTGCGGCGGCCAGCATCGAACATACGGAACCTTTACCGTTCGTGCCGGCCACATGGATACAGCGGAAGCGGCGCTCAGGATGGCCGAGGAAATCCGCATAAGAAGCCATAGCCTCAAGTCCGGGCTTGTAGGCATCCCCCTTGAAACCGGCATCGCGTACGCTCCGGTGCCGCTCATAAAGCGCCTTTACTACCGCATCGTAATCCATTACAGCCAGGTTTCGAAATAATCCGTGATCTTTTCGTAAAGCTGCGCCCTCCATGGCCCTACCACATTGTGTTCGCTTCGGGGATAGGGGAAATAATCGGCCAGCACGTTGTGCTCAACGCAGGACTGTATGAAACTCAGCGAGTTGATGGGGAGTACCGTGCCGTCCTCCATACCCTGGCAAATGAGCAGGCGGGCTCTCAGGGCAGGCACTTTGCCAATCAGGGATGTGGCGGCGAATCCCTCCGGATTGGTCTCCGGGGTATCCATGTACCGCTCTCCGTACATTACCTCATACCACTTCCAGTCTATCACGGGACCGCCGGCAACAGCCACCTTGAAAATATCGGGGTATTTTGTGGCCAGGGTGATGGTCATGAAACCGCCGTAGCTCCAGCCGGACACTCCTATCCTGCCCTCATCTACCCATCCCTCTGCAATCAGCTGGCGCAAACCGGTCACTTGGTCGGCGCTCTCGGCCTCTCCGCAGCGGCGGTTGATGGCTTTGGCAAAGGCAGCACCACGGTTATCCGTGCCCCGATTGTCCTGAATATAAAGCACATAGCCTTTCTGCGCCATCAGCAGCTCCCAGTTCCTTATGCCCCCAAGCCAGCGGTCGCTTACCATCTGGCTGTGCGGGCCGCCGTACACGTAAACTATAAGCGGATACTTGCGGGAAGGGTCGAAGTCAGCAGGTTTCACAAGCCGGTAGTAGTTGACATACCGAGGGTCGGCGGAAGGAACGGTTCCGAATTCCACTGTCACGGGACTGTACGGCGCCATAGGCTCGGCAGCTTCCGCCAGTTCGCGCTCGAGGCTGCCGTCGGCCTTGCGCAGCACGCTCCTGCCAGGAAGGTCAACGGCGCTGAGGACATCTATAAAATGGCTGCAGTCGGGGCTGAAGCTCACGGTATGCCAGCCGCTTCCAGAAGTGAGCTGCTGCGGCTTACCAAACTTTATCTTGCTCAACTTCAAAGACTTGGAAGATCTCGGCATCGTCAGTTTGATACGGAACAGATGGTTCTCTGCAGGGGACAGTTCCGCCGATGTGTAATAGACGTATGAGCCGTCGTTGGCAACGTAACTCACATCGGCATCGCACTGGGTAAGACGGCGCAGGCCGCCCTCCAGGTCGCACAGATACAGCTGGCGGTAACCGTCCCGGTTGTCGGTACGGTAAATGAAAAACTCCGTACCCTTGATGAAACTCACCCCCTCTCGCGGCTCCACCCAGGCCTCGTTGCTCTCTTCCAGCAGAGTACGCACGAAACTGCCGTCAGCAGCACTGTACAAGTTCATCCGGAGCTGATGCTGGCTGCGGTCAATCACCTGCACCAGCAGGCCTTTGGAATCCGGAGTCCAGCTCACGCCAGCCAGGTAGCGCTCATCCGTGAAGTCCGTCACAGCGAGCGTATTACGTATATTACCGAGAGTATCGCAGATGCAGAGGCTCACATGCTCGGACTCCATGCCGTTCATGGGATACTTTATACTTTTCAACTGCCCTGTGCGGGAGTTGATGTCCAGCAGCGGGAAACTCCCCACCTGGGTCTCATCAACCCTGTACACCGCCAGCAAGGAGCCGTCGGGAGAAACGAACCAGCCGCGGTCTATGCCGAACTCGTTACGGGAGGGAACTTTGCCGTAGCTGACTTCCGGATTGGCGGAAACCGGCAGCTTCGGGGTCTTGCGTGGAGTCCGTGAAGGCTTGTCCGTAAGTTCGGAGCCGGAGGTCCAGCCGTAACGCTTCAGTTGCGGACGGGTATAGCTACTTACTATGTCTTTGCAGTTCAGCATCTTTCCGCCTTCGGTACCGACGGTGACGCTTTTCAGCACCATGCGCTGGGAGATTGGCTTGTTTTCAAGCGCTTGCGCCGGCGAAGGAGCGCCGGAAATGACGGCAAGGATTAATGCCGTGAGTAAAGTCAGCTGTCTCATACAAAGACAAAGATATCAAAAATAATTGCTATTTTCGCAGTATGAAAAGAAGATTTGTGCTATTGCTGGCCACACTATGCTTGGGCATGGGTATTAATGCCTCAGCACAACCAAGGGACGCTTTCAGGGAAATACGGGAAGACCCCGACAAGGCCGGAACGGTGTTCTACATGTACGACCACGACATTCCTCCGGCAGCCAAGCCTCCAAAGGGATTCAAATCATTCTATATCAGCCATTACGGGCGCCACGGAGCACGCAACCATTCCTCAGAATGGGACTTTTCCGTCATCTGGGATCTCTTCCGCGTCGCCCACGACCGCGGCCTGCTCACGGAACAGGGGGAAGAATTCCTGAGCCTCTACTCCAAGGCCTATCCGCTGCTTAAAGGACGCACGAGCGACCTGTGCGACCGGGGGTTCCAGCAGCAGTACAAGATAGCCCACAACATGTACAGCCGGCACAAGCATATATTCCGCAAAAATGCCAGAATAGATGCCGTCTCCACCATAGTTCCGCGCTGCATCCTGACCATGTCGGCATTTTCTGACCAGATGCTGAGGGAAAGCCCCAGACTGCAGATAGATAAGCAGGCCAGCAACTCTACCATGCACTATACCAATCCGTTTTCTCTCCAGAATCCGGACGTGCAGGTAACCGACGAGGGTTATAACAACAAGTACGCATATTGGCAGGCAGATTTCAAGGCCCTGTGCAAGGAACTGATGAGCCCGGAAAAAGCCTTTTCTCCATTGATTAAGGACCTGTCTATTCTGAAAGAGTTCGGGGACCCAATCAAACTGGAAATAGCGCTGTTCTCCATTCCCAACAACGTCCAGGTGAACGGCTTGATGCAGGACGAACTGTGGCGGTTCATCCCCATCGAGGAGATCTGCAACATTTACGAGTGCCTAAATTTCCGTTTCTACGCCTCCAAAGGGCCTGACACCCTTTACCAGAAAGGCCGGCAGTGGGCATTCGTATGGCGCACAATGCAGGATATCATAGACAAGGCGGACGAAGACCTGCAGAGCGGAGAATATGCCGCCAGGCTGCGTTTCGGCCACGATATAATAATTATGTCGTTGTTTGTCTTGCTGGATATAGACGGTTTCAACCAGCCTGTCGGCGACATCCATGACGTGAAAAATGTCTTCCGTTCCTATGAATTCCCCATGTCGCTCAATACCCAGTTCGTTTTCTACAAGAACCGCTCCGGCGACATCCTGGTCCGGCTTCTGTACAATGAACGCGACATCGCACTCCCCATCCGGGACTGCGGTACGCCCTATTTCTACCGCTGGGAAGATTTCCGCAGTTTCGCCATGGACCGCATAGTCCTCGCAAAACACATCATCGCCACCACCCAGGCACCGCCCAAAAAGAAATAGAGGGACCGCTTTCAATAGCGTATGTCCGTCAGGTACAAGGCATGCGCGGGCACGGATTCCCCGGCCAATGACCGGGACGATTCCCGCACACAGGTGCCTGCAGGCAGGATAAGAGAAGCAAAAGAATCTTCGCTGCGGCGGCCGCGTCCTACTTCCAGGAGCGTTCCCACAATCGCCCGGACCATATTCCGCAGGAAACGGTCGGCTTCGATTACAAAGCGCCAGTACTGCGGGTCTCCAGGGCAGCCGGCGCACAGAGGCGACGAACTGCTGCAGGGAGGCGCGGGCACCGGGGCATGCAGTTCAGGCTCATAGGGCTCCCAACGGGCGGAAAACACGGTGCAGACGGAGGTCTTGTTGTCCCCGCCGCTCTTCTCGAAACAAGAAAAATCATGCGTACCCAAGAGCAATGCGGCTGCCCGGTTCATAGCCGCCACGTCGAACTCGGGATAGGCGAAAAAGTAAGACATGCTGCCGAGGAATGGATCCTTACGTCGGTGCAGATAATACGTATATTGCCTGAGCCGGGCATCGAAACGGGCATGAAAATCCGGAGCTGCGGGTGCTATGGCACTGACACTTACGCCCTTTGGAAGGATAGCATTGAGCTTGTAGCAAAGCTGCCGGCAGTCCAGGGCGCCATCCTTGCCGCCGGAATCCGCAAGCAGCGGGCCGGGTACCGGGGCGTCGAAATCGAAATGGGCGACGTAAAAGGAAGCGTTCACCCCGGTATCCGTACGGCCAGCGCCCACAACCCCTGCCTCGGTCCGCAGCAACGTGCACAGGGCCTTCTCCAAGGCTTCCTGAACCGAAGGCTCGCTGGGCTGAACCTGCCAGCCGCAGAACCCGGCGCCGCTGTAACTCATATCAATCCTGTACCTCATCGTGACGACGCACCGTTAACTAAATGACGCTGATTACACGTACCGGCAGCCAACCCTGGCGTCCGTCGGCAAGCTCGATATTCTCCCAGTCACCCACGGTCTCCAGCAGTTTCACTTTCGTACCTTCGTGGAGCACGAACAGGCTCACGCCGCTGCCGGGGGAGCTTTTTACTTCCGTAACGGCTTCGGTCACGATAGCGCTGTCCCGCTTTCTTGCATCCGTGCGCTGCCAGAACGCGAAATCGAGGCATAGCAGGCAGAGCAGCAAGGTAATGATTCCTGCAAAGAAACCGGCCTTGCGGGTACCTCCGCGGCCTAAAAGGAAGAGCAACAGCATGGCAAGAGTGAGTGCGAAGAACAGTATGCAGAGCACAGCCCATACGTTGGAGGGAAGCAGCCAGCAGGCCTTGCGACCCCAAGCTTCCACGAAGAACTCGGGCACTTCCTCTATACGGTCCTGCACCTGGCCACGGGCAAATTCCAGATTAAAACGAGCATCCGTATATGAAGGGTCAACTTTGAGCGAGCGTTCATACCAAAGTATAGCGTGCGCTATATCGCCCTGCTTGAAGCAAGCGTTGCCTATATTGTAGTAAAGCTCTGCGCTTTCCAGGCCCTGCCCGGCAATAGCGCTCCAGGCTTGCCCGGCCTCTTCCCAGCGGCCGTCGGCATAAGCGGCCGTGCCTGCAGTCCAAAGGGAATCCGCAGGTACCGAGGCAAAGGCTCCGAACGGCAGCAACAGCAGCAAAATCGCGGCTATAGCGGCACCGGCGCCGTTTTTACTCTTTTTTCTCATAGCAGAATCGATGTCTGATATTGCGTTCACCGCCCCCTCGAAATGGGCATTCATGGCATCGTGACCTTCGGACGGTGCGTAACGGGCAAACTCACATGCATCCAGCAACTCGGTAAAGCGGTCGGCCTGCTCCTGAAGGGCACCGCCCTCGACCAGTTTTTCGCTGATGTTTTCCTTGCTCAAGTCGGCGGCCGGCATATTGAGCTTGTCGCTCACGAAGCCCAGCAAAGCCTTATGCAATTCCTCATAGAAAGCGGTGTAGAGGTCTTTCTTGAGGAATTCACCCGCCTGTGCAAGCCGCTTGCGGGCCATCTTGGTAGCGGACCTGTTCCTGGAGCCCACTACATCCGCCCGCCGAGCCGCCAGGCCGCGGGTCGCGAAATACACTGCGGCTGCCAGCAGCGAAAGCAGGGCGATGATGAGCCAGAACGCTGCGGAGCCTACGAAGAAGGCCCCGGCCTTGCTGAACTTAGGCGTGCTGGTGCTGATGAAACGGATGTCGGAACCCAGGTCGCGGACGTCCTTGCGGTTCGGTGCGGCAATCATCTGGCCACCGTCCTGATGTGCCGCCGCTTCGTAGCCCTTCAGCACTTTTATAGGCAGCTCCTGGCTGCGCAGGGTAACGAATCTGCCGTTTGCTACATCGTAGTAGCTGTATTCCACCGGCCCTATTACGAACTGTCCGTAGCTACGTGGGATGAAAGGATATTCAAAGGTCTTGGAACCTGCTGATTCAGTGGTCTTTATGTCGTAAACTTCAAAGTCCGGAGGGAAGTTTATCTTAGGCGCTTCGAGCAGGGAGATATTGCCTTTCCCGCTGATTGTAAGTTTAAGCGAGGCTGCATCGTGAGTCTGGAGGGAATCCCTGGTAAGCGAAGCGCTCATACGGAAACTGCCCACGCCTCCTCCGAAAGAATCCGGCGCGCCGGCCGGGATGCGGGACACCTGTACCTTGAGGGCGGGAGTAGTGACACGTTTGCGTATAGTGGTGTAGTCGTCCTGGAAGAAACTATCGAAAATGCTGCCGGAAGAGCTCCGGCGGCTGCGGACGTTTACAAGGCACACGAGCTCCGCAGGGTCGATGGTAATCTCTCCAGCCTGCTGGGGAATGAGGGTCCAGCTGCGGATGACAGCGGCATCATAAATCCTGTCGCCTACACTTTCGCGATGGAACTCGATATTGCTGGGCGACTGCAGTTCCTGACTCCAGAATCCGTTGAAACTCGGAAACTTGGCATCCTCGAAGCCGGCTATGTTCACCCTGTGGTAGAGTTTAAGGGTGGCGGTAATGGTTTCGCCCACTACGGCCTTGCTCTTGCTTAAACTGAGACGCATGAAAATATCGTCGGCGGCAACCGTGCCGCTTTGCGCCTGCTGGCCTCCCTGGGAACCGCTGCCCCCCTGGGCGCCTCCTTGCCTGCCGCCCTGGGAACTCTGGGCGCCGTTGGATACGACCTGGACAGAAACCCGCCTGGAGCTGATTTCCTGCCCTTTCAGGGTAGCGGTAGCTGCCGGCAACTGGAAAGTTCCGGTACTGCGGGGCATCAACACGTAGGTATATGTGGTCTGCGAAGACTGGGTCCTCTTGCCGTTTACAATGCTGATGGAGCTGGAACTGCCTTTCTGCGGTCCCCAAACCAGCTGGAAATCATCTCCAGGCTCCCATTGGAAAGCGGAGGGACGACCTTCGCCTTCGATAATGAAGGTGACGCTGAACTGTTCATCCACTGCCACAAGATTCTGCACGTTCACCTGAATGGCATTCTGGGCAAAAGCCGGGAGGCACGCAAACAATATTGCGGATATTGCGAGGAGTCGTTTCATTGCTCTACCAATTCTTGTCTTTCTGGCGGGCTTTCAGGGCTGCCGCCTTTTCCTTGTTCACCTTATCCTGAGTCTCTTTTTCCTTGGCCTGTATGGCTCTGAGCATCTGCTGGGCCTGCTGGGGTGAAATCTTCTGCCCGGCCTGGTCCTGCTGATCTTGCTGATCCTGTTGATCCTGCTGATTCTGCTGATCTTGCTGATCCTGTTGATCCTGCTGATTCTGCTGATCTTGCTGATTCTGTTGGTCCTGCTGATTTTGCTGATTCTGCTGGTCCTGCTGGTCTTGATTTTGCTGGTCGTTCTGTCCTTCGCCGCCATTCTGCTGGTTCTCCAGCATCTTCTTGGCATATATGTAGTTCTCCTTGGCATCCATGTCATCGGGATGCAGCAGCAAGGCCTCCCTGAATGCCTTCACCGCAGCTGCGTAGTCCTTTTTCTGCAGGGCTACGTCACCGCTGTTGTAATGCCAGTCGGCTGCGTGAGAGCTGGCCGGAGCCACTCCCTTAAGCCGTTCCAAGGCTTTTCCAGCACCGTCCCAATCTTCCTGGCGATACAGGGAAGAGGCCAGATTGTATGAGCCGGCAAGCGAAAGGGAGTCTTTCACCACCGCCCTGCGATAATCGATTTCAGCTTCCTTCCAGTTCTGCTTGCCGAACTTCCGGTTGCCGGCCCGCACTTCCCTCTTGTCGGCCTGGGCAAAGACGCAGGAGTAACTAAGCAACAGAGCCAAGATGGTATATATCAACTTTTTCATTCGAACAGTCTCCTTTTGTGCCTGCGTTCGCCGACAAGCATCTCCAGCACGAAAAACAATAATGCCGCGGCGAAGAAATACATATATTGTTCATCGAAATCTTCGAAAACGATGGAATTG
The DNA here is from genome assembly GCA_946414935.1 of uncultured Bacteroidales bacterium. Taxonomy (GTDB): domain Bacteria; phylum Bacteroidota; class Bacteroidia; order Bacteroidales; family UBA932; genus Cryptobacteroides. Next base: position 20,466 of record CAMKQN010000004.1, read on the forward strand.
TATTTTTCTGCATCCATCTTCTTGATGTCGTCGATTATGGGGTTCAGGCCGAATTCTTCGCCGCCGGCGTGAACATAGGCTCCGCCGCCCTCAGCCGCGATTTTTTTCAGAGTCCCTTCATCCAACCGGGTCACCACTATGTTGCCTTCACTGTCTTTGAGCAGTTCGCCGTTCACCGGAATGGGCTGGCCTTGCTGGGACCCTACACCGATGGTGTATATCTTGATGCCGAGCTCTGCGGCTTGTTTTGCTGCATCCACGGCATCGTCTTCGTGGTTCTCACCATCCGTGATGATAATGATTGCCCGGCTCTTTTCGCTCTGGGCGCTGAAGCTCTTGGCCGCCGTGAGTATGGCTTCGCCAATAGCCGTGCCCTGCACCGGCACAGATTCGGTATTGATGTTCCCGAGGAACATCTTGGCGGAAATATAGTCCGTCGTGATGGGCAGCTGGACGAAGGAAGTTCCGGCGAATATAATCAAGCCGATACGGTCGCCCTGAAGCTTGTCCACCACCCTTGAAATGGCCAGTTTGGCTCTGTCCAGGCGGCAAGGGGAGTAATCCTCGGCCAACATGGAGTTGGACACGTCCAGGCAAATCATTATCTCGGCGCCCTTGGTCTCGTGTTCTTTGAGTTTGGCTCCCATCTGCGGCCTGGCAAGGCCTACGACGAAGCACAGGAAGCCCAAAGTGAAAAGTACAATGCGTACCCAGCCCTTTGAACGGGACCACGAGGGCATGAGTTCACGCACCAGGTTTTCGTCGCCGAAACGACGGATGCGGCGCCTGCGGAGCGAACGCAGTATTCCGTAAACCACCGGAATAAGCGGCACCAGCAGCAAGAGCCAGAAATATTCAGGAGAAGCAAAGTACAACATTACGGCATCCTCCTTATAGCTAAGCGTACAAGTAACTCCATCAAGAGGCAGACCAAAGCCGCCAGAGCGTACCTGCCGAACAATTCTTTGTACACGGGGAAACTGTCGATGGTGGTGCGGGCCTTTTCCATCTGGTTGATTTCGGAGTAGATCTCCGACAGTTTGGTGTTGTCGGTGGCACGGAAATACCGCCCTCCGGTAACGTCGGCAATCTCCTGCAGCAGCTTCTCGTCAATCTCCACCTTCATCTGCTGTATATCCATGCCCCAAGGGGTCATAACCGGATAAGGAGCCATGCCGTTCGCCCCCACACCGATAGTGTAAACACGTATGCCATAGGTCTTTGCAATTTCCGCAGCTGTCTGCGGCGATACTTCTCCGGAGTTGTTTACTCCATCGGTAAGCAGGATGACCACACGGCTTTTGGCATCGGAATCTTTCATCCTGGCAACCGCCGTAGCAAGGCCGTTTCCGATAGCGGTTCCATCCTCGATCAGACCCGTCTGCACCTCTTTCATCAGGTTGATGAGCGTAGCCCGGTCCGTAGTGAGGGGGCACTGTGTGTAGCTCTCACCGGCAAAGACTACTATGCCCATGCGGTCCGAAGGTCTTTCGGCGATGAACTCTATAGCTATATCTTTGGCGGCGCTGATGCGGTCCGGCTTGAAATCCCGGGCGAGCATACTGGTAGAAACGTCCATCGCCAGCACAATATCGATGCCTTCGGTGTCTATCTTTTCTATCTCAGTACTGGAGCGCGGACGCGCTATCGCAATTATTATCAGCACTATAGCTGCAATGCGAAGGGCAAAGGGAAGATGCCTGAGCACGGCCAGCACGGTGCTGCCGCCCTTAAGCCATGGCGCAGAGGTGCTCACCCTCAGATGAGGACGGCGTCCGCGAAGCTCCATCCACAGATAGTGAAGCAGGAGCAGCACCGGAAGCGCCAGAAGCCAGAGGAGTTTAGGATATTCGAAAAACATCAGTCACCCGCGGCCTCCTGTCCGCTTGCTTCTTTCTCAATATCAACCTGATAGGTACTGGTCACAAAGCGTACCGCCAGGGGCAGGGCTTCCGCGTTCTCCTCGTCGGTGGCCAAATGCTTGGCGAATTTTACGAAGTCCGCCCGTTCGAAGAGGTCCTTGAGCGAGCCAAACATCTCCGGCGTAATGTCCTTGTCCCCCTTCAGGGCGTCGAACAGCTCGGCGGTGGTCATTTCCGGAGCATCAACCCCGAAGCGGTCGTCCATATAGAACTTGAGGGCATCGGTGATACCGGAATAGAAACTCTTCTGCTTGTCCGGAGCCCAATAATGCTTGGAACGATACTTCTCCAGCTCCCGCAGCGCCACCACGTACGCAGGGTCCTTGGGCTTGCCTTCCTGCGCCTTGCGTTCCCGGGCTTTGGAGATAGCCCGTATGAGCACCAGCAACATGGCAGCCAGCAGCAAGCCTCCGGCTATCCACGGAAGCACTTCTTTGAAAGTGACTGGATATTTTATCTGGCCCTTGATATCGTGAATGACAAAGGTGGCGGTATCCACAGGCATGGTCTTTACCTCCATTTCCAAACCTTTGAAAACCAGAGTATCCGCTTTGTCTCCGAATGTTTTGACAACCGGTATGTCGGGAAGTACGTAACGTCCTTCTTCAAACGGGGCAATGACGATGGATGCCCTCAGGCTGAAAGGCTTGAGCAAAATCTTGGAGGCGGATTTGGCATCCCTTGAACGGACCTCTTTCCCGCGTACAAGCGTGTCCAGCTGCCAGCCGCCGATGATGGTAAGCGTATCGTTGCCAACCGCGCTGAAATCCGGCAGGGCGATTGCGGTACCCGCTTCCACCCCGTCCAGGGTTACCCCGTAGCGCAGCTGGTCGGCGACCAGTATGGAATCCCGCTTCTGGAGCTGCTGCAAGACAGCATCTCCGGACGGAATAATGTCCATCACCGCCGCCAATATTATCGTGAGTAGTTTCATTTATGAGCAAAAAGTGCCATCAGGCCTTTCACATAATCCTGGTCGGTGGCTATATCTACACTGTCTATCTGATACTTGTTGAAGAGTTTCTCTTCTTTCTGCGAAAGGTCACGGAACCATTCGGAATAAGCGTTCCGGACCCTGGCGGAGTCGGTATTGACCCATGCCGCACGTCCGCTTTCGGCATCCTTGATGTGTACCAGTCCCACGGGCACCAGTCCCTGCTCGCGCGGATCGTGTACTTTGATTACCGATATGGCATGACGGCCGGCCGCCACTTTGAGAGCCTCCTCGTAGCGCGGGCTTCCGTCCTGGGTTACATCGATCATATCGCTGAGTATGAATGCAGTACACTTTTTCTTGATGGCGTTGGTAAGGAAACGCAGGGCGCCCGAGATATCGGTACCGTCGGAACTTGGTTCCAACTGGAGCATCTCCCGAATTATGTGCAGCAGATGGCTGCGCCCCTTTTTGGGCGGGATAAACTTCTCTACATGGTCGCTGAAAAACAGAGCCCCGACTTTGTCGTTGTTGAGAATGGCGCTGAAACTCAGCACAGCGGCTATCTCCGCTATACGTTCCCGCTTCGTCTGCCCCGAGGTTCCGAACAAGCCGGACCGGCTCACGTCCACAAGCAGCACCACGGTAAGTTCGCGCTCTTCTTCAAACACCTTCACGTAAGGACTGCGCAGCCGGGCGGTAACATTCCAGTCCATGGAACGAACGTCGTCTCCCCACTGGTACTCGCGCACCTCGCTGAACGCCATACCCCGCCCTTTGAAAGCCGAATGGTACTCTCCGGCGAAGATCTGGTGCGACAAAGCCTTCGTCTTTATCTCGATTTTCCGGACTTTCTTGAGTAATTCCTCGGTTGTCATAACAGTATTACGGCACAATCACCGCATTGAGCACCTTTTCGACAATCTGTTCAGGGGTAACATTCTCTGCTTCAGCTTCATAGCTAAGCCCGATACGGTGCCTCAACACTTCGTAGCACACCGCCCTCACATCTTCGGGGATTACGTATCCGCGCCGCTTGATAAAGGCATAGGCCTTAGCCGCAAGGCTCAGGGAAATGCTCGCACGCGGAGAAGCTCCGAAACTGATAAAATTCTCTATCTCTCCGAGACCGTAATCCTTGGGCGTACGGGTAGCATAAACTATATCGACTATGTAGCGCTCTATCTTTTCGTCCATGTAAACCTCGCGCACGAGCTTGCGGGCACGCACTATGTCTTCCGGGTTTACTACCGCGTTGGGCTGGGGGAATTCCCCGCTGTTGTTCATACGGACTATGAGCTTCTCCTCTTCCTTCTTGGGATACTTCACGATGCACTTGAGCATGAAGCGGTCCACCTGAGCTTCCGGCAGAGGGTATGTGCCTTCCTGCTCGACCGGGTTCTGTGTGGCCATCACCAGGAACGGCTCGGGGAGCTTGTAGGTCTGGTCGCCGAGGGTAACCTGGCGCTCCTGCATTGCCTCCAGCAGTGCAGACTGCACTTTTGCAGGGGCACGGTTGATTTCATCTGCCAGCACGAAGTTGGCGAAGACGGGACCTTTATGGACCTCAAATTCCTCTTTCTTCTGGGAATAGATAAGGGTACCGGTAACGTCGGCAGGCAAGAGGTCCGGAGTAAACTGAATACGGCTGAACTTGGCGTTTATGGCCTTTGACAAGGTGCTTATAGCCAGGGTTTTGGCCAAGCCTGGCATACCTTCCAGGAGAATGTGGCCGTCGGCCAGAAGGGCAATCATAAGATTCTCCACGAGGCTTTTCTGTCCCACTATTACCTTGCCCATTTCAAGTGACAAAATGTCCACGAACTCGCTCTCTTTCTGAATCCGTTCGTTGAGTTCCTTGATGTTTACGCTTTCCATTATGTGTTATTTTTGTCTGGTTTCGTTGTTTCGCACAACGATTGTGCGCGTATAATTATGCAAAAAATGTGCCCGTCACTACACTTGCCTCAGGCACGGTTTTAGATGCGAAAGACCATGAAATTGATGCAAAGTCAGCAAAAATTGTTATATTTGTAGGTTAATGATTTTTTGAGATATGCTAAGTTACTTACTTCAGGCCGATATCGTGGACGCGGTTCAGGCCGCTCCCGTTCAGCAGGAGATGTCTTACTCCCTTATCGACATGGCCACCAAGGGCGGCTGGCTGATGCTTGTCCTGCTTGCACTTTCCATCATCGCCATATTCATTTTCGGTAAGAAATGGTGGATGATACGCCAGGCTTCCAAGATAGACAAGGACTTCATGATGGACATACGGGATTATATCCACGACGGCAAAATCAAGTCTGCAAAAACCCTGTGCGGCAAATTCGACACTCCGGTGGCACGCATGGTGGAAAGCGGAATCGACCGTATCAACAAGCCTCTCGGGGACATCCAGACCGCTATCGAAAACGTGGGCAACGTGGAAGTGGCCCGTCTGGAGAAAGGTCTCCCCTATCTCGCGATGATAGCAGGAGGCGCCCCCATGATAGGATTCCTGGGTACGGTCATCGGTATGGTGCAGGCCTTCTTCAATATGTCCCAGGCAGGCAACAACATCGACATTACCTTGCTCTCCAGCGGCATCTACACCGCAATGATAACCACCGTGGGAGGCCTCATCGTGGGCATCATCGCCTACTTCGGCTACAACTACCTCACATCAAAGGTATCCAACGTGGTATTCCAGATGGAAAGCAGCACCATAGAGTTTATGGACCTGCTTGAAGAACCGCAAGTTGTTAAAGAAGAAGACTGATGGCACTCAAGCGTATCACAAAGGCAGATCCGAATATGTCTATGTCCAGCATGACGGACATAGTGTTCCTGCTGCTCATTTTCTTCCTGGTGACATCAACCCTGGTGAACCCGAACGCGCTTAAGCTCCTGCTGCCCAAGAGTACCGGGCAGGTAGGCGCCAAGGCCACGGTTACCGTGTCCATTAAAGACTGGGGCGAGGAGCAATATACCTTCCACGTGAACGGGGACGAAAACCCTCTGCCGCTTGAGCAGGTGGAAGACGAGCTTGTGGAACTCCTTCAGACCGAGGAAGATCCCACCTTTTCCATACACTCCGACGAGAGCGTCCCTATCAAAGAGATTGTGCAGGTGATGAATATCGCCAAACGCAACCACTATAAAGTCATCCTGGCAACGCAACCCGAATGAAACAGTACCTTCGCGAACGTAACGAAAGAGAGCGCAATTCTCTTGTGACCGGTATCATCATGACGCTGGCCGTGCACGCCTGCGCCTTCGTCTGCGTTTCGTTCACCGGCATAAAGTACCTCTATCCGCCGCCTGCCGAAACCACCTTCCTTCTGGATTTCGAAGAAGAAGTGGAAGAGCCCGAGCAGAAAACCGGACGGGAGCCCCGCGGAGAAGATGTTGACCCGGAAAAAACCATAGAACTGGTACAGCGCAGCGAGGCGCCCGAAGTCTCCAAAAAGCCCAACCTCACCCCAGCCGCCAAGCCGGACACCCACGGAGACGTGGAAGTACCTGAGCCGCCGCGCGAGGAAGAGCCCAAACTGGACCCCAGGGCAAGCTTCCCCGGAATGGGAAAGAAAGACACCACTTTAACGGCAGGGCATACGGCCGCGGAAGGTTCCACCGAATTCAAGGCCGGGCAGCCCACAGGCAACGTCAACAAGGGCAACACGGACGGAGCTCCCAATGCTCATCTGGAGGGCCGTCACGTAGATAAAGCAGGCCTAAAGAAGCCGGTATATTCCACCCAGGAAAGCGGGAAAGTGGTGGTAAAAATCTGGGTTGACCAGTACGGGAAAGTGCAGAAGGCAGTACCCGGAGCTGACGGGACCACCGTCACGGACAAGAATCTCTGGACAGCCGCCCGAAATGCAGCACTTGAGACCGGTTTCAACATGAGTTCAAACGCCCCTGCTTTGCAAGAGGGCACCATAACATACATTTTTAACCTGAAATGATGACGTGAGTCATCGCATTATTACCTAAAGCAATGGATGGTTTTTCTAAAGACGGCCGCAAACTTAGACCACGGAAAACTGCAGCAGGTGCTGTACGTTCCGAAAAAGTAGATTTTCAATCTTCCGGCGAAGGACGCCCCTACGGAGAGCGCAGGCCCCGCCAGTACGGTGAAAGCCGCCCTTACGGCGAGCGCAAGCCGCATGGCGAGCACAGGACCTATGGGGACAAACCCTATGGTGAGCGCAGGCCATACGGCGAAAACAAAGCTTATGGCGAACGCAAACCGCGCCAGTATGGAGAAGGACGACAGTACGGCGAGGGACGTCAGTATGGCGAGAGCAATCCCTACGGCGAACGCAAACCCCGCCAGTACGGCGAGAACCGCCCCTATGGTGAGCGCAAGTCCCGTCCTGCAGGAGAAAGCCGCCACTACGGCGAGCACAAAACTTTCGGAGCGCCCAAGAAGGGCCCCAAGCGCCCGCAGGGCAAGCCTCATTTCACCAAATCTTCCGAGGAAGGCATCAACCGCATGATCAGCCGCCGTCCCCAGGTGACCAACAGCTATGACGGCCCGGCATACGAACCCGAGACCATACAGAACGAGATTCGCCTCAACCGCTTCATCGCCAATTCCGGAGTATGCTCACGCCGTGAGGCCGACACCTTTATCCAGGCGGGCTGCGTTACGGTCAACGGAGAAGTCATAACCGAACTCGGCACCAAGGTGAATATCTTTGAAGACGACGTGCGCTTCAACGGAGAGCGCCTGAAAGGAGAGAGCAAGGTGTACCTGGTGATGAACAAGCCAAAAGGCTACGTCACATCTGCTTCCGACCCCCACGCGGACAAGACTGTCATGGATCTGCTTAAGAACTGCCCTACGCGCGTCTATCCCGTGGGCAGATTGGACAAAGCTACGACCGGAGTCCTTATGTTCACCAACGACGGGGAAATAGCGGAGCGCCTCACCCACCCTTCCTACGACAAGAAAAAGATTTACCAGGTTTCCCTGGACCGCAGCCTCAGCCAGGAGGACTACGACAAGATTGTGGACGGAATAACCCTCGGGGACGGATTCATCCGCGCAGACGAACTCGAATTCGTAGATGAGAACGACCATAGCAAACTCGGCATCGAGATACATTCCGGCAAGAACCGCATCGTCCGCCGCATCTTCGAGTCCCTGGGCTATACCGTAAAAGCGCTGGACCGCGTGTACTTCGCAGGCCTCACCAAGAAGGGGCTGAAGAAAGGTGAATGGCGCTATCTGTCAGAGAGTGAAGTAAATATGCTCAAGATGGGAGCCTACGTATAATGGAGCACCGTTCCGGATTCGTAAATATTATCGGCAACCCCAATGTGGGTAAATCCACGCTGATGAATGCGCTGGTGGGAGAGAAGCTGTCCATCGTAACGGCCAAGGCCCAGACCACCCGCCACCGCATCATGGGCATAGTGAACGGTGACGACTGGCAGATTGTCTATTCCGACACTCCGGGAATACTTAAGCCCTCCTACAGGCTGCAGCAGAACATGATGAACTTCGTGGACGGAGCCCTGGGCGACGCGGACATCATCCTGTATGTGACGGACACAGTGGAAACTCCCGACAAGAACGAAGAATACGTAAACAAGCTGCAACGTATTCAATGTCCTGTGATAGTGGTACTTAACAAGATTGACATCAGCGATCAGGCCAGGGTTATGGAACTTGTGGGCTGGTGGAAGGAGCAACTGCCCCAGGCAGAAATAATCCCCGCCAGCGCCCAGGAACGCTTCAACCTGGACAGCATACTCGATGCTGTTGTAAGCCGCCTTCCTGTGTGTCCGCCCTGGTTCGACAAAGACGCCTTCACGGATAAGAACCTGCGCTTTTTCGCCTCCGAGATCATCCGGGAAAAGATATTGCTCAACTACAAGGAAGAGATCCCTTACAGTTGCGAAGTAGGCATAGAGTCGTTCAAGGAAGGGGCAGAGCGCTACGACATAGATGCCGTAATCTATGTAATGCGTGAGTCCCAGAAGGGTATCATTATCGGCAAGAAGGGCGCCGCACTCAAGAAAGTAGGCACCCAGGCCCGCATTGAGATGGAAGATTTCTTCCAGAAGAAGGTATTCCTGAGCATCTTCGTAAAGGTGGATCCCGACTGGAGGGAAAACAAACGTGAATTACGCCGTTTCGGCTACGAGGATTAGAAGATATGGAAGAAGAGAATATTGTTACCGAAGAGCTCATCGAAGACGATGATATTGAAATCGCGGAAGACGCTGAGTCGAGCGGCAAATATACAAAGCTTCTGGAAGGCGATGCACATAAGTTCAAGCTTTCCGGGATGTTCAAGGACTGGTACCTGGATTACGCTTCCTACGTTATCCTCCACCGTGCCGTTCCCCATATAGCAGACGGCCTGAAGCCAGTACAGAGGCGCGTGCTGCATGTTATGAGCAAGATGGATGACGGCTCATACACCAAAGTCGCCAATATCGTAGGCCAGGCGATGCAGTACCACCCCCATGGAGACCAGTCCATACTCGGCGCCCTTGTAACCCTCGGCCAGAAAGGCCTTACCGTTGACTGTCAGGGTAACTGGGGCAATATTCTCACCGGCGATTCCAACGCGGCACCCCGTTACATCGAAGCCCGCCTCAGCAAGTTTGCGAAGGATGTACTCTTCGACCCGAAGGTGACGCACACCATGAAATCCTACGACGGCCGCAACGACGAGCCTACCGAACTGCCCGTGCGTTTCCCCCTGCTCCTTGCCCAGGGTACCGACGGCATAGGCGTAGGCCTTGCGTCCAAAATACTGCCGCATAATTTTAACGAGTTGATGGATGCATCCGTTGCTATCCTGGAAGGCAAGTCGTATGAACTATACCCCGACTTTCCCACCGGAGGCTATGCAGACTGCTCCAAATACATGCAAGGCAAGCGCGGCGGCCGCGTGAAAGTGCGCGCGCGGATTGAGAAAATCGACAAAAACACCATAGCCATTACCGAGATCCCCTTCGGAAAATACACTAAGGACCTCATCGATTCCATACTGAAGGCAAAAGAGAAGGGCAAGATCAAGATCAAAAAAATCGAGGACATGACTACGGACAAGGTGGAAATTCTCATCCATCTGCCCGGCGACGTGTCCCCGGACAAGACCATCGACGCCCTCTACGCATTCACGGACTGCGAATGCAACCTTGCCCCGAACGCCTGCGTAATCAAGGACAACAAGCCTCAGTTCCTCACGGTCAACGACATACTGGAGTACAGCACCTTCCATACACGGGATATTCTGCTTCAGCAGTTGCACATCAAAATGGATGAACTTGAAAGAGACTGGCACTACAGTTCCCTCGAACGCATCTACTTTGAGAACCGTATCTACAAGATACTGGAACAGGACCAGTCCAGCTGGGAAGAGCAGAAAGAGGACACGCTTGCCAAGATGAAGACCTACGAAAAAAGTCTGCGCAGGGAGATTAGCATGGAAGACATCGAGCGTCTGGTGGACAAGCCGGTCCGCAAGATTTCCAAGTTTGACGTAAAGGCGGTTGACGAGCGTATCAAAGCCATCGAAGAAGAAATGAAGGTGGTGCAGGATAACATAGACCATATAGACCGCTTCACTATAGACTGGTTCAAAGGGCTCAAGAAGAAATACGGAAAGGAATTCCCACGGCGTACGGAACTCACTGGATTTGAAACAATTGCCGCTACAAGAGTAGTCAACAACAACGCCAAGCTGAGCGCCAACCTCGCAGAAGGCTTCGTAGGAATAGGCCTTAAGAAAGACGACGGAGGAGAGTTTATCAGCGAATGTTCCGACTTATCCGAGATAATCGTCATACGCAAGGATGGCAAGTATGTGGTTACCAAGGTCAGCGACAAAGCCTTCTTCGGGAAAGACCTCATCTACGTGGGGGTCTTCAACAGGGGAGACAGCCGTACCGTTTACAACGTAATATACAGGGAAGGAAAAACCTCGATATATTATGCCAAGCGCTTTGCCGTCACCTCCGTTACCAGGGACAAGGAATACGACATTACCACCGGCATTGAGGGTTCCCAGATAGTATGGTTCACGGCCAACCACAACGGAGAAGCCGAGACCGTAAGGGTCCAGCTGCGGCCCAAACCGAAGCTCAAGAAGACATCCTTCGAATATGATTTCTCTTCACTAGGAATCAAGAGCAAGACCGCCCGTGGCAACCTTGTGAGCAAAAATGTGATACAACGTATCACCCTGAAGAGCAAAGGAGTTAGCACCATATCCGGCAAACAGATATGGTACGATACTGACATCCAGAAACTTAACGATGAAGGACACGGCCAGTACCTGGGAGAGTTCAGGGATCAGGACAAGGTGCTTGCAATCTTCAAGAACGGCACTTTCTACACCACCTCCTTCGACCTCGTGAACCGCTATCAGGGCGATGTGCTCCGCATAGAAAAGTTTGATCCGGACAAGACCTTCACCGCCCTTTACTGGGATGCCGGGGTGAAGTCTTTCTACGTAAAGCGCTTCTCCTTCATTGTCAGCGACAATACTCCTGTTTCCTTCATCTCAGAAGGTGCCAAATCCTATCTGGTGGACATCTGCGACGACCTGCATCCCCGGTATGAGGTAATATGGAAACTGGAAGACAAGCCCTCGGATTTCGTGGATGCCGAAGAATGGATAGGGAAAAAGGGCGTCGGGGCCAAGGGAAAGAAGGTCGTAGACCGCGGCGAAGTGAAGTCGGTTCGTTTTGTCAAGCCCCTTCAGAAAGAGGAAGAAGAAGTAACGGAAGCTGTAGTTGAAGAAGGAGAAGAAACCGTTGAAAAAGAATCGCCTTCAGTGAGCAGGGCAGTAAAGACGGGTGTTGAAATCAGCATCCCCGAAACTGCCGATGAAGAACCTATTGAATTGATTTTCGAAGAACCAACACTCTTTTAGTTATGTTAGGAAAGATTATTTACATCATCGGTATCATCGCCGCCATCTGGTGCGTAATCGACATTTTCAAGCACGACAAGCTCGACCTTCTCTGGAAGATCGTGCTTACCATTGCCGTACTTGCTACCAGCTGGGTCGGTTTACTGGTTTATTACTTCCTTATCAGGAACCGCATCTAGAAGTTCAAGACTTCTCCGCGGTAGAAATCCAGCAGCTTAGTCTGGTAGAGACATTGATAGCGGGCCTGAATGTGCTCGCTTTCTGCGCGTAGCCAATTGTTGCGTGCATCGTTGTAGTCGGCGATTCCGGCTTTGCCCACGGCATACTTCTCTTCCGTGAGTTCGTAGTGCATCCTGGCGCTCTCCGCGCTCTCTCGGCTGCCGGCATAGCGGGCCTGCGCATTGACGGCATTGTAATAAGCCTGCTGTATCTCCTTGTAAAGGGCTTTCTTCACATTTTCCAGGTTAAGCTGCTGGCTGCGGAAGTTGATTTCCGCATTGCGGACAGAGTTCCGCGTAGAGAACTTCTGGAAGATGGGGACGTTGAGCGAGAGTCCAATGTACTGGCTGAAATTGTTTTTCAACTGTGGCCAGAAGCCGTCGGAGGGATACTTCGAATTGGTGTAGATATTAGTTCCGAGCCCTCCGCTCAGAGACAGGGAGGGAAGATAGCCGCCTTTAGCCTTGGCAATATTCAACTGAGCGTAATCTACCCCGATTTTCGCGGACTCCACAGCCGGTTTGATTTCAACGGCCTGCGCAAATATTTCTTCGGGCTTCATCAGAAGCACCTGGGACACATCTCCCACCTCAGGCACCACGATGGAGAAAGCTTCAGGAGATTCCAGCTCAAGAAGCTGAGTGAGTTCCAGTACGGAAAGCTTCAAGTTCCCGTCGGCCTGTATCTCCGACTGGCGGCTTTGTGCCACGGTAGCCTGCTGGGCAGATACCTCGGCAGAACTGGCTTTCCCTGCCTTTTCGTGCTCTTTAATTTGCTCCAGCAACTGCACGTCGTGTGCTACCTGTTCCTCTGCGACACGGAGAAGCTCCTGATTATAAAGTATTTGCACGTATGCCTGAGCCACCGCCACCCGAATGTCGTCCCTGGCTTTCTCCAGATCCGCGGTCGCCGCTTCCAGGTTCAGCTTGCCCAATTTGATTGAGTTGCTGATTTCAAACCCCTGAAAAACAGGCACGCTGCCTCCAAGGCTGAATGAGGTGGAGGTGGTATTGGAATTGGAGTAAGTGTTATCCGCCGTGAGTCCGCGGCCGAAGGAAAGATTCTCGGAAGCGGAAGCGCTCAAGGAAGGCAGGCGGCTCATTCTGGCGGTGTTCAGGTCCACTTCGCGTTGCTCTACCGCCAAAGCGCTCTGACGCACGTTAATATTATGGTCCAACGCATAATCTATACATTTGGACAAGCTCCAAGGCCCTTGCTGGGCATAAACGGATACCACAGCAAGCAGGAGCGCAAAACTAAAAACTACCCGTTTCATTTCTGCTTGGGAAGATTGATTATACGTGTGCCGCGGACCACGTCTCCGGCTTGCAGGCCGCTGCGGACCTCTATATTGATACCATCACTCAGACCAGTCTGGACAGGGATGCGTTCGTAATTGTCAGCAGTCTTGCGATACACGAAAGTGCTGTCTCCCTGGAACTCAAGAGTGCTTTCCGGCACCACCAGGACGCTGTCCGCCTGGGCCAGCACTATCTCCGCATTGGCAGAGTAGCCGGAACGTATCATGTGACTGCCGCTTACTTTGACGGCGGCTTTAATCTCAAACTGATTGGCGCCATTATTCTCCACCGCCTTGGGAGAAATATACTCCAGAGCAGCCTCGGAGCTATAGTCGGACAGTGCGCCCACTGTAATCTTCATGGGCATACCTTCCACCAGTGAGCCTACTTCGGTCTCATCTATGTTACCGTCGAAAATCAAATCGGACATATTGGCCACCGTAGCTACCGTGGTACCGTCATTCATGGTATTGGCCTGAATGACTGAGTTTCCCACTTTCACGGGGATGTCCAGGATGAGGCCGGTGATTGTAGAACGCACGAGCGTGGAACTGCCGGTAGCATTGCTGGATGAGACGCCGTCGCGGATGACCTCCAGCGACTCCTGCGCCGCATTGCGCTCCTCTTTGGCCTGGTTGTAGCTCTGCAGGACCTGGTCGTACTCTTCGGCGGACACCAGTTTCTTGTCGTACAAGGCTTTCTCGCGCTCGTAGTTGGTCTTTGCCTGCTTGAGATTGATTTCTGCCAGACGCACCCTTGACTGGGCGGAGCTTAGGGAGTTCATGTCCGGAATGACGCGGAGCTTGGCGATTACCTCTCCCTCCTTCACCATCTGCCCGGCTTCCTTCCTGAGCTCGGATATGATTCCGTTGATCTGCGGCTTGATGTTCACTTCGTTACGAGGTTCTATCTTGCCTGTCACTACAGTTGTACGGCTGACATCGGAATAATGGACCTCGTGCTCATTGTAAAGCACCTGTTCCGGGCGGGAACGCTTGAACAGAAAAACGAAGGTTCCGATAAAGAGCAACGCTATCAGCGCAAAAATGATGTACTTGATAACCCTTTTCATTATTGTGTACTATTGTTATTCATCTCTCATCGCATCCACCGGTTTGATTGACATCGCCCTGGATGCAGGGGCAAGGCCGGCTACTACGCCCAAAACGGACAGCAACGCTACAGCAATTACCGCTGTCCAGAAACTCACCTGGAAATTGGCCGGCGGAGTGTCGGGCATACCGTTCACTATGGTTTCCAGCAGGCTCAAGAGCAAAACCGCAAATACAATTCCGAAGGAGCCTGCCACCAGGGTGAGACTGATACTCTCCATTATTATCTGGCCGAGAATATCCCTGGGCGTAGCCCCGATTGCCCTGCGGATTCCGATTTCCGTGGTTCGCTCCTTCACCGTGACCATCATGATATTGCTCACGCCTATCACTCCCGCCAGAATCGTTCCGATGCCTACCAGCAGGATAAGGAAGTTCAATCCGGTAAACAAATTGTCCATGATTGAGAAAAGCTGCTCAGTATTCACGAAAAACAGGGCGTCATTGTCGGTAGGATCGAAATTGTGCTCCCTTGCCAGAATCTGCCTTATTTTGGACTCGAGCGTCCCCATCTTGATACCGCTCCTCGCAGTAACGCAAAGCAAGTCGATGTTGTTGCCCCTATGGTATATCTTCTGGGCAACCGGCAAGGGAATAGTAACAGCTTCGTCGGCATTGCCGTTGATGCTCATGTTGCCGGAATTGTAATCCACGCCTACTACCTGATAATAGACGGGGCCAACTTTTATCATAGTGCCGCAGGGATCTCCTCCGTCGGGGAAGAGACTGGTATAGATACGCTTACCTATTACGCATACTTTCCGTTCCTGCGCTATGTCAGCTTCGTTGAGATAGCGGCCGTACCGGATGCGCGGTTCCTCTATCTTGGCATAATCGGCATAAACTCCCTTGATGTCGGAATCGACGGTATTGATGCCGTTGACCGCCTCCTGGCTCCAGCTGGACACCAACGGAGTAATGGTCTCAAGTTCGGGGACCATAAGCCTCAGACGCTCCAGGTCCGTATATGTGAGTTCCCAGCCCCTGCCCTCCTTGAGGCCTTTCCAAGGCTTGCCTGTACGGCTCGAGGCCATCACCGCAGTGTTGGTGGCAAAGCCCTCGAAGTTGGCGGTAATCACTTGCTTGAGTCCCTGCCCGCCGCCGAGCAGGAAGAGCAGCATGAAGATGCCCCAGAACACGCCGAACCCGGTCAGCAGGCTGCGGCTCTTGTTCCTCACCAGGGAATCCGCAATCTCACGGTATGTATCTACGTCGAATCTCATTCTGCCCTGAGTGCTTCTATAGGTCTCACGCTCGCCGCTTTCCTGGCAGGGAAAAAGCCTGCAAGGGTACCGGCCACAATCAATACAAGAGTTGCTTCAAGAGCTATGTCCAGGCCTACACCCGGGTTCACCAGCATTGACACCTGCTGGTCGAACATGCTCATTTTGGCCTGGCCGAGAGTCTGGTCCAGTATCATACAGGTAACCATGCCCAGAAACATGCCTATGTAACCGAAAATGGCGGTGATGGCAACGCTTTCAGAAATGATGAGTTTGGTGATGCTGGCCGGACTTGCGCCTATGGCCTTGCGTATGCCGAATTCGTGAGTGCGCTCTTTAACTGTAATCAGCATGATGTTGCTCACACCCACAATACCGCCCAGCAAAGTGAAGAGGCCAATTATCCACAGGGCAGTGCTGATAATACTGCGGGCCCGCTTCATCTGGACATCCTGATGAGCCCTGTTCCACACCCATATTGCACGTTCGTCGTCGGGAGCGGCCCGATGGTGCAGATTGATAACGGCCTTATACTGCTTCTCGAACGCTTCATTCGCCGCTTCGGTATCCAGGTTTTTAGTGGTGAAAGAGATGCTTCCCACTTCCTGGCCCTTGCCATACACGGTCTTCACGGTGGTATAAGGAGCATAAAGGTTGTTGTCGTTGCGCATATTCTCCGACTTGCTTATACCTACCACCCTGAAAGCCAGGGAGCCCACTTTCACATAACGGCCGATCAGGCTCTCCGCGGATTCTCCGTTCTCAAGCAGCCTCCGGGCAGTATTTTCAGGCATCACTACAACCTTGCGGCTGTCGCTTATGTCCTTGTCGTTCAGAAAACGTCCGTAACGTATTTCAATCTTCGACATCTCCTGCGCGGCAGGATACTGGCCGTCAATATATCCGGAGAAAGACTTTTTACCGAGCGAAACCATGGCGCCAGTGCCGACGGTGGCGGATACCTGATCCACGTAGTCCGAGAACAAATTTCCGCCGGTGAGCTCTATATCTTTATCGTCCAGACGGATACGTCTGCCCGACTTGAGCCCGTCATAGGGTTTGGAAGTCCAGCCGCCGCCCACGCTCACGGAGTTGGACGCGAAGCCCTCCCGCCCCTTCATGAAAGAATTCATAAGGCCGTTGCCGGTACCCAGAAGCACGATGAGCATAAAGATACCCCAGGAAACGGCAAAACCGGTGAGGCAGGTGCGCATCTTGTTCCTGCGTATGCTCTCCCATATTTCGGTAAACAGGTCTTTCATTTCATTATCGTCTCTGTGCCGAACATGGATGCGTGATGCTCCCGGTTGTCTTCTATACGCCCTATAACGCCGTCTTTGATATGCACTATCTTGTCGGTGCAATTAGCAACTCCGCTTTCGTGGGTAACTACTATGATAGTCACCCCGTCCTCACGGTTAAGCTGTCCCAGGAGCTGCATCACCTCTTCGGAAGTCTTGGAATCCAGGGCGCCGGTGGGCTCGTCTGCAAGGATTATTTTGGGATTCGTTATGAGGGCGCGCGCTATCGCCACGCGCTGCTTCTGCCCGCCGGACATTTCATTGGGATAGTGGCCTGCCCAGTCGGCAAGTCCCAGGCGGTCCAGGAACTGCATTGCCATTTCGTGGCGTTTGTGCCGGCTCACTCCCTGGTAGAACAGGGGCAATTCCACGTTCTCCACTGCAGTCTTGAAACCGATAAGGTTGAAAGACTGGAAAATGAAGCCTATCATACGGTTGCGGTAATCGGCCGCTTGCCTCTCGCTCAAGTTCTTGATCAGCTTCCCGTCGATGTAGTACTCGCCGGTATCGTAATTGTCCAGAATTCCCAGAATATTGAGAAGGGTGGACTTGCCTGAGCCGGAAGCTCCCATGATGGACACGAATTCCCCGCTGTCAATCCCGAGATTGATGCCCTTAAGGACATGCAGAGGCTGCCCGTTATTGTACGTCTTGTTGACGTCTTTCAGTTCAATCAGCATAGCGCCGGACCTGCCACAATTATTATTCCAAAACTCTGATTAAATGCTACTTGCCGAGAAGGCGCAAGCACAAATCAGCACTGTAAGCACTACAATTACGATCAGCCACACTACAAACAGCACCAAACCCGGCCTCCATTTGGGTGCTTTGATCCGGAAAAGCAGGAGAACACTGCAGTAAAGCATACCCAGGAAAGGGATGGAGAAGGCAAGGATGCCCAAAACCTGAACCCAAATGGTGTTCAATATATCCAGACCCGGGGGGAAGTTTGCTGACAGTTCCGCAAATCCCTCATTTACAAGGGACGACAGGCCCAGCCACTTCCAGCCGAAAAGTCCGAGGCCGCCCGCAAAGAGGCCGGTTACACCGGTAATCAAAAGCAAGATTCCAATGATAACTTCCAGTATGCGGCCCATGCTGCTCCAGGCCGGAGAATTGCCTACCTGGTGTACTGCGTTGCGAATCTCACCTGCACCGCTTTCTATAGAGCGCCTTACACTTTCCACGCTCCCGTCATCGCCCCGCATCTGCCAGCGCTGCCGGGCTGTCTTGGCGGCAGGAATGCAAATCCAGAGGATGATGTATATAAGAGGAACGGTTAGGGTAAGATATCCGTTTTTATCCACGAAACCAACCAGTCCGGCAATTCCGAGTGCGAGGAAAGCCACCCGGAGTATTACAGGGTCGAAATTGAAGTATGCAGCGATTCCGCCGCATACGCCCGCAAGCTTTGCGTGCTCAATGTCCCTGTACAAGCGCTTAACAGGTTTCTCCGCTTTCCCCGGATTCACGTCATCCGGTTCATCCTGGGCAATGCGCTCGGGACGGCCAAGGATATTTATGATATCCAGGATAGCAGACCGGCTTACTACCCCGTCGGCCACTGTCCGCTCACGGAGCAGTTCGGCCATACGTTCTTCTATACCTTCGCTGATTTCAGGATTATCGTAGAAATTAGCGACTTCGTCGAGGTATTGCCTGGCTTCTGCAGCGGCTTCCGTATCAAACGTGAAGGCATAACCTCCAATACTTGCTTTTTCTATCTGTTTCATTGCTTGAGTGTTTCTATTGCCTTTACCATTTCTTGCCAGGCGCTGTCCATATCGGCCAGTTGAGAGCGCCCTTTTTCAGTGATGCAGTAATACTTGCGCGGAGGGCCCTGGGTGGATTCTTCCCACCTGTAAGAAAGCAGGCCCTGGTTCTTTTGACGTATCAGCAGAGGGTAGAGTGTCCCCTCAACCACTATCATGTCGGCCTTTTTAAGTTCCTCAATGATATTGGATGCATATGCTTCGTGCTTTGCCAGTATGCACAGGATGCAATACTCAAGCACGCCTTTGCGCATTTGCGAGCGCACGTTATCGGCATTGCTTTCCATATCTTTATTGTTTATTTGAGTTAGTAAATTTGGCCAGATTCTCGGCAGTGGGCACAAGCCCCCGGAGCTCGCACTTCTCCGCAGACGTATTGGCTTTGGGAACCGCTATCCAAAGAATCACGTAAATCCAGAAGCCGGCTGAACCTACGATCAAAGCTACCAGCATGATAATCCTGATGAGAGCAGTATCCACTCCGAAGTAAAGAGCTAGACCTGAGCATACACCGGCAATCCGTACATCATCTGTATCCCGATACAGCCTGCGGGCTTTAGTATTGGATGATGTATCGGCATTGCTGGTGGAAGTACTGCTTCCATCCGGCATGCCCAGCTGATCTATCACTTTCTCTACAAGGTTAAGGTCGACCACTTTGCCGCTATCCCCTGTGGATTCGTAGAAAAGATCAGCTATACGCGACTCCAGCTCATCCATAACCTCCTCTGTTCCAATCTCTTTCACATGGTCACGAAAGAGCTTGAGATATGCATCCAGACGCACGTATGCATCTTCGTTGATGGTGAAATTCCGGCCTCCTATGCCGGCTGAAATTACTTTTTTCATTGTTTGGTTGCTTAATTACGATGCAAAGATATAAATATTTTTTAATACTTTGCAATACAAAGTACATAAAATTAAAAAATATTTTGCGGCACAATATTTTTTGTACCGCAAAACATTATTCTGCAAAAGGCCAACTATGAAAAGAGCCCTAGAACAGGAGGTCAGAAAAGACTGGATAGTGGTCGGAGATATAAGGTCTGCCGGCATACTGGTCCGTGACCACCTTGAAGCGGCGGCTGGACTTGAATCCGCTATAGTATATATAGTCTATCATTTCCTGCGTGTCATTTCTGAATCCGTTGAAAGAGCCTCTGGGGTCCGATTCAGCAGAGTATATGCGGGCGTTTTTCATCAGCGCCGATATGTCTTTCAGGCACTCGTCGTCCGGGAAGACATTGAAGTCGCCGAGAAGAATCATAGGATAGCCCTCGGGATTCATCTTCTTGATGTTGTTGTAAACCACGGCGAGGCCTTCCCTGCGGGCTATGGCACCCTTGTGGTCGAGGTGGGTGTTGACGAAGTAGAACCTGCGGCCGGTGGCTTTCTGCTCCAGCAGCGCCCATGTGGCGGTGCGCCTGCAGGCGGCGTCCCAACCGAAACTGGGGACGTCCGGAGTCTCGGAAAGCCAGTAGGTACCCCAGTCTATCATATTGAGGCGCTTGGTATCATAGAAGACGGACATCTGCTCGCCCTTCTGTACTCCGTCATCCCTGCCTACACCTACCATCTTGTAGTCGGGGCAATGTTCGAGAATGTAATCCACCTGGTTCTGGTAGGCCTCCTGCACGCCGAACACTTCCGGATGTATGTCAAGTATCATCGCCGGGGTGGCGTCGCAGCGTATATCCCATGCATTGTCGCCGTCCTTGGCCTTGGAGTTGCGGATGTTGTAGGACATTACCCTGAGCAAATCGCCGCTGAAACGTTCAAGTTCCCAGTTGTCACTGCGGAAGGGACCGGCCGGAATGCCCCAGCCATTGAACAAGTTGCCCTCATTCCAGTTGCGGAAGCAATAGCGGACCGCTGCCGGCTCAGGGACGTCGGGGCTCGTGACTTCGACGTTTTTGCCATCCTTGACAAGGCCTGTAGCGGGATGGAATATCATATCGGAGCCGGCAAGATCGAATCCGGTGATGTCCTTGCCCATAGGGGAGAGTCCGCGGTCGTCCACCTTCATCGTGACGATGGCCTTGCAGCCATCGAATTTAACGCTTTCAAAAGTAGGGGCAACAGGGTCGGCGCCCTTTAAGCCATACTCTCCGACAAGCGCATTGTAGGCAAGGCGGAAGCCTACTTCCTTCTTCTTGCATGGATGGATTGTACCGAATTCTCCGATGTCGCCGGTGGTTACCATACCGCTCTTGGGAATCAGGTCGAGAGCTTTCTGCTGCGCTTCGCGAAGGTAGCCTGAGGTGAACTCTTCCGGATTACCGTATTTGTACGGCGCTATCTGCACATAGTAGAACGGGGCGTCGGGATTGTTGAACAGCCGGCGCATCATAGCCACATACTCCTGCTGCAGGCGGAGATATTGATCGTGGCGGTGCCTGTTGGATTCTCCCTGGTACCATAGCATTCCCTTGAAAGTAAAGGGTATGAGGGGATTTACCTGACCGTTGAACAAGGTGCAAGGAGCTTGATGCTTCTTAGCCGGCATATCTCCGCTGTCGAGGAAAGAAAGGTCGAATTCGCCGGGGAAACGGCCGCTTATCGTTTCCCTGTCCATCCAGGCCTCTATGGTGGAACCGCCCCAATCGGTGATGAGCAGGCCTACAGGTACTCCAAGGACCTCCTGCAACTTGAGAGCGAAGAAATACGCAGTTGCGCTTGTGGACGCTACGGCCTCTGGAGTATTCTCTTCCCAGGAGCCCCCACATTTGTCGACGGGCGACAGGGAGGCGTTGCGCTTGATTGTGCACATACGCACAGGGAGGTCAGGCTTTGCGGAGAGTATCAGATCGCCGGCTCCTTCCACGGGCTGGCTGCGGAAGCCTTTCATGGGCATTTCCATATTGGACTGACCGGAGCAGAACCAGACTTCTCCCACCAGGACGTTCTTCAGGACGGTCTTCTCGCCGTCGGAGATTGTTACGGTGTAAGGGCCGCCGGCGGGTGGTGTCTGTATCTTTGCGGACCATTTGCCCCCGGCATCGGGAACGGCAACCGTCTTTTTAGATGTCCAGGAAGGACTGATGCTTACCTTTTTCCCGGAATCGGACCAGCCCCAGACTGCTGCCTGGGTATTCTGCTGGAATACCATATTGTCGCTGAAAAAAGACGGAAGAGTAACTTTGGAATGGGCTTCAAAACTCGCTGCTGCGAGTACGGCCAAGACGATTGAGATACGGATAAACTGTTTCATACTCAAAGAATTAGCGGTGCGGCAAAATATACTATTTTACTATTATTACATTGGGAACCACCCTTTCCCCCTCATGGTCGAAAACTTGATTGTCGTAAGGGTGATTGATCACGCCGGAGCTCTGAGTCCACAATGTGGAAGACCCTCCGCCGTCAAGGTTTATGGCCTCGTACAGACCAAGGGACTCGCAGAGGACCTGCAATTCGGAGATGGACATGCCATCTGCCATTGAGGGGAAACGCCCGTCCACCACGACGAAATACAGCCATCCGTCGCTTGTGTATCCCAAGAGGGTGCGCGGGTGGCGCTTGGCATAGAACTTTTTGTACAGCCGGGAACCGTCGTCTTCGTATTCAGGAATCATTCCGTCTTCCACCAGCACCGGGCCGGAAACTATGGCCTCGCGCCATCCCTTGGCAGCTTTTGATGCAGCTTGGGAATCTGCCGAAACTATATCTACTGTTTTGCCCTTCTTGTCCAAAATGCGCAACATTCCGTTGCAGCGATATGAGCCGTCGGATGTCCGGGCACACTTCACCCGCCCGTCGTCTTTCACGAAAGTAGCAGGCGTAAGGTCTTTTTCGAAATAACTGCCGTTGATTGCCGCTATCGCCCTGGCTTTTTCCCCGAAGCTGCTGGTAATAGCTGCGGAAGGGCCGTCGGACTCAACCAGGGAAAGGGAGTATTCACGTATGGGGAATCGTGCCAGGGAAATACTCTGTACGCTGCCGAAGACATTGACTGATGCCGTTCCGGCCTCGACCTTGGTGTTCCCCACAGGCCGCCATCCCCAGTCAACAGTCTTCAGGGCAGCCAAAGGCTCCGAGCAGATTATCCTGCGTTGAGAGGCTCGTATGACAGGCCGGTAATACTCCTTGAAATCATTCCAGCTGTAGTACGGCCCGCACGCCGCAGGGAACGGAAGAGTGGCCTCACGTTCGTTTACGAGGGCCTTCAACAGGATATTGCCTTGTGCATTTCTGTAGAACACGAGCTGAAGCGACGCCCCCATGGGGATGTCATAGCTGGGCAGAATCTCCAGGCTCTGGTCAAAAGATGACGCGCAGCGGCCGCAGCCGTCGGCATCCATTATCACCAGCAGCGGAGCTATGCCGGAGTCGTGCCCGAAGCGCAAGCGCAACTGTGTATCTCCCGAAAGCATGTCGCTGTCTGCCGATGCTATTATCTGCTCAAGGGTATAAGCCGCATAGTCCACAGCAAGGTTCTCCGAGCCCTCAAAGCGGGCGACGTGAAGGAAGAAACGGGCTGACAGACCCCTCCAAAGCGACATTGCTTCATCTCCCGAGAAAACATCATCGAAACATCCCCTGTCTTCGTCCAGGCACCACGTGCCGAAAATTACCGCACCTAAAGTATTGAAAAACTGTATGGGAGACAGATTAAGCCCCTTCGTAACTTCATCAGGGTCGGTGAAAAACTTTCCGGCCAGCTCTTTCCAGTGGACCCTGTCCTCGAAATAATCGCCCAGGGCGCCGTTGGCCGCTTTTCCGCAGTGGAACGCATTCTTCACCAGATAAGGGTTGGACGGCAGGGCCGGCTGTAGCCATGAGGCATACTTTCCGGAAGCGTCGGCCTGTATTTCCATATCGTCATCCAGCTTGGAAAGTTGCGACAGGCAGGACCACATGCTCATTATTACCCGGGGAGATTCTGTAGATACCGCATCCACATGGGTAGCCCCCTCAAAGACCTCAGGGAAATGCTCAAACATACGCGTTGCAATATCCCTGTGCTGTGCCTTACCAAGTCCGGTAAGATTGCCGCCGCAATACTTGTACTTCTCGTAGAAATCTTTGTACCGGGCATAAAATGCCTTGCCTGCGTCAGTAAGCACCCCCTTTTCCGACGCCATTCCAAACCACTTGTAAACGCTGTCGTATTCGCTTAGGCAAAAGCGTGCGCCATGACGTGCGTAATGGCTGATATAAAAAGGTTTATACCCTTCCGGTGCAGGAGTGGCAGCAGGCAGGGCGCCGCTGTCGTAAACATAATAATTGCCGGCCGTCTTCTGCGGGTCCAGGAGAACGGCGCCACAAGGCTCCTGGGCAAAGCAAAGCCCCCAGAAGCAAAAGAGAGAGACCGCAGTAAATAACAAGTTTCTCATAAAAGCTGACTATTTCAGCCCACTTGGGAGCCGTTGGCAAGTACTTCCTGAGGAGTGATGAAACGCATGGTGCCATCGCCCTGCTTGGCCATCAGAATCATTCCGTGGCTTTCTATGCCGCGGATTACCCGGGGCTTGAGGTTGGCCAGGATGCAGATCTGCTTGCCCTGCATATCTTCCGGTTTATAGTATTCCGCTATACCAGAGACTATTACACGGCGGTCAACACCGGTATCGATAGTAAGTTTGAGAAGCTTGTCGGTCTTGGGCACGCGCTCGGCTTCCAGCACCGTGGCGGTGCGTATATCCATCTTCTCGAAATCCTCGAAAAGGCACTCTTCCTTAAGCGGGGCAAGCTGCCTTGCTGCCTCCGCCTTGGCACGGGCTTCCATTTCAGCTTTGATAGCTTCGAGCCTGGCTATCTGGGCGTCAATCACATCATCCTCTATCTTGGCAAACAGCAGTTCGGGTTCCGCTATGGAATGACCGGCGGGCAGCACCTGAGGACGACCGAGCAGTTCCCAGTCAAGGACTATGGCTCCGGGTGACGGCACGTGACCTGTGTGCAGAGCACAGCCTTCACCTTCCCTGTATGTGTTCACGGTTTCCTGCTCTCCTTTGCGGTGGTCGAAACCAGCCTGGAGATCCACTCCGAGCATCCTGCGCAGCCTCTCGGCCGCGAAAGGAGTGAAGGGCTCGAAAGCAATGGCAAGATCGGCGCAAATCTGTATGGAGATGTTCAGGATGGTGGCGGTACGCTCCATGTCAGTTTTGGCAAGCTTCCAGGGCTCAGTGTCGGATATGTATTTGTTGCCTGCCCGCGCTATTCCCATCGCGTCTTTGAGGGCCTCGCGGAAACGGTAGTTTTCCAGGTTCTTCTCCATTGAGGCCTTGAGTGCGGGTATCTCGGCCAGCACTTCCTTGTCCACGTCCTGAAGCGCTCCGCACGCCGGTACCTTGCCGCCGAAATACTTATGGGTAAGCACCATGGCACGGTTTACGAAATTGCCGAAAATCGCTACCAGTTCACTGTTGTTGCGGGTCTGGAAGTCTTTCCAGCTGAAGTCGTTGTCGGCCGTCTGGGGGGCGTTTGCAGTGAGCACGTAGCGCAGTACGTCTTCTTTCCCGGGGAAATCTTTCAGGTATTCGTGAGCCCATACCGCCCATCCGCGGGAGGTGGAAATCTTGTCGCCTTCCAGGTTCAGGAATTCGTTGGCCGGCACGTTTTCGGGCAGTATGTAGCCGCCGTAGGCCTTAAGCATGGAAGGGAACACAATGCAGTGGAACACAATATTGTCTTTGCCGATGAAGTGCACCAGGCGGGTATCTTCACTCTTCCACCACTGCTCCCAGCTCTTCGGCAGGAGCTCGCGGGTATTGGAGATGTAGCCGATGGGCGCATCGAACCACACATAGAGCACCTTGCCTTCTGCGCCTTCCACGGGGACAGGAACGCCCCAGTCGAGGTCGCGGGTAACGGCACGCGGCTGCAGTCCCCCGTCCAGCCAGCTCTTCACTTGCCCGTAAACATTGGTTCGCCATTCCTTATGGCCTTCCAGTATCCATTCCCTCAGCCAGGGTTCATAATCCTGAAGGGGCAGGTACCAATGGCTGGTCTTCTTCTTGATGGGAGCGGCACCGCTCAGCTTGGATCGGGGGTTGATAAGTTCTTCCGGACTGAGCGTGCTTCCACACTTCTCGCACTGGTCGCCGTAAGCGCCTTCATTGCCGCACCGTGGGCAAGTGCCCACTATATACCGGTCCGCCAGGAACTGTCCCGCCTCCGGATCATAGTACTGTTCGCTCTCGCGGGTGATGAATTTACCTTCATCGTACAGCTTTCGGAAAAACTCCGAGGCCCCTTCGGCATGAACGGCGGAGGAAGTACGGCCATATATGTCGAAGTTGATTCCCAGTCCGGAGAAGGAGTCCTTGATAAGCTTATGATAGCGGTCCACTATATCCTGCGGAGAGCAGTTCTGCTGGCGTGCCTTAATTGTTATAGGCACTCCGTGCTCATCGGAGCCGCATACGTAAAGCACGTCCCTGCCTCTCATGCGCAGGTAGCGCACATAAATATCCGCCGGCACATAGACGCCGGCCAAATGGCCTATGTGCACCGGACCGTTGGCATAAGGCAGTGCACAAGTCACAAGGGTTCTTTTCTTTTCGCTCATATCTTGTCTGTTTTTTCTCTTCCGATTTTCTGCTTGATGCGGCGCTGGGCGGCCTGTAGCTTGAGCATTGCCTGCATCTTTGACATTTGTTCTTCCGGGCTGGCCACTGCCAGTTCCCGGCGGAGGGTATCCAGTTTGTCCTGCACCCGCCTTTCGGCATAAACCATAATGGCTTTAGGGACTCCGTTGGTGAGGAAGGTGGCCGTGGAAGTAAGTGAGGCCTCGAAAGCGCCTACGGTTATCTGATACTTTTCAGTAGAGAAAGACGCCGCCAGGTCGGCCAGGCGCCTGTCCTCGCCGTTCAGCAGCGCACGCAGTATAGCTTCCTGGGAGAGGCCTTCGTCATAGAGACGCAAATAGCTGTCGTATAGCTGCTTATAGGAGGTATTGAAGAACTCGCTGCCGTCAGCGTCCATGGACTCGCGGATGAAGTCCGCTACGCTGGTTTTATCCTCCTCGCTACCGGAATAATAGGGGGAATCGCTCTCGAATTCCATAAGTTCGGTGCCGTAACGGAGCAGGAAGAACAAGAGATCCCGCTCTGCAGGAGCCAGGGTGCGGTTCTCCAGCGCCAAGGAGCCCGAGTTTCCTGCCGCCGCATCAGGTGCACCGCCATTTTCCCCGTAGCCGGCATAATCGTAGGGAGCAGAGCCGCCGGAGCCGTTTTCCGAATCAATTTGGTCCCCGGCAGAGGCCCCCGAAGCCTGCGCGGGACGGCGCTGCTGCTCACGAACGGCCGATTCCATGAGCCGCTTGCGGGTATCGGCGATGCGCTGGAACAGGATGGATGTCTCCACGCCGAAACGCAGGCCGACGACGTCCACGTACACCGAACGCTTCACCGGGTCCGGAATCTGGGCTACGGAATCGGCAATGTCGTTGATTAGATTAGCACGCTTGATGGGATCACGCCCGGCATCGGCCAACAGCAGCTCAGTCTTGAATTCAATGAAGTCCTGCTCCCCCTTCTCTATGTACTCTTGCATCTGGGCAAGCGTATTCTTGCGGGCGAAAGAGTCCGGATCCTCCCCTTCCGGCAGGAGCAGCACCTTCACGTTAAGGCCCTCGGCAAGGAATATATCAATTCCGCGCATGGCCGCATGTATGCCGGCGGAATCACCGTCATACATGATGGTGACGTTTTCCGTAAACTTGTGTATGAGGCGCACCTGCTCCAGCGTGAGGGAAGTGCCGCAGGAGGCGACGACATTGGTAATTCCGAGCTGATGCATGGTAACCATGTCCAGGTTGCCTTCCACCAGGATGCACTTGCCGCTGCGGGCTATCTCGCTCTTGGCGAACCAGATACCAAGCAGGTTGCGGCTTTTTACATATATTTCGGTCTCCGGCGAGTTGACGTACTTTGCAGGATTGTCCGAATGGAGCGTGCGGCCGCTGAATGCCAGCACCCGGCCGCTTACGGAGTGGACGGGGAACATCACCCGCTCCCGGAATTTGTCAACCACGCTGCCGTCTTCCCGCTGCACCGCAAGTCCGGCGGCAAGAATGTACTCCATCTTATATCCGGCGGCTACGGCTGCATCTATGAGAGCAGTTTTGCCTGAGGGAGCCCAGCCAAGTCCGAAACGGGCTATCGTATCGTCTTCCAGTCCCCTTTTGCGCAGGTACTCATAACCCACGGCGCGGCCCTCCGGAGCATTGAGCTGGGAGGCGAAGAACTTCTGGGCAAACTCGGACACCAACAGCAGGCTCTCTCTCCTCTGCCGCTTTGCAATCTCTTCGGCGGACTCCTCTTCTTCGACTATTTCTATTTTGTATTTGGCAGCCAGATAGCGCAGGGCCTCCACGTAGGAGCTGTGCTCGTGCTCCATCACAAAGCCTACGGCAGAACCGGACTTGCCGCATCCGAAGCATTTGTAGATGCCTTTGGCAGGCGACACATAGAATGACGGCGTCTTCTCGTTATGGAACGGACAGCAAGCCACATAATTGGCCCCGCGACGCTTAAGCGTCACGAAATCCCCGACCACATCTTCAATCCTGGCGGTGTCGAGAATAAGATTTACTGTCTCCTGCGGAATCACGAAGCTATCTCACATAGGAACTTTATACGCACGAGGCGTATTTCCATCTCGTCATAATCCCCGCCCAGGGCAGCTATGGCATCGGCAACCGAATCCGAAGCGGCTTCCTCCCGGAAGTACTCGTATATCTCTTCGACTATATCCTCGTCGAAATTCTCTTCGATGTAATAATCCAGGTTTAGTGACGTACCTGTAGCCACTATGGCCTCAATCTCGCCCATCAGTTCATCCATTTCCATGCCCCTGGCTTCGGCGATATCCTCCAGGGACATGCATTTGTCTATGCTCTGGATGATGAAAATCTTATTGGCCGACTTGCTCGGAGAGGACTTTACGATGAAATCGTCCGGGCGGGTTATATCGTTCTCTTCCACATACTTGCGTATGAGGTCGACGAATTCCGCACCGAACTTGCGGGCCTTGCCTTCTCCCACTCCCTGACAGCCTTTGAGTTCATCGACAGTGATGGGATAGAGGATAGACATGTCGTCCAGGGCCGGGTCTCCGAAGATAATCCAGGGCTGCAGCTTCAGTTTCCTGGCCACATCCTTGCGGAGGTCTTTCAGCATTGCAAGCAGAATCGGATCGCCTGCGCCGCCGCCTCCCTTCATCGCGGCATTCGCCGCTGCAGCCTCCTCATCTTCTTCATCATCTGCGTCTCCGCCGGTAAATACCCGGTCTTCCACCATCTTCAGCTCATACGGCTGCTTGAGGAAATCCCGGCCTTTGTCGGTTACAGCTATAAGACCGTAGCTCTCAATTTCTTTCTCAAGCAGGTGCAGGATAAGTCCCTGATGGATTACGGTACACCAGAACTTGTCGCTGCGGTCCTTGCCCTTGCCGTAAAAAGGCAGCTGGTCGTGCTGGTAAGACTTCACCATGGCTGTTGGGTTGCCCACCAGCACATTCGCAAGATGCTCTATCTTGAAGTGCTCCGGAAGGGCCTCTATCAGGGAGATGACGAGCTTCATCTGCTCGCGGCCGTCGAAAAGGGGCTTAGGGTGCACGCAGTTGTCGCAGGAACCGCAGTTATCCTGTGGATAATCTTCTCCGAAGTAGTTGAGCAACAGCTTCCTCCGGCATTGGTTGGACTCGGCGTAAGCCACCACTTCTCCAAGGAGCTGGCGGCTTATCTCCTGCTCGGCGACAGGCTTCCCCTGCATGAACTTTTCCAGTTTCTGGATGTCTTTGTAACTATAGTAATCGATGCAATGTCCCTCTTTGCCGTCCCGGCCCGCACGTCCGGTCTCCTGGTAGTAGCTCTCTATGCTCTTGGGGATATCGTAATGAATGACAAAGCGCACGTCCGGCTTGTCTATTCCCATTCCGAAAGCGATGGTGGCCACTATCACATTGATTTCCTCGGCGAGGAAGGCATCCTGGTTCTCCGCCCTGGTCTTTGCATCCAGACCGGCGTGGTAAGGCCGGGCCTTGATGCCGTTTATGCATAGCAGCTGGGCTATTTCTTCCACTTTCTTGCGGCTCAGGCAGTAAACGATACCGGATTTTCCGGAATTCTGCTTGATATACTTTATCATGTCTTTCTCCACGTCCTGTTTGTCCCGGACTTCGTAGTACAAGTTGGGACGGTTGAAGGAAGACTTGAAGATGGCAGCCCCCTGGATGCCCAGATTCTTGAGTATATCACTCTGCACCTTGGGGGTTGCCGTGGCGGTGAGAGCGATAATAGGGAGGCGGCCGATCTCATCTACCAGGGCTCTGATACGGCGGTACTCCGGACGGAAGTCGTGCCCCCATTCGGATATGCAGTGGGCTTCATCCACGGCGTAGAAAGAGATTTTTACCTCCCTCAGCAGAGCCACGTTCTCTTCTTTTGTAAGGGACTCGGGCGCCACATACAGGATTTTTGTTTTCCCCCCGAGGAGGTCCGCCCGGACCTCCTCGATCTGGGCTTTGCTCAACGACGAATTCAGGAAATGGGCTATGCTGCCGGTGCCGGCGTCGAAGCCGCGCAGCAGGTCAACCTGATTCTTCATCAGAGCGATAAGCGGGGAAATAACGATGGCCGTACCCTCCATCAGGAGGGCAGGAAGCTGATAGCAGAGAGATTTGCCGCCGCCTGTCGGCATCAGCACAAAGGCGTCGCCACCTTCGACAAGATGCCGGATGACGAGCTCCTGGTCGCCTTTGAAAGTGTCGTACCCGAAAAAGTTCTTCAGGGTCTGGTGGATGGTGGCGGAATCTATAGTCATCAGTTGTCTTCTAAAGTGTGAATTGCAAGCCCGGAACGGAGCTTAGGCTCGAACCATGTAGTCTTGGGAGGCATTATATTGCCGGTGTCGGCAATATTGATAAGCTGCTGCATAGAGACCGGATAGAGGGCGAATGCAACTTTCATCTCGCCGCTGTCCACCCTGCGTGACAACTCCTCGAGGCCACGGATTCCGCCCACGAAATCGATTCGCTTATCTGTACGGAGATCCTTGATACCCAATATCTTATCCAGCACCAGATTGGAGAGGATGGTGACGTCCAGGACGCCTATGGGGTCGCTGTCGTCGTACCTGCCGGGCTTGGCGGTAAGGCTGTACCATACCCCTTCGAAGTACATGGAGAAATTGTGAAGCCCGCAGGGCTTGTAAACCTGGGAGCACTTGCAATGGCAGGGATATTCACAGTCGCACTTGCCGCCGTCTTTCGTGCAATCGCACTTACATTCAATCTCGAAATCTTTTCCGAGCGCCTCGAAGAACTCTTTGGCGCTAAGACCGTTGAGGTCCCGGACGACACGGTTGTAGTCTATTATCTTCAACTGGCTCTCGGGGAAGCAGACTGCCATGAAGTAATTGTATTCTTCATTGCCGGTGTGAGCTGGATTCTGAGCCTTCTTTTCTGCGCCTA
Organism: uncultured Bacteroidales bacterium; assembly: GCA_946414935.1. Taxonomy (GTDB): domain Bacteria; phylum Bacteroidota; class Bacteroidia; order Bacteroidales; family UBA932; genus Cryptobacteroides. Next base: position 51,555 of record CAMKQN010000004.1, read on the forward strand.
CCCGGGCAGCGGCGGCGGTACGGTGGTGACCGTCAGCAACATAGAAGGCCTCTATGTCGTTTGTGAAAACTTCGGTGATGCGGGCGTTTACGGCATCGTCGTCAATCACCCAGAAAATATGCTCGAAGCCGTTTTCGTCGGTAAATCTGTATTCGGGCTCGCCTGCAGCCGTATTCCGGATGATGCGGCCGAGTTCCTCGTTGTCTTTGAAAGCGAAGAAAACCGGCTCTATATTGGCGTTCTGGATGCGTACGTGCACCATACGGTCGTCTTCCTTGTCTTTGCGAGTCAGCTCGTGCTTCTTTATAATGCCGGCAGCATAATCGTCGGTATGGGCGCAAAGGACTATGCCGTACTGGGTACGGCCGTCCATCGTCTGGGCATATACATAATACTTCTCCTTGTCTTCGCGGACCAGCCACCCGTTTTTCTGCCAGGTCTTGAAATTTTCCACGGCTCTGTCGTAGGTACGCTGTTCGTGTTCGCCGGCGATAGGGTCGAAATCTATCTCGGGCTTGGTAATGTGCAGCAAAGACTTCTCGCCCGCCATTTTGCGGGCTTCTGCTGAATTCAAAACATCATAAGGAGGCGCAGCCACTTCGGTGACGATGCTGCGTGGAGGTCGTAATGCTGAAAAAGGTTTTACTCGTACCATGATTTCGGTTATTAATTCTACCGAAGGTACGAACATTTTATTTAAAAAGCAAACGGAAAATCAATTCTCGTCTTCGTCGTAGATTATTTCTTCCTTTTCGTCATCGTCGTCTCCGGCATCGTCATCTTCGTCCTCGTCGTCATCCTCATCCCCGCCGGGAATACCGGGAAGCTTGCGGTGCTGCTGAGGCAGGTCTTCGAAGGCCACGTAACCATTCTCGAACTCCAGGGGGACAGGTCCCTTGGTATCCACGATGACAGGCGCGGGGACGCTTCCGGGTTCTTCGGCTTCCAAGGTGATTATCACGCTCTTGCGAGCTGCTATGTCATAGAAGTATTCAAAACGGACTATTCCGTCTTTCACGGTTTTGGCTACGGAAACCGCGTCCACGGTGCCGAAGCCGAGGTCCTGCAGGGCATAGCGCGCAGCCACATTGTCCTCCGCATCGAAAGCCTTGAAGAGTATGGGCTGATCTACAGTAAATTCAAGATCTGCGCGAAGCTGCTTGTGGAAGGTGTAAAGAGAGTGGTTTCCGTTAATCTTATACACCCTGTAAAAGCCCTTTATACCTTTGAGAGTAACCCTGTAAGTGTACACCATAATAGTCTTTTCACAAATTGAATATGCGAAGATACAAAAAAAACCGGCAGTTTTTGTATATCTTGGAAAAATGATTTGACACTTTATGAGCACCTGCCGGTCCCGGTTTGCTGGTAAGAGCATTTTATTTCAATGATTATTCACGTAGAATCCTTATCTTTGGCATCCGATGAGCGATATTTACAAAAGTATTTCATCCCGGGGCCAAGGGCTGTACAAGGACAGCGGCAGCCGCTTCATTGCTTTCGCCATACCCGTAGAAACCGACGATGAGGTACGGGAGCTGGTTTCCGGCTTCCGCAAGGAGTATCACGACGCACGGCACCACTGCTACGCTTACCGCATAGGCGCCAAGGGCGAAACCTGGCGTGCCAGCGACGACGGAGAGCCGTCCGGCACCGCCGGGAGGCCTATCCTGGGCCAGATAGACTCCGCGGGGCTAAGCGACATACTGATTGTGGTGGTACGCTACTTCGGAGGCATAAAACTGGGTGTGCCGGGGCTTATCAAAGCTTATAAAAGCGCAACAGCAGACGCTCTCGCAAACGCGCCGGTGTGCAAAAAAATCGCAGGCGACTGGTACCGGATAGGCTTCGGCTATGATGCGATGCCTCAGGTGATGAAAATGGTGAAGGACCTGGACCTGCCCCAAAGGAACAGGGAATTCGGCAGCGACTGCAGCATGGAACTCAGGGTGAGGTGCAGTCTGAGAGAAGATTTTTTGGAAAGAACGAGTACAATCTGTACTTTTGTAGACTTATTATAAAATAACACTATGGCTAACAAAGTTCACGTTTTCAATGCCGGCCCCTGCCTCCTGCCGCAGGTAGCCATCGACAATTCTATCGAAGCCTTGAAGGATTTCGCAGGCACGGGTGTATCCCTCATTTCCATTTCCCACCGCACCAAGGAGTGGGATGCTGTGATGGACGAATGCCGCGCTCTCTGGAAAGAGCTGCTTAATATACCCGACGATTATGAGGTAGTATTCCTGGGCGGCGGCGCCAGTATGGGATTCCTCTATGTAGCGATGAACTTCCTGGAGAAGAAGGCCGCTTATCTGGACACAGGCGTATGGGCCCACAAGGCCCTCAAGGAAGCCCAGGGACTTGGCGACGCCTATGCTGTCGCTTGTTCCAAAGACCGCAACTATTGCTATATTCCCAAGGGCTACGAAATCCCTAAAGATATTGATTATCTGCATATTACAACCAACAACACCATATACGGCACGGAAATCAGAACAGATTTTGACTGCCCCGTCCCCCTTATCGCCGACATGTCTTCCGACATTCTCAGCCGCAAGCTTGACGTGAGCAAATACGCTATGATTTACGGCGGTGCCCAGAAGAACGCGGGCCCTGCCGGCGTCACTTTCTACATTATACGCAAGGACATGCTGGGCAAGGTGAGCCGTTACATTCCCACCATGCTCGACCTCCGCACCCACATCGACAAGCTATCCATGTTCAATACCCCTCCCGTGTTCTCCATCTTCGTGATGAACGAAACGTTGAAGTGGCTCAAGGGCATAGGCGGCCTGGATGCGATTCATGCCATCGACCAGAAAAAGGCCGACACGCTGTATGCCGAGATTGACCGCAACAGTCTCTTCCGCGGCACAGCCGACAAGGAAGACCGCTCCATTATGAACGTGTGCTTCGTTCCCGCGGAAGGCCATGAAGACATCCAGGATGAATTCCTCGCCTTCGCCAAGCAGCGCGGCATGATAGGTCTCAAGGGACACCGCTCCGTGGGCGGATTCCGCGCCTCCCTTTACAACGCTTGTACCCAGGAAGACGTAGAAGCTCTGGTGGCCTGTATGCAAGAATTCGAAAAACTTCACATTTAAGGAGCATTATGAAAGTATTGGTTGCAACACAGAAGCCTTTCGCGGCCGTTGCCGTGAACGGTATAAGAGAAATACTCGAAGCCGCCGGACACGAGGTCTGCGTCTTCGAAAAATATGAAGCACAGGCCGACCTGGTAGCTGCAGTAGCAGATGCCGATGGTCTGATCATACGCTCGGACAAGGTTACCGCAGAGGTAATGGCCGCAGCGCCCAAGCTCAAGATAGTGGTGCGCGCCGGCGCAGGATTCGACAATGTTGACCTGGCAGCCGCCAGCGCACGCGGCATCGTGGTCATGAACACCCCGGGCCAGAATTCCAACGCCGTAGCCGAGCTCGCCGTGGCAATGATGATTTATATGGCCCGCACGCAGTTCACGCCCGCCACCGGCAGCGAAATCTCCGGAAAGCGCCTGGGAGTACAGGCTTACGGCAACGTGGGACGTCTCGTAGGGCAGAAGGCCCGCGCCCTCGGCATGAAAATCAGCGCCCTGGATCCTTTCCTGAGCGATGAGCAGATAGTTGCCGGCGGAGCGGATCCGGTACATTCTGTAGAAGAACTCTACGCTTGCAGCGACTTCCTTTCCATCCACATTCCGGCCCTCCCCTCCACTATCAAGAGCATAGGATACGACCTCATTACGCGTATGCCCAAGGGAGCGACCCTTGTCAATACCGCCCGCAAGGAAGTTATCGATGAGGAGGGACTGGAAAAGGCACTGGAGGAGCGTCCGGACCTGAAATACGTTACCGATGTGATGCCGGACAACTATGCCGCCCTGCGCGAGAAATTCGGTCTCCGCGTGTTCGCGACTCCCAAGAAGATGGGGGCACAGACATCCGAGGCCAACATCAATGCCGGACTCGCAGCAGCCCGCCAGATTGCGGATTACTTTGCTACCGGCAATGTAAAGTTCCAGGTAAACCGCTGATTTGAAGATTGTTAAGTACATAATTACCAGCCTTGCTGCCGTATTCTTTACGGCAGCAGGCGTTTCTGCCCAGGTAGTTGAGAAGCGCGACACGCTGGATACTTCTTACGTGACCGCGGTGAAGGAAAAGATGCGCAACACCACCCAGACCGGCCTCATGAGGCTGGACGGGGCGAAGCTGCGCAGCACCGTCGCCGCCTTCGGCACGCCGGACCTCATCAAAAGCCTGCAGATGCTGCCGGGGGTAGCGGCGGGCAACGAACTCATGTCGGGACTCTATGTGCACGGCGGAGACGGCAACGACAACCTTTTCCTGCTGGACGGGGTGCCGCTGTACAACATCAGCCACTTCGGAGGCTTCTTTTCGAGTTTCAACACGGACGTAGTAGAGAACCTGGACTTCTACAAGAGCGGCTTCCCGGCACGCTACGGCGGCAGGCTTTCTTCCGTCGTGGACGTGGAAACGGCCGAGGGGAACATGGAAAGGTACCACGGCTATTTCTCCCTCGGATTGATAGACGGACGCATTCAGGTTGAAGGCCCCGTCATCAAGAACAAGACGTCGTTCAATTTCGGACTGCGCCGATCCTGGATGGATGTGGTGACCGTCCCCGCGTTGATGTACGCCAATTACAAGAACCACAACAACCCCAAGGCCAACGGCGGGTATGCGATGTGGGACATGAACGTCAGAATCACCCACAAACTGTCCGACAAAAGCAAGCTGAACGCCAATTTCTACTGGGGGAACGACCGCATCAGGGCTGGTCTGGTGCAGAAAGATACCACCAGCCTAATGGACATAGGGATGCGGTCCACCTGGGGGTCGCTTACCTCCTCCGTATCGTGGGATGCCAAGTATTCCGATAAGACCAACGGCAAGCTGCTTGCCTACTACAGCCGGAGCGGTTCCGACATAGGCTATACCTTCGACATAGGCGCGGTGAAAGACGGCGAAGAACAGTCCATGCTGTATTTCAACGACGACAATATCTGCAAGGTGCAGGATGTAGGACTGAAATACGACATGAACTGGTATCCAAGCAGTTCGCATCATGTGCGTACCGGAGCTTCAGTCGCCTGGCACGGATACGAGACGGGCCGGCAATATGAGCAGAAAGGCAGTCTGTTCGACATGCTCGGCAGCGGCGGAGACAATAAAGACGACAACAAAGTCGGAGAAAGCTACACGGCATGGGAACCGGCCGTGTATATGGAAGACGAATTCTTCATCACCTACAATTTCACCCTCAACGCGGGGGTGCGGCTGTCGCTCTTCGGCACTCCCCGGAAAACCTGGGGTTCCATAGAGCCGAGGGCGGCATTCAAGTGGCTGATTACAAACGATATATGCGCCAAGCTGTCGTACACCCGCATGAGTCAGTACATACATCTGGTATCGGCGATGTACATAGATCTGCCCACCAACAGCTGGATGCCGTCCACCCCGGAAGCCGGCCCCATGGTATCCGACCAGATAGCCGGCGGCATCTATTTCACGCCGGGCAATTTCAAGATTAACCTGGAGGGCTGGTACAAGACCATGGACGGAATGCTGGCGTACAACGGCGCCAACGCCTTCTATCCCCCGCTGGTCAATTGGGAAAAGTCTTTCACTTCCGGCAAGGGCAAGTCCTACGGCATGGAGTTCGAAACCACCTACAGCGTTCCGAAGCTGGAACTGTCCGCCTACTATACCTTGAGCTGGACCTTCAGGGAGTTCGCGGCGTTCTCCATGTTCCCGTTCCCGGACCGCAACGACAACCGCCACAAGGTGAACCTGGTGGGAAACTGGAACTTCGCCAAAGGATGGTTCCTTTCGTTCAACTGGAACTGGCACAGCGGCAACCGTATAACCCTGCCCAGCCATGTAATCACAGGGGAAGAGAACTCCAGCAGCTTCGCATATGAATCTCCGTTCAATGCAAAACTGCCCGATTACCACAGGCTGGATGCCAGCGTGGAGCGTAAATGGAGCTTGAAAAACGGACATTTCCTCAACCTGACACTCAGCGTGTACAACCTGTACAACCACATGAACGCATCTTTCGCGATGCTAGACGAGGATGAAAAAGGCAACTACAGGGGAATGGCTTACGGACTGATCCCCATTATTCCGACATTCAGCGTGAGCTACAAATTCTGACAGGCATGAAGAAGACGCTCTTACTTTTCGCTTTTGCAGCCCTGCTCTGCTCATGCGAGATTCCTTTTGACATAAAGGACATCTCGGAGCCGCGCTTCATGATTGAGTGCGTGCCTATCCCGGGGGATGAAAGCTTTGATGTGAAAGTATCTTACGCAGACCCTGCTTTCGGCTCCAAAATCAAGACTCCTTACAGCTTCAAGAGCGAAGACATAAGCATAAGGGCGAAAGGCAAAGAACTGAATACCAAGGCTTTGGAATGGACGCAAGAAGGCAGTTCAACCACTGCGTCCGTACGCTTGGGACTGGCTCCGGGAGACGAAGTTGAAATAAGCGTAAGCGGCGGTTCCGTTCCTACCGCTTCTTCCTCCACCGTGATTCCGGAAATCCCTGTAATATCTTCCATAGACATCAGCAAATCCAGCGACAAAGAGAATGCGGAGGGCAGGCGCTTCGTGCTGAAACTTGGCAAAGCAGTGGAGGAAGGAGAGTACTACGGTCTCAAGATTACCATCCAGGAAGAATTGTATTTTGCTACCCTGGACATGGGCATGCCCCCATCCATAGTGGTCGATACTACCTTCTATTCCTATTCCACTACGCCCGGCCAGATAGCCTCCATGTCCGATATCAACAATCTTGACCTGGACGCTTTCGCTCAGGTGAATTACAGCTACGGCGGCCTGGTCAACAGCAATATAGTCAACTTTTCTCCCGTTTCCCTGCTTACCGAAAGGCAGTTCAGCAAAGACACCTACTCTTTCTACGTGAATGCCGGCGGCGATATATTCGATATAGATTTCCCCATGCCGGAAGATACGGAAGATCCTTGGTTTCCAGAAGAGCCTGAAGAGCCGGAGCAGCCGGAAGAACCGGAGGAACCAGGTGAGCCGGAAGAACCGGGAGAGCCCGAAATACCTTCCGTCCCGATAGGCAGCAAAACCTTCTATACCATTGAGTTGTACCGTCTGAGCGACGAACTTTACAACTATTGTAAAGCCCAGTACCTCCAAAACTTCAATTTGCTTTCCAATTTCGGTGTCACGCCTCCCAACTTCACTTACACCAATGTCTTCCATGGCTTGGGAATAGTGGGCGGACTGGCGCGATGCAGTGTAGAAAGGATTCCGGACCCCCTAAACAAGGATCCCGAGGTACCCGACTTGCTGGATTTCCTGAAGATGATTGCCGAGCTTGACCAGGGCGCCGGCACTAAATGATTTCTTCCCTTTCGCGCAGGTCTTTCACCCGAAGCTGGATGGTAGAATTGCCCCTGTAATAGTTTTCAACTATGGAGTAACACACATCCAGGGGATTTCCGGATTTGATATAGTCGTAGTATTCAGCCATATTGAATGCTATAGCAGCTATCTGGTGGTATGGCTGCGACTCCTGGATCAGGTCCAGTTTCAGATGCACTCCGCCGGCTCCTACCTTACGTCCGTTTCCTGCGTCGTAGATATTCTCGGTCATGAAAACCGGGTTGCCGTTGCCCGGGCCGAAAGGCTGGAACTGCTTGAGGATGCGGAAGAATTTGGGCGTAATCTGGGAGAAGTCCAGCTTGGCATCTATGTCCACTACCGGCACCAGCATTTCGGCAGTAATCTTGCCGGCTATGAAACTGTCTAAGCGGCGGGAGAATTCTTCCAGGTTCTCTTCCTTGAGAGTAAGACCTGCGGCGTAAACGTGGCCACCGAAATTCTCCAGCAGGTCCGCGCAGCTCTCAATGGCTTCATACAGGTCGAAACCGGCGATACTGCGGGCGGAACCGGTGACAAAGCCGTTGGACTTGGTGAGTACGACCGTAGGCTTGTAGTAAGCTTCCACAAGACGCGAGGCTACGATACCTACTATACCCTTGCTCCAGCGGGGATTGTACACCACGGTGGCGTTTTCCCTGGCCAGGCACTTGCCGCTTTCCACCATTTCCAGTGCCTCGCGGGTAATCTCCCTATCGATATTCTTTCGCTCGTTGTTGTTCTCGTTGATCTTTTCCCCAATCAGCATAGCCTCGTTAACGTCCTGTGCTGTAAGTAGTTCTACCGCAAGACGCCCGGACTCCATACGACCGGCGGCATTGATTCTGGGACCAATTTTGAAAACTATGTCGTCGATGGAGATATGCCCCGGCTCCAGATTGGAGAGGTTAATCATCGCGAGCAGCCCCTTGTGAGGGTTCTCGTTAAGCTGCTTGAGGCCGAAATGGGCAAGGGTGCGGTTCTCCCCTACCATAGTCACCAGGTCGGAGGCAATGCTCACCACGAGCAGGTCCAGCAACGGGATCAGGCTCTCGAAAGGCACCCCGTATCGGGCTGAATATGCCTGGACGAGCTTGAATCCCACGCCGCAGCCGGACAGGTCGTCGAAGGGATAGAAGCAATCTTCACGCTTAGGATCCAGGACGGCGACGGCAGCGGGAAGATGATCTTCCGGGAGGTGGTGGTCGCAGATAATCATATCCACACCCTTAGACTTGGCGTACTCCGCCTTGTCTATGGCCTTGATGCCGCAGTCCAGAGTGATGATGAGACCGAATCCCCCCTCGAACGCCCAGTCTATTCCCTTATATGATACGCCATAGCCTTCATCGTAGCGGTCAGGGATATAGAAATCCACGTTGGGAGTGAAGCGGCGGATGAAAGAAAACACAAGAGCCACGGCGGTAGTGCCGTCCACGTCGTAATCTCCGTAAACGAGAATTTTCTCCCCCGAACTTATGGCAGAGTGGAGCCGTTCCACTGCAGCATCCATGTCGGTCATCAGGAACGGGTCGTGAAGGTCGGCCAGATTGGGGCGGAAAAACGAGCGGGCTTGTTCGAAGGTCTCCACGCCGCGCTTCACCAGAAGCTCGGCAAGAACACGGTCGATTCCGACTTCGGTGGCGAGTTTCTCCACCTTGGCAGGATCGGCCTGTTCCATCAGATTCCATTTCTTTTCCGCACCCATAGCTCACAAATATATAAAAACTTGAAGACTTTCACAAATTAAAACCTCAGCCCGAAATTCAGCATGACGCTTACGCCAGGCATAGGATAGCCTTTAACTATTTGGTATTGAGCGTTGAAAATGTTGTTTACAATAGCACCGGCGCTGATTTTACCAACTGTTTTGCTCAAATTCAGGCTGCTGACCGACCATGGCGGGAGATAATAGTCGGCTGCACTGGAGGTACTGGACCATCGGTGGCCGGTAACTGAAGTATCCCAATCCAAAGTCCAGCCTCTCCAGGCAGCCCGGGCCGTAAAGCTTCCGCTGTGCACAGGCGCGTAAGGTATCTGCAGGCCGTACGTACTCCTGCCAGGGTCAGAATGGTCCAGAGCCTTTTGGAAAGTGTAACGCAGGCATCCTTTAAGTTCCACATCCCCGGCACTCCAGCAGGCCTCCAGCTTCGTATCCGCCCCGTAGATATCTACGAGGCCAATGTTCAGCATGCTCCAGCGGAATTGGGATGCGGTTGGCAGGGCTACGATCTTGTCCGTCACCCGATTGTAGTAAGGAGAGACACGTAATCCCAGATGCCCGCTCTGAATGCGCAGATCCACCCCCGTCTGGATAACGTATTCCGGACGCAGCTGAACATTGCCCACAGCTATATAGTACAGGTCGTTGAAAGACGGAAGCCGGCAGCTCCGCTTGGCGAAAGCTTCTAACTCGAGCCACTTGAGAGGGCTCCAATGGACACTTGCCGAGGGCATCAAGGCACCCCGGAAAACAGCGGCGTCCCAGGCTCCCTGCCAAAGCAGGTGAAGTGCCGCACGAAAGCGTTCCCCGGCATAACGCCCGGCAAGGACAGCGGCGAGCGTCGTGCGTTCCGGCTTTACCGCATAGTTACGGTCGGCCTCAAGAACAGTCCGCTGTGCATCTGAGGCAAAGTCCGCCGACCAGGACTCACCCAAGGTAAGCGATTGAGCTATAGATATGTATGCACTGCTTTGGCGGAAGCGCAGATCGTAGGGCAGGGCCATTGGATTCTTCTCCGGGTGGGAGTTGTAATGGGTAAAACTGTCGGCCAGCTTGAAACGGACGGCGGCAGCATAGTTTCGGCTGATGTCGCCCGACCAGCCTCCCTGAAGGAAGGCGTCCCGGTCGGCCTGCCTTTCCGCACTGAACGGAAAGCCCGAGGCCCGGCGTATCACCGGCCCCGGGAAGCCTCTTTCAGAGCCGTAGCCATACAGCATCAGGTTCCAGTCGCCCCCGAGCAGCTTCCCTTCGATGCGCCCGTCCAGCCTAAGGGAGCGGATGTCCGAATTTTCCCTTACCAAGGTGGTGTCGAAGAAGCGGTAACGGTAGCGGCCGGCGCTGTAAAGGGCCTCGCCGCCTGCGCTCATACGCAGGTTTTTCCATAACTTGTCCCTGCGGAGCGATGCGTTTGCCGTCAAGAAAGAACCGCCGTGCACACGTACACGCCAGCTGTCCTTTGCCGGCCTGATGGGCTCCAGATACAGCGCAGAGCCGCTGGCATACTCTTTAGCGGACTGCAACCTACGGCTTTTCTGTCCGTTGAAAAGGGCGACCGATTCAAAGCTTTCTGCTGAAAACCGTCCGAGGTCCACCTGCATATTCTGGGCATTGTCTATCTGTAGCCCGCCTATGAAAACGCCCACGTGCTCGCTTCCCAAGCTCCTGACGTTCACCGTCTTAAGGCCGCCAACTCCGCCGTAGTCCTTAAGCTGGATCCCGGTAAAGCGGCGCACCGCTCCGGCCACCAGCAGTTGCGTCGCATCGAGCTTTACCTCTTCCGCCGCACGCGTTACAAGCACGCTTTTCACGGAGCTGACCCGCGATGCAACAAGGGTATCAGCCTCCTGGGCAAAAAGCCCGCAAGAGACCATCAAAAGAAGGATTGAAAGGGCCTTACGCAACTACCAGACGGCAAAATGGCCCGGGCAGACACCCGATGCGAGTTTCCAGTATTCTTCTCCGTCGTTGAAGTCCAGGGCGCTGCAAGAGACTGTGCCGGGATTGTAGTAATCGCCGGCGTCGCCGAGAATAAGGTACAGCTTCCCTTGGGATTCCAGGACAGTCATGCCGTAGGGAGTACCGGAAACAGTCTGCGGATACAGTGTCAAGGTATGCTGTCCGCTGGCGTAATCTTTTATGCTGCAAGACCATACGCTGTAGGTATGAGTTGCGTTCCAGTCGAATTCATTCTCTGTGCCTATGCAATATACAATGCTTCCGGAGATACAGGAACAACTGACGTGCAGCAGCCCGGGCTTTATTGCCGAGCCCTCCCCTACCGGAAATGCGTGCTCCGGATTGCCGGCCAGCAAGCAGTACAAGCCGGTGTGGACGTCCATGTAATTGCCTAGACTCGTGACATAAATGGCTCCCTTGCCGTCGGCATAGACATTCTTGAGGTTTACCTGCACCTCTACGGTAGAACTCAGGGTGAAAGACTTGGTATCTATGATACTCAGAGTGTTATCATAGGCGTAGGCCGGGGGCAGCTGGCTGGAAACGCCCCCGGAATTTGCCACGTAGAGTTTGCCGTCATAGATGGCCATCCCCTCGGGCTGGTAACCTACTTCCACGGAGCCTCCAAGTTCCCTGGTCTTACGGCTAATCCTGTACACCATTCCCTTGGGATTCTTCGACTTCTCCACATCCACGGACCAGTCGGAGCCCAAAACCGCAACTGCGCCGTTCCAGGAGCTCACATATACATACTGCTCGTCATACGCCAGGCAGCGTGGCATAGGTACCTGGATGGCGGCTATTTCGGATTCATCCTTTGCGCTGAGGACTTCCACGAGACCTGAATTGTTCACGGTAATCCAAAGCTCGTCTCCCACTACCGCGATGTCGTTCCCTACATCACCTAATCCGGCAGACATATCGGGGTTCATCTTCTTGAATACCCCTGTGATGTAGTTGGCATCTGAAAGGCGCAGCATGTCGAGAGACGCGTTATTGGCGCCCATCTGGCCTTCGTTGAGTACAAATAGTTTTTTGAAGCCTGAGAGGGCGTTCACATCCACAGCTTCGCCTTTGAGATCGGCGTCCAGCGATGGCTTTTCCGGAAAGAGGGATTCATTGCACGAGGCGAACACCAGAATGCAAGAAAGCAAAAGCAATAAAGCTTTTTTCATAATTGATATTAATTTACGTTATAGCCGGAACTTGTCCCCGAGCCCGGACAAAAACTTGATACCGGCCGGCATTCTGACTTTCCCCCGAAAGGAATCTACAGTTGCGGGCACAGCGCCGGATTTCCACCGGATTCCCCCGCCGGTATCTTCACCGTCTGCAAAGATAAGTTTTCCCGGGACAAAAACGCTGCCGGAAGCAAGAAAAAGAATAAATAGGCCCGGAATTTATATCAGGGATGCAATAATGTCGTCGGCCACGAACCAGCGCTCCTCCGGAATTCGTACGTTGCCTGGTAACGCCGACGGTACAAGGCAGTCCGTGCCATTGCCCGGGCATGCATACAGCAGGGTTTCCTTTATTCCGTCGGCAGTACGCAAGCCCAGCATTATTTCTTCTTCACGGATTTCCTTGTCCGTGAGCTTCTCCCCGGAGGAAGTCCAGCCGGACAGCTGCTCCGAATTCCAGGAGCGCAGGTCCCCGGACGCTGACGGCAAGCGCCTGAGCGAATGTGCCCCTGGGCCCAGACCCACATAAGGCGCACGGGTCCAATAAGCGCTGTTGTGCATGGCACGGCGGCCCGGAAGAGCCCAGTTGGATATTTCGTAATGTTCATAACCGGCGGCCCGGAGCATAGCGCAGATGAGGGCGTACTGTGCGGCGCAGTCTTCGTCGGGCAGTTCGGTATAACGGCCCTCGCGAACGAATTTTCCCAGGGCGCTGCCGGCTTCAATGGACAGCTGGTATGCTGAAATGTGCTCCGGACGCCATTCCGTCAGCTCCCTCAGGGTAGCTTCGAGCATCTGCGACGACAGTCCGTTGATTCCGAAAATCACATCCACGCTGATGTTGCCGAAACCTGCCTCTCGAAGGGTTCTGAAAGCCACGGCTGCAGCTGCGGCATCGTGGCGCCGGGCCATCCAGCGCAGCATTCCGTCGTCCAGCGACTGCACCCCCATGCTTACCCGGTTCACGCCGGTGGCGCGCAGGGCGGCGGCATACTCCGGAGTAATATCGTCCGGATTCACTTCTACCGTCCATTCATCGTAACTCCGGCCTCCGCAAGCATCTGCGATGCGCCCCAGAACACCGGGAGGCAGCACCGATGGGGTACCGCCTCCGAAATACAAGGTGCTGACCGCAGCAGCTGCCGCTATTTCATCTTTGCGTCCGAGAGCTTCCCTGCAAATCTCTTCCGTCCAGGATTCTGCGGGGCACGCCCTCTCGGAATAGAAGTCACAATATGTGCAGAAGCTCCTGCAAAACGGACAGTGAACGTAAATCATTAACGCAGAAGCAATTCGGCCGAACCAAGCTTGGTTTGCGTCGTAAACGCCTCAACGGTGTAGATACCCTTGTTGAATGAAGGTATGTTGTTGACGTAGATGCTGAGTTCAACCTCCTGTCCCTGATAGTCCACTTCACGTGAAGCGGTAGCGGCAAGGGTTTCGCCGGCAAGGGTGAAGCTGGTGCCGCGGCCATCGTCGAGCAGGTTGCCGTCTGGATCCTTTACTCTCACGTACACGCGCACGGGACCGGCTTCAGCGAGAGCGTTCTCGACCAGGCTCAGGGTAACCAGCAGGCGGGCTACATTCTTGCTCCGGTCTATGGGTTTTCCGGCGCTGTTGTATGCCTCCATACGTATTCCCCTGGCTTTGATCACTGAACCGGTAACCACCTTGCCGGTAAGGTCTTCCACCTGGGCTGTGAGCTCTTCGCTGCGCTTGCGGTGCTCGGCGGCTTCGCGGCGGGCGTTGGCTGCATCCACGGTAAGCTTATGGTTCAGCTGGTTAAGGGAATCGATCTGGACTATGTAGCCGCGCATGATAGAACGCAAAGTGCCGAGTTCTTTCTCATACTGGCGCATCTTCACGCGGTTTGTTGCCTCCGTACTCTTGATACGCTCCACGAGCTGGGCGACTTCTTCGCGGGAAGAGTCAAGCTGCAGGTTGATGGCGTCGTAGTCGGAGGAGAGGGACTCGTAATCGCTCTGGAGAGCTTCTATCTGCTCGGTCAATTCCTGCTTTTCGACATTCAGTTCACCCACGAGGGTGTTCTTCTGGTAGATTACATAAGCAAGGGCGGCTGCCAGCAACGCGGCCACGGCAATCATAACGTACATGATTGTCTTGGCGCCACCGTTCTGCTTGCGTTCACGCTCCCTGCGCTCTATTCTTTCAAGGGGATCTTCTCTTTCCATCTTTGAATGTATTAAGTTATTACGCCCTCAGGGCTTAGTTCAGTCGGCAAAATTAGCAATTTTCCGGCATTTCTGCTGCAACCATCGGGCCACATCTTCTTCGAGCAGCGGCGAAAGCGTCCCGAACACCAGCTCATGATAGTAGTCCAACCACTCCGTTTCGTCCTTGTCAAGCACGCCGGGCAGCAGCGCCGAAGTGTCGAAGGGGCAGAGCGTCAGGGGCTCGAAACCCAGCCAGCTGCCGAATTCGTTTGCCCCTTTCCGTACGCAGAGAAGCAGGTTTTCGTGCCTCACTCCATGCATTCCTTCGCGATAGATTCCGGGCTCGTCGGAAATAATCATTCCGGGCTCCAGCGGCACCGGGTTGAGGTTTTGGCGCACATCCTGAGGGCCTTCGTGGACTCCGAGGAAGCAGCCTACGCCATGCCCTGTACCGTGCCCGAAATTACGGTATGCGCGCCACAACGGTTCCCGCGCAAGAGCGTCTATGCGGCAGCCTGGAGTACCTTCAGGGAAGACGGCCATGGCAAGGTCGATGTGGCCTTTGAGCACAAGGGTGTAGTCTTCCCTCTCGAGCTGCGTGAGGTCGCCCAGCGGGACGGTACGCGTGATGTCGGTGGTGCCGTCCAGGTACTGGCCGCCGGAATCGCAAAGATAGAGGCCCCTTGGCTCCAGTACGGGGGCTCCGGTGCGCGGGGTAACGTAATGCGGCAGGGCGGCACCGGGCCCGAATGCTGAAATGGTTTCGAAACTGTCACCGCAATATTTCTCCCCCGCCGAGCGGAGTTCCCCAAGCTTGACGGCGGCTTCCCACTCGCTAACCTGGCGTTCGGCCCCCAGCGACTTCTCCAGCCAGTACAGGAAACGCACCATCGCCACCCCGTCGCGTACATGCGCACGGCGCATTCCTTCTATTTCATACGGGTTCTTAACAGCCTTCCAAAGCCCGACCGGAGTGCTTCCGGGAATGGCGGATACGCCGGAAGAACGTATGACCCTGGCCAGCTGGAAGTTAAGCGTACGGCTGTCCACGAACAGGCTCATGCCTCCGCTTTCGGAGAGGAATTCATCCAAGGCGTCGTAACGTTCTAGCATTATACCCTCGCCGGCCAGCTGCTCAAAAGTGCGCTCGGTATCGGGGTCCTCAATTTCCTCCTTCAGCACAAACCAGCGCACATCCTCATCCGTCACCAGCAAATAACTGATAACGAAAGGATTATACTCAATGTCGGAGCCCCTCACATCCAGCGTCCACGCGATTTGGTCGAGGGCTGTAAGCAATATGCCGTCACAGCTTCGGGACGCGCAGAACTCCCGCAGGCGGGCAATCTTGACGGCCCGGGAGGAGCCGCTCTCAACTGAGAAAACGGGCGTCTGCGGGATGCCCGGCCTGTCGGACCAAAGGTAATTTATGAAATCCGGAGAACTTACCACCAAAGGCTGAGCTTCCGTGCTTGCAAAAGCATCCGTCATTTCATCCACGAACGCATCCATGATGGTAACGCCGTCTACGGCGATGACAGGTTCCCGGTCGTCGGCAAAGTGGGAAGCGAGCCACTCCGGTATGAGGACCTGTTCCGGCACGCGGGTTTTGTGCAGTTCCACTCCTGTTCCCTCCAGCTGCGCAGCCGCCTGTATGAAATAGCGGGTATCCGTCCATAGGCCGGCGTGGTCGTGGGTGACCACCAGGTCGGCCGCCTCGCCAGTAAATCCAGTAAGCCAGCATATCTGCTTATAGCGTTCGGAGGGGTACTCGCTGCCATGGGGGTCGGAGCCGGTAAGCACCACGGCATCCCAATCCCGTGCGCGCATCAGGGCACGCAGAGAGGCTATTCTTCCGGCAAAGGTATTCATGGCTCGGGGAAAGAAGGGATAAATGCAGGAATATGTAAAATCTCTGTCTTGAAGCGGTTGCGGCGGTGCATCTTGTCTATTTTGGCACGGATTTCCTCGTCTTCGCACACCCCTTCGCGTATATAGCGGTCGAGCGTGGCGTAGGTGAATCCGAACTTTTCTTCGTCGGGACAGGAGCCGGGAAGGCCGTCATCCGGAGTCTTCTCGACCCATTTGGCAGGCAAGCCAAGGTCCCGGCCTACCTCCAGCACCTCGCGCACTACCATGCCGCCGAGAGGAGCAAAAGAACCGGCGGCATCCCCGAAAAGGGTTGCATAGCCTATATAGTCCTCGCTGTAGTTGCAGGTGTTGGCCACCATGCCGTTCCATGACTGTGCAACGGCGTAGAGCATGGTCATGCGGATTCGGGGAGGAATGTTTTGTATGCTCTGCAGGGAGAATTCCCCGTCCGGCATCAAGGCACCCAAGGCATCACATTCTGCTTCTATGCGCCCTATGGGCAGGCAAAGGTAATGGATTCCAAGATAATTGCAGATTTCGTCGGCTCCGTTAAGGCTCTGGCCTTCTGCCGGCATGGCTACTCCGACCACCCGGTCCGGACCCAGGGCGCGGGCGCATAAAGCTGCCGCTACTGTGCTGTCTTTTCCGCCGCTCATGCCGAGCACGGCTGTGCAGGAGGGACCGTTCTTGGAAAACCAATCCCTGATCCAGGCAATACATTCGTCTTTAAGATTGTTCATGGCCTAAATGATTAACAAGCAAAAATACATAATAATCATAACTTTTTACACCGGCAGATGATAATTATTTCTTTGTAAATCAAAAAATTAGTTGTATCTTTGCAGCCCGCAAAAGTGTGTTGCGGAGTTTAAAGTATTAAGTATCAATTAATTAACAAACCAATGCCTGGATTAATTGGAAAGAAAATCGGAATGA
>CAMKQN010000005.1:0-55286 GCA_946414935.1 uncultured Bacteroidales bacterium
CCCCGTGCCCCTGGGGGCAGCTGCGAAGCAGCGGGGGATAGTAGTCGGAGACCGGTCCCACCTCCGGCGTCAATCGACGCCGGAGGTGGAACCGTCTTGCCCTCATTCTGCGACCCCCACACCCATATCGTCTATGCCGGCAGCCGTGAAAACGAATTCCTGGACAAAATCGAAGGCCTTAGTTACGAAGAAATAGCAGCCCGGGGAGGCGGCATTCTCAACTCGTCCGATTTGCTGCACGACACTTCGGAAGACGATCTCTATGATCAGTCGATGGTACGGGTGCGGGAAATGATGGCTAAAGGCACCGGGGCCATAGAGATAAAGAGCGGATACGGCCTCAATCCTGCAGACGAAATGAAGATGCTGCGCGTCATCAAGCGCATACGGGAGAGCGTGCCTGCCCTTGTACGTTCCACTTTCCTGGGCGCACATGCAGTAGGGCGCGGCTACACCCATCAGGCTTATGTGCAGGAAGTTATTGATATGATGCCGGAGGCCGCTGGGCTGGCTGATTTCGTAGATGTGTTTTGCGATGAAGGATTCTTTACGCCGGAAGATACGTCCCGTATCCTCGCAGCCGGCCTTGCATTCGGATTGCGCCCGAAGATTCACGCCAACGAGCTGGCCGTGAGCGGGGGAGTTGAGGTGGGCGTGCGCTGCAATGCGCTTTCGGTGGATCATCTGGAACGTACAACCCGGGCACAGATCGAAGTGCTGAAAGGCAGCGGAACGATGCCCACGATGCTTCCGGGGTCTTCTTTTTTCCTTAGGATACCGTTCGGAGAAGCCAGGGCTTTCATTGAGGCTGGACTTCCGCTTGCCCTGGCATCGGACTACAATCCCGGTTCGTCGCCTTCCGGGGACATGAGATTTGTGATGGCGCTGGCCTGTATCCACATGCGGCTGACTCCGGTTCAAGCTTTCAATGCTGCTACCCTTAATTCCGCTTACGCTATGGGGGTGAGCGATACGCTCGGCTCTATTACAGCAGGTAAAACTGCTAACTTGATTATTACCAAACCCGGGTGGAACCTTACCAGGCTCGTGTACAACTATTCCACTCCGTATATCAGCAAAGTGATACTTGCCGGAAATGTTTGCAAGTAACATGATAATCAATTAAATTTGCCGAAAAGAGAGTTTATATGAAAAGATTATTCGTACTCGTTAGCATTTTGATTTCTACAGGTCTTTCCGCCCAGATTCTTGGCAGACACCATATAGAGGCCGGTACCGGACTGGCAATCCCTAAGGAGTTGTTCTTTGCCAATCAGCTCAATGAAGCAAGTACGGTCAATTTCTACGGGGAATACCGTTACGATATCACTTCCGCCTTTTCAGTCGGCGCCATGTATAATTTCGTTTTGCCCCATGAGGGAGCGGGCGAAACGCTTAAGGTGATGACGGGTTCCCATACGCTCAACGCTCTGGCCGAGTATAAGTTCGGACCTTACGGACCTATGAGTTTCTTCCTGGGGCTCGGAGCCGGAGCACAAATGCGTTCCGTAACTACCGATGTCCAGTCTTCGCTGGAACCTTACTACTGGAGCACGGACCTGCTGGTGCGCGCAGGACTTGAATTTTTCAAGCATCTCAGGATTTCCGTGGGCCACTGCCACGATTTGTATTATCCCCTCAGCTTCCTGTCTCACGGCGCTCCATTCTATTATATCAACATAGGCTGGAGCTTCTAGGCTGAAAGAATCGTAAATAAACAGAAAAAATCGTAAAAATGTGACGAAATCGGTGGCGGAAAGCGGATGATTCTGCAGATAATTCTCTTTATTTGCAGCAAAAAGTTGCGCTATGAAAACTTCAGTTGCGGTTTTTTCCGCTATCTTCTCAATCGTCTCCTGTACCTTGCTGGAGCCCCGCCTGTCTCTGGGCGAACCTCGCTTCAACCACCACGGACAAGTCGTGGATTCTGCTCCGCACGATGTCAGGGAGAGAGCCGCTAAGGATACGGTGTTCCTGGTATCTGCGGTTAGTTTCCCAAATAGTTATGATTGGCAGAGGGACAGCGCCTTCGGCTCGGTGGCGTGCACTCTTAAACTGTTCCGTAACGGGAAATGCGTCCTGGACCTTCAGGCCGGTTCCGCATCCCGGATAGCGGTAGCGCCCGACATGCACCATTTCATTGGCTCTGCATTATTTACCGAGTTCTCCGATTATCGAGGCACCGTGGTAAAGAGGGACGGAGAATTGCTGGCAGAGTGGCCTGAGCCGGAAAAGCTGCTGGGCTTGCTTTACAAAGATGGCGAGCTACATAGTCTCGGCTTGTCAAGGGCTGGAGGATCAATTAATTACAGGCGTGATGGCCAGATAGTCCATATGGCTTCGGGCGCGGTTGCGTTTGGCGGCTTCGGAGCCGACACCTATGGGCAGCATGGTGCATTGTATGAAGACGAAGGAGATGTGTGTTTTGCATACAAGACACTATGGGACAAGCAACAGCAGGTGTTTTTTGTGCGGGACGGAGAGATTCAGAAGCGCAGCAGTCTGCAAGCGGCTGACATCCTGGACGCCAGGCTTTGGCACGGCCGTCCTATGGTTTTGTATAACCTCTTCGGGCAATCTTATCTGAATGACGGGGAGCACACAGGCTCTTTGTCTAGCTCGATGAACAGGGTGTGGGTTGAAGGGGGCATTACGGAGTATCAGGGAGGCATTGCCGTGGCCGGCTTCTTCAGGGACAGGCAAAACACCTTACGGGCAGGTGTGTGCCAGAATGAATGTTATGCCTTACTGGAGAACGGCACGTCTTATATCTATTGCGACGGAGAAGATGTGCTGGGGATGGCGGCGCCTCCAGCATGTTATTTCTTCCATCGAAACTGTGCTTTCCAGTTGGGTGACAAGCTTGCAAAAGTATTGACCCCTAAAGACAGCAGCAGCCTGGCTTACTTTGAATACGGCAGCAACAAGACAGAGTATAACTTGCACGGTTACCTTTCCGGAGTGACCGCCTTAGTAACGAACAGCGATGTTGATTAGGATATACGGAGCCAAATGCACTGGTATTCAAGCAGAAAAAGTTACAGTTGAGGTGTGCGTCGACAGGGGAATCGGGATACACTTGGTGGGGCTTGCAGACGTTGCGGTAAAGGAGAGCCTGCTCCGCACCACTACTGCTCTCCAAGCTCTCGGGTACCGCATTCCGGGCAAGCGGATTGTGATTAATCTGGCGCCTGCTGACATACACAAGAACGGCAGCGGCTATGATTTGCCTATAGCGATAGGGGTTATAGCGGCAAGCGGACAATGCGAACTGCCTTATGCGGGGAACTATATGATGATGGGAGAACTGGGACTGGACGGTAGTGTGAGGGAAATACCGGGCGGCCTGCCCTTCGCAGAACTATCCAGGCAGGAAGGATTCGACGGGATCCTTTTGCCTCTGGAGTCGGCCATGGAAGCGGCGGAGATTGCTGCCTTCAAGGTTTACGCTGTGCGTACGCTCACAGACGTGACCCGCATCTTGTCGGGAGAGCCGGGCGAGGATCTGCTGGTGCATAATACTCCGGAATACAATGAGATAGTGCATGGGGGCAAGCGGCCTTCGAGCAGGGATATTCCGGATTTCGCAGACATAATAGGCCAGGAAGGAGCTAAGCGGGGCCTGGAAATAGCTGCAGCCGGGGCACACAACATTATGATGATCGGTCCTCCTGGTTCGGGAAAAAGCTCACTGGCAAAAGCCCTCACAGGTATCTTGCCGCCTATGAGCAGGGAGGAAAGCCTGATGACCTCCAAGATATTCAGTATTGCCGGAAAGGGTAAACTGCGCTACGGACTGATGAACACGAGGCCTTTCAGGGCGCCTCATTATTCAGCTTCCCTCGCGGCGATAATTGGAGGCGGGGCCGGAGATAACATTACTCCCGGCGAAATCAGCCTTGCGCACAATGGCGTGCTCTTCCTGGACGAAGCTGCGCAAATGCCGCGGAGCGTCAGCGAGGCGCTCAGGGGGCCGGTGGAAGACCGCAAGGTGACGATTTCAAGACTGAAAGCGAAGGTGGAATATCCTGCCTCTTTTATGTTGGTGATGGCTTCGAATCCTTGCCCGTGCGGCTATTGGGGCTCCGGAGACCGGTGTACCTGCACTCCTGCCCAGCGGATTGCCTATCTCTCCAGGCTAAGCGGCCCTATGATGGACCGTATCGATATACAGCTCAGCGTGCCTTGTCTTGCTGCCGGAGAACTTATCAAGCTGAAAGCCAGTGGGATAGCATCCGAGTCCAGCGAGGTGGTTGCGGCGAGGGTCGCGGCGGCCAGGCAAATCCAGATACGCCGCTTTAAGGGAGAGATGATTTATTCGAACGCCGAGATGAACAACAAGCAGATAGAGCGTTACTGCAGCCTTAGCGCCGAGTGCAGCGAGCTATTGGTGCAACTCATGGAGAGAATGGGCCTTTCCATGAGAGCCTACTTCCGAATAATCAAAGTGGCCCGCACCATCGCAGACCTTGCCGGCCAGGAAGAGATTCGCCCCGAGCACATATCCGAAGCCGCCTCCTACCGCTTCCTGGACCGTATGCCGGCTTTCTAAACCACCTTAGAATGAGCACGGAAGCCCGACAGGCAAACCAGGAGTGCCGGAAGAACGGAAACGCGGAGTCAATTAATCTGATCCAGAAGCAACAAGCTTTACCGGATTTCCCACCATTTTCCTTCCATCTTCCGTCCTGTAATTCCGGGACTCAGACGGTACAGGGCGCATCCGTGAGCAGGTAACTTAACCTCCCAGCGCTCCTTGTCGGCCACTTTGCCTACGTCCTGCCGGCGCCAGAGGTCGCGGATATTCTGGGTGCCGAGAAGTCCGAGGTCGCGCGGGACGAAGCTGACGTTGCCTTCTTCATTCCTGAGGTTGAAAAGAGCCACCGCAAGGGTGCCGTCTTCCATGCGTTTTACGTACACGCACTGCGTCTTGCCTGGACCGAATACGTTGCGTACGCCCATCATTCCCAGCGGATCCTGATTGACTTCCAGCACTTCCGGATTGCAGAGGAGACTGAGGGTGAAATCATCAATAGTGGCCAGGTCGCAGCCTAGCAGCATCGGGGAAGCAAGGATAGCCCATAAGGTGACATGCGAGTATTGTTCCCACGGTGTGAGGCGTGTCCAGTGGGGCGTGCCGCCTTCCCATCCTCCTACCTGGCCGAGGACCATCATGTCGGCGTCCGGCCAGTTGCCGGGGCCTGCATAGCCTGCCCAGGCGGATTCGCGGTCGAAGGCGATATTGGATACGCTCGCCCAGGTGTCCTGTATGTCGCCCGCTGTTCGCCAGCAATGGGCGTACTGCTGCATATCAGGGGCGAGGCAGATACGGGTGGCGTTCGAAATGCTGTAAACGATGTCGCGGCCGGTGGCGTCCAAGGCCTCGCGCATGTCGCGCAGCCACCAGACGTCGTTGAGGAACCAGTCGTATTTCAGGTAATCTACACCCCAGTCGGCCCATTGGCGGGCATCGGCCCTGGCAAAGGAGTACTTGCCGAAACTCATCAGTTCGCCTTTGTCGTATTTTGAAGGGTCAAGTTTGTAATACTCATCTACGATGCCTTCTTCCACCCACCAGTATGTGCCGTCCGGATTATCGCAGGAAGAACCGATGTGGGCGGCGTAGGTAGCTATCCATGGCCCGGAGTAGATGCCGAATTTGAAGCCGCGTGCGTGCAGGGAGTCGCCCAAGGCCTTCATGTCCGGGAACTTGCCGTTTGGCTGAATAGCATTGAACTTGCCGCCACGACGGCCCTGCCAGCCGTCGTCGATGTTTACGTAATTCCAGCCGTAATCGGCAAGGCCGGTTTCTTCCAGCGCCCGTGCGGCCTGCAGGATGTTATCTGCTGTTACTCTGTCGCCCCAGCAGTTCCAGGAATTCCAGCCCATCGGCGGAGTGAGGGCTATGCGGTCGCCGATTTCTATACGAAGCTCGCGGGTGTCGCTTCCGAGGGAGTTGGTTGCGGTTATCTGCACACGGTAGCTGCCTTTCCTGCGCACTTTGCCGGTTATGATTCCTTTACCTGCGTCGAGTTTGAGGCCGCAGGGGAGTCCTTTGGCGACGAAGCGCATCGGCTTCTGCCCGGAGACGGGAATGCGGAACAGGAAATCGGCCCCTGGCCTCGCCCCGTAAACTTTGGGCCCGTTTATGTGAGGCGTGGAAGGCGCTTCAGGTGTGAGTATATAACTACTGTAATCGGGACTTTGCTGTGCCGGAGCAGACAGGCAGAACAGGGTTGCGGCAAGGAGAAAAGCAAGACGTTTCATGTATAGATAACGAGTGAAAGCGGCTTTACCCTACCGTTGCAAAAGTGGTTAATAAAAGCTATTTTTGTAATATGAAAAAGACTCTTTTCCTCCTGTTTTTCATTTGCTTTTGTATAGTTTCCTGCGCCCGTCCTTTGGGCCGTTGGGTAAACCCGTTCATCGGCACCGATTATACCGGACATACATCTCCGGCCGCTGCCTGCCCGCTCGGTATGGTGCAGCCCGGTCCGCAGAGCGGAAATTACCTTTGGAAGTACTGCAGCGGCTATAACTGGTCCGATTCGCTGCTTTTGGGATTTACGCAGAACCGCCTGAGCGGCACCGGCGTGCCCTCGCTCTGCAACGTGCTGGTCATGCCTTTCTCAGATGCCCACGGACCGGATTATGCAAGCCGGAAGGCTGCGGAAAAGGCCTCGCCGGGGCACTACGCAGTGGATTTACCCGACAATGGCGCCCATGTGGACATCACCTGCTCTGAGCGGGTTGCCTGCTACGAATTCAAGTTCTCCAGCCGCGGGCGTCACCTGCTGGTCAATCCCCAGTATATCCAGCTTCGGAGCAACGACCCCAAAGCCACTCTGGCCCGCGGTATCAAGGCCTGGGACGGTTCTTCGCCGGACAACAGGACTCTGTGCGGACATATCAAGGCCAGCAGCTGGGTGCAGTATGACCTTTGGTACGAGATTTCCTTCGACCAGCCGTTCAGGGCCTGCGACACCCTGGTGCTGCATCCTGATTACAAGGCTCCGGCTTATGTGCTGGATTTTGGCGACGGCGGCAAGCCGGTGAAGGCCCGGATATCCCTGTCCTATACAGGTGCCGAGGGTGCGCATGCCAACATGTCCGAAGTCCCCGGATGGAACTTCTGCAAGGTCCGCAAGGCCGCAGAGCGCAAGTGGGAAGAGATTTTCAGGCTTCTGCCGGTGGAGGCGTCCGACAGCGTAATGACGGCGTTCTATACGTCGATGTACCATATGTATTTCCAGCCGAATGTCATTTCCGATATAGGCGATCCGGTGCGCTATTCGACTTTCTCCCAGTGGGATACATTCCGGGCGGCTGACCTGCTGCGAACGCTCCTCACGCCGGATGTCGAGGCTGACGTGGTGAACAGCATGCTTGCGGAGGCTGAAGAGCGCGGCCATCTCCCTGTATGGGGCTTGTGCGGCAAAGACAATTACTGCATGATTGCCAATCATTCCGTCCCGACGGTGGTGGATGCCTGCCTCCGCGGCCTGCCCGGAGTTGATAAGGAGCGTGCCTGGACGGCAGTAAAGGCTTCTCTCACTACTCCTCACCAGAAATCGGACTGGGCAGTTTACGATAAATACGGCTACTATCCGTTCGATATCGTAAAGGACGAATCAGTGTCCCGTACGCTGGAGTCCTGTTATGACGATTGGTGCGCGGCGCAGCTTGCAAAAGCGCTCGGGAAGGATGAAGACTACGCTTTCTTCGAGGCCCGTTCCCGCAATTACCGCAATCTTTTCGACCCCTCCACCGGATTCTTCCGCGGCAAGGACAGCCAGGGGCGCTGGAGGGAACCCTTCGAGCCATACCGCTATGCTCACGCCGGTAAGCAGGGAGGCGATTTCACCGAGGCCAACGCCTGGCACTATCTCTGGCACGTCCTTCAGGATCCTGAAGACCTGATCGAACTGCTAGGAGGACGTGAGAAGTTCATTGCAAAGCTCGACACCTTGTTCGAAGTCTGCCCTCCTGCGTCCGTAACCGGTGAAGTCCAGGATATTACGGGCCTTATCGGCCAGTATTCACAGGGCAACGAACCCTGCCACCACGTCATTTATCTCTATACCCTTGCGGGGCGCCGGGACAAGGCAGTCGAACGGATACGCCAGGTATTCCGGGAGTTCTATCGCTGCGAGCCTGGAGGACTCTGCGGCAACGATGACTGCGGGCAGATGAGTGCCTGGTACATCTTCTCGGCTCTCGGTTATTATCCCGTTAATCCGGTGGGAGGGGAGTTCGTGCCCGGAGAAGCCCATGTCCGTCCCCTTCGCAAACTTCCCTGGGAATGAAAAAGTTTACGATTTTTATATCCCTGATGCTGGCGGCAGTGCAGCTACCTGCGCAGACCCGCCTGCTTACGGGGGATGGTTGTCCGGTTGCCTTTACGGACGGTATAGATACGCTCCGTACGCCCTCCGAGGGCCTCTGGTCCATCGCCACAGGGTGGAAGGAAGACTGGCCCTGCGGCTGGGTTCACGCTTCGCCGCAGTCGGCCGAACGTTCCGGAGAATGGACCATCATGCGCGGCACACTTGATCTTCCCCAGGGAAAGATGCTTCTTACGGATTCCTACGCCCCCGCCGCAGACGGCCTCGTCCGCTGCATCCGCCGTTTTGAATGGAAAGGGCCCGATACGCTCCGGCACGCTACGCTCTCGGTACGCCTCCAGAGGCGCGGCAACGGCCTGTCGCTGTTCGTCCCGGGAATAGTCTATTATGGTAATTCCAACGGAGCCGCCGTCAATCCCGACGCCGTGCCCGTCTGGACGGGCGCTCCTGGCGAATTCGCCATTTTCGAGGACCATCGCTATCCCATGCCGTTCGTTATGCTTGAAGATTCATCCGGCTTGCGCGCACTTGCGGTCCACACAGTTCCTTCGCCCGTCCGCGGCGCGGTGCTTGGCGACCAGTGGTGGTCCCTCGGCGCCGAGGCCCGCGACGGCCTGACTGAAGTGGTCCTGCTCAGCGGCCCCATAGGTTACAATTGCACCAGGAGCGTCGCCAAGGCCCGTCAGAAGACGTCGATGCGCTATGCTGATACCTGGATCGATATGGAGCCAGGACGCATCGTAGAGAAGGAATTCTATGTGGATTTATACGGCATCTCCCGCAAGGGTTCCGGCTTCCAGCGGCCCCTGTATTCGTCGCTTGACCGTTACAAGCCATACGATGCCGACCGCTTTCCGGCTTTCATCGATATAGTAGAAGGAAAGGCCCGTTTCGCCGCTTCACGTTGGCTTGAGAAGGGAGATGCATGCGGATTCGATATGTACGACCTTCGCAGGGACCGCAAGCACATAGTGATGGGCTGGTGCGGCCAGGCCGATTCGCCCGGCTATTCGCTGCAAGTGCTGGAGTCGCTGCTTTCCGTCGCCGATGGCCCCTGGGACGCTGCTTTGATCCGCGACAGGGTGCAGAGGAGCCTTGATTTCTTGTCCGGATGCCCGTTCAGGGACGACGGTCTCTTCTGCGTACGATATGACTGCGGAACAGGCAAGTGGGACCATGGTGACCCGGTATCCTGCGGCCAGGCGATGTACAATTTTGCCAAGTCCATCGGGTATGCGCGAAAGCATCCCGGGGTGTACGATACCTCTAAGTGGGAGACCTTCCTCAAAGAAGCCTGCAACAAGGCATCGGACCGCATCTTGGACTGCAAATGGAATCCGCTTTCTACTGCGGAGGCGTTCTATATCGCACCGCTTGCAATTGCCTCCGATCTGTTCGGCAAGCCACGTTACCGTCGTGCCGCCGAGAAAGCCGCCGGTTTGTTCGCCGGCCGCCATCTGGAGATGGACGGATGCTACTGGGGCGGCACGCTGGACGCCACCTGCGAGGACAAGGAAGGAGCCTGGGCGGCGTTCCAGGGCTTCCTGGAGTGCTATGAGCGCTTTAAGGCCTCCAAGTATCTGGATTGGGCAAAACATGCCATGGACGTGTGCCTGAGCTATGTAGTCGTATGGGACATCCCGCTTCCGGCAGGGCGTCTTGCCGACCGCGGTTTCCAGTCCACTGGATGGACGGTCGTCTCGCCGCAGAACCAGCATCTGGACGTATATGGGGTGCTTTTCGCGCCCGAGATTTGCAGGATGGGGCGCCTGCTCGGCGACGAGCGTTTGGTCAAACTGTCAAAAGTGATGTACCGCACCTGCTATCAGCTTACGGACGCATACGGCAGCCAGGGTGAGCAGATCCAGCATACTAATTTCGCCCAGCACGGGGATATGTCCAACGTGTACAAGCTCCGCGGTGGCTACTCCGAAACCTGGACGGTATTCTGGATTACCGCCCACTTCCTTAACGCCGCCGCCCGCTTTATTGAAGCCGGGGAAGAGATTTGACAGCTGGAGTATTTCGCCGGGCTATTTACTCTGGAAGCGCCCTAAATCGTCCCAGTCGTCGCTGCGGAAAGGACCGGCCGGAATGCCCCAGCAGTTATAGAGATTGCCTTCTGAATAATTCCGGAAGCAATAGCGTACGGCTACAGGTTCGGGAACTTCCGGACAGTTGACGATTACCACTTTGGTGTCTTTCACCCTGGCAAGTGCCGGGTGGAACACCTTATCTGCGCCCGCCAGCTCAAAACCCTTTATATCCGCGCCCCAGGGAGATAACCCCTGGCCGTCAACCTTCATGGTCACCAGGGCATTCCCGTCCTCGAACTTTACGCTTTCATAGGAAGGGGCTACCGGATTGATGCCCTTGAGGCCGTAGTCGTTAACGAGTGCAAGGTATGCCAGCCTGTCGCCTACTTCTTTCTTTCGTCGAGGATGTATGCATCCGCATTCACCAAGATCGGTGGTCGTGGCCATGCCGCTGTGAGGAATCACTTCCAGCGATTTCTGCTGAGCTTCGCAGAAGTAACCGGAGGTGAAGTCTGTTTCGCCCTCCTGGCGGTATGGAGCAATCTGCACGAAATAGAAAGGCGCGTCAGGATTCTCGAAAAGCCGGCGCATCATGGCAACATACTCCTTCTGAAGTCTCACATACTGCTCCGGACGGTAGCGGTTGGATTCACCCTGATACCATAGCATACCCTTGAAGGTAAACGGAATAAGAGGATTAATCTGGCCGTTGAACAGAGTGCACGGCGTCTGGTGCTTTTTCTTGGGAAGATCGTCGCCCTCAAGGAATGAAAGGTCGAATTCACCGGGGAACAGGCTGCCGATTGTCTCCCGGTCCATCCATGTTTCGATAGTGGAAGCCCCCCATTCGCTAATCAGGAGTCCTACCGGAATTCCCATTTGTTCCTGCAATTTGAGCGCGAACCAGTAGGCCGTAGCGCTGGTTGCCGCGACGGCTTCGGGAGTATTCTCCATCCAGGAGCCTTCACATTCGGTGACCGGCTTCAGTGAGGCCCTGCGCTTCACCGTACACATCCTTATCTGCTTTTCGGGCTTTGCGCCGAGTATTATTTCAGCAGCACCCTCCACAGGCTGGTTGCGGAAGCCCCTCATGGGCATTTCCATATTCGACTGGCCCGAGCAGAACCATACCTCACCCACGAGAACGTTGCGCAGCGTGATCTTTTCGCCGTCCGAAATCACTACGGTGTAAGGGCCGCCGGCGGCAGGAGTCTGCACCCTGGCAAACCATTTGCCGTCCGCATCCGGAAGGGCAACCGTCCTGACGGATGTCCAGGAGGGACGGATCGTGACTTTCTTCCCCTTATCAGTCCACCCCCAAATGGCAGCTTGCGTATTCTGCTGTAGCACCATATTGTCGTTGAATATGGAGGGCAACTTGACCTTCGCTCCTGCGTTCACGCCAGCTGCGCCAATAAGTACGGAACATAATATCGAGATGCGAATAAAAAGATTCATGGACGTGTGGCAGATTATCTATCAGAATACCTTTATCGTATGCGTTCCGGAAACGAGCTCCAAAATACGGCCGTCGGGGTAGAAGAATGTAGCTGACGCACCGCAGGGGATGATGGCGGTGAGGGTCACGTTGCGTTTTTTGCGCTGCCAGGACAGGTCGATCTTTCCGAGCGTGGAATCATATGAGCAGGAAAAACGGTCGAGCCCCTTGGGGAAGCACGGGCGCAGGAGAATGTGCCTGAAACCCGGCTGCCCGGGGTCAGGATTGATACCGCCAAGGCCAAGGTGGAACCAGGCGGCTATGTCTCCGAACATAATGTGGTTGTCGGAATTGTCGCGGGTGACATCCAGGCGCCAGTTTTCAATGAGGGTGGTCTTGCCGTTTGCGAGCCACCAGCCCCAGGAGGGGAAGTCCTGTGCGCTTGCCATCTTGTATGCCAGTTCGCCGTATCCGCCCTCGCTCAGTACCCTGAGGACAAACTTTGCACCGTGCACGCCGGCGTTTATGTGACAGCCGTCTTCCTCAATTCGCCTGACCAGTGCCTGCAGTACCGCCTGACGGCTTTCTTCAGGAACGAGGCCGAAGGTGAGAGGCAGGCTTTGGTCAGTCTGCATTCCGCCTGCATAGATGCCGGTGGCGGCGTTGAGGAACCTGGCGTTGACGGCATTGCGGACGGTTTCCGCTATCGCGCCGTATTTCTCAGCATCTTCGTCTTTTCCGAATATTCTGGCGGCACGGCAGAGGATGTCGAGGTCCTTGTAGAGGAAGCAGGAACAGATAAGCTGCTTGTTGGAACGTGTCGTTACGGGGACCCAGTCGCCGCGGCCCCAGGTAGTCAGACCGTCTTTGGTCAGCGTCAGGGCGTAGTCCACGTAACGGCGGATGTTATCGTAGCAGTCCTGCAGGGGCTTGCTGTCACCGTAGAAGAGGTACAGCTCCCAGGGAATCAGGGCGATGGTGCTGGTCCAGTCGAGGCCGTTGCCGTTTGCGGCGGGATTGTGATAGCCCCAGCCGCAGGTGGGGATGATGTCCGGCAGCAGGCCGTTGGGCTGCTGCTCGTCGCGGTGGTCGGCAAGCCACTTTTCGTACACTGTGATGGCGTCGTAATTGTAGAGGCCAGTTTCAACCGCTATGTGGGCATCTGCCGTCCATCCGTTCTTCTCCCTCTGGGGGCAGTCGGTAGGATAGCCTGGAAGGTTGGAGAGGTAGGTGCGGCGGGTGGCATGCCAGATCTCGCCGACTATGCTTGAAGAGCTCCCGAGGCTGGAAACTTCGGGGACGTCGCTGTTGATTCTCACTGCCTTGAGCTGCTCCTTGCCCCATTTGAGATTAGCCGATGCGTTGACCTCCACGTAACGGAAGCCTTTGTAACTGTATTGCGGGGAGAATTCGTCATCGCCGCCGCTAAGCGTCACTATGTCGGTCTGCAGCGGCTCTGCGTTGCGGTCGCCGAAATAATAGTAGTTGATGTTGTCCTGGTCGGCGCGGCCGGCGGGGTTGAGCCTTTCGGCGTAGGTCAGTTCTATCGTGGTGCCGCGCGGGCCCTTGATGCGCAGATGGACATTGCCGGCCATATTGGTGCCGAAGTCGTAGATTATACGGTTGTTGTTGATTTTCGTTATCTTGACTGCCTCGATTTCTTCGCTCTCGCGTATCGGCACCATTTGCTGGGAACATACCTTGGCGGCCGGGCAGCTGCGGAGTTTGACTCCGTCCCAGTCCCTTTCGTCGAATCCGGGCTCGGTCCAGCCCTTCTGCTCCAGCCTTGCGTCAAAATGCTCGCCGGTGTATATGTTGTTGTACACGAGGGGACCGCCGGAAGATGTATGCCAGCCTATGCCGCTGGAGATGATCTCCTCGGTGCCGTCTTTATAGTGTATAAGTATGTCGAGGCAGAATGTGGGGCGGGCCCTCCAAGGGGCCTTGTCGAAGTGCCAGGTGGTGACAGGCTGGTGGTTGTACCAGCCGTTGCCGAGTTCTACGCCGACTGCATTGGATCCGGCCCGGAGCTGCGCCGTGATGTCGTATGTGGTGTACAGGACCGTGCGGTCGTAGCGGGTGAAAGCCGGGTCGAGGATGCGGTCGCCGACTTTGGAGCCGTTGATGTACATCGTATAGAGCCCGGCAACGGCTATGTAGGCACGTGCCTGGGCAATGTCTTCGCGGGCTTTGAACTCTTTGCGGAAGCGGGGGGCGGGCTTGAAGTCGGTACCATTGCTGTCGGAAATCCAGTTGCCGCGCCAGTTGTACCGGCTCATCAGGCCGGTCACGAAGAAGGCGGTCTGCGATTGTACGGCAACGCCGTCTTTGTCCTCGCAAGTAACTCTCCACCAGTAGCGGGTGCGGGGATTGAGCGCCGGTCCATCGTACGTTGCGAGTACAGCGTCGGACACAATTCGCCCGGAGTCCCAAATCGTGGTGCTGTCGAATGACAGGGAGTCCGTAGCCACAGTTATGCGCCAGGCGGTCTGGCACGCTCCCGTGCGGCTGTCTTCCATATGCCATGAGAACCGCGGCGCCGGATTGTCTATTCCAAGGGGGTTGGTGAGATGTTCGGTCTTCAGGCCGCTGACGGCCAGTATCAGTTGCAGCAGGATAGTAAGGCTCATACATATAATACACGAAGAAGCCTGGAGTTACCCTACTTTTTGCTGCTCTTGCCAGCGAGGACGCTCTGAACCCTTCTTTCCGCAGACAATAAAATCGCGGCGTTTATCGTTGGCATAAAACAATCAGCCCGGCGGGCTGAAGGGAGCCTGCCGGGCTGAAAGAGTGGATCAACAATTATCCGTTATTCGGAATATGTTTCCTGGTCTACGACGGTAACGGTAATAGGCGCATCGGACCATCCGCTGAACCATTTCTTTTCGGCCGTCGATGTGGTGGTGAAGGAGTAGGTTGTTTTGCCCCCCGAATACTTTGTTCCGGCATTTGCGGCGCCGGTGACTTCCACGCCGTCACCTACCTCGATGCCTGTCGTCACGACGGCACTGGCGTTTCCGTCACCTACAACTGCGCCGTTCCATGATCCGCCAGATACATCACCGAAATTAGCACTGTTTGCCACGGTGTATTTGATATAACCGCAGAGGCCTCCGACAAGAGTGTTGGTAGTCTTGGTGGCGGATATATTGCCATAATTCTTACAGCCGGTCACCTGTGGATATACGTTGTTGTCGGTAGTGCCACCGCCGACGATTCCGCCAAGATACTGGTTGTTGTAATTACGTACGGAAGAAACCGTTCCGGTATTGATGCAGTCAGTCACCTGCTGGTAGCGAGATGCGGTGCGGCTCTGAATGTACCCAAGAATGCCTCCGAAGGTAAAGACAGCGGAACCGGCATCACTACCTCCTACGACACTACCGACGTTGCCGAAATTCTTGCACTTGTCGATGGTTGTGCATTCGTAAGCATTACCGACAATACCTCCGACACGGACGGAGGCACCGGATTTAAGGGCTCCGTCAACGGTAACCGTGCCGCGGTTGATGCAGGAACGATAGATCTGTTCGCATCCTGCGCTTTCCGGATCGGTTCCTCCGATGATACCACCAACCCTGAGTTCCCGGTTCATTGAGGTGTTGTTTTCAACGGTACTGGAAATGGCGCCAGTATTCTCGCAATTCTGGATCAGGATGGTAGCGGAGGAGAGATAATTGTCGAAGAGACCGGCGATTCCTCCGAAGTCGGAAGCGCAGCCGCTGTTGGTGACGGCAGCCTCATTCTTGCAGTCCTGAAGGGTCACGCCGAAGGGGCCTGAGCCGTTATACTGGCAACCACCGGTGATACCGCCCATAAGGACGCGTTTTGCAACGGAGGAGGTAACCATAAGGTCAGCTCCGTTGTGATTGACACAATCAGTGAGCGAAGATACACCAGACTCAAAGAAGCCGGCGATACCTCCGAACCAGCACTCGGCATTGCGTGATGCCGTAATGGCCCCGTAGTTATGGCAGTCGGAAATGGTCGAGCCGCGGACGGAGCCGAAGCAGCCGCCAAGATATGTCTTAGAGGTGCCGCCGTCGGTAAATGTAATCGTTCCGTAGTTCTTGGAACCGGAAACAGATGAACCGCCGCCCAGGTCGCCGCAAAGGCCGCCGACGAAATTAGTGACGTTGTTATTAATAGTCAGGGCGCCATGGTTTTCTACTCCTGTAGCCGTCAACGCACCGTTGCACTGTCCCAGGATGCCACCCATACGGGTCTGGCCACCGGTCCATGTGGAATTGTCGGTGACGGAACCATAGTTCTTGCAATTTGTCAGCGTTGCGCTGTTGGCCTCAGGGATGGTTCCGACAAGTCCTCCGATATAAACGCGAGAGTCAGTGGCGGCGGCCACGATGGCAGCGTAGTTGTTGACGCCAGTCATGTTCGACCCCTCTACCATACGTCCAACAAGACCGAGGAAGCGGGTATCGGCGTCAGCGCTTGACGAACTGTTGTGGGTAATGGTCGAAACACCGTCCCAACTGCTTCCATTGGAGGATCCGATCGTCAGGTTCTTAAGCGAACCAAGGAGCCTGGAGATGAATCCTGTGTTCTCTGAAGACGCAGTGACGACCAGATTGTAAATCTTGTGGCTCTGGCCTTCAAAAACGCCGTCGAATGTGGCATCTTCGTAAGTCCAAGGGTCGGAAGCGCAGTCGATGTCGGCATCAAGATATACGATGGTACCATGTTCATTGCCCATGTTTGCGCCCCAATCGTAGAGCTGGGCTTTGTTGCTGATATGGCGGACACGGTCATAAGAATCATCATAAGCACCGATGGACTTGCCTTCCTTGCGGGCGACGGTCACGGCCTTTGAAACTGATTTAACATAGCTGAGGCCGGTGTCTTCCACAAACTCGACCGTGAAATTGTTCGCTGCGGTAGTTCCAGGAAGAACGGCAGCAAAATACCTGCCTTCGGCAAAGCAGCCGCCAGAATAGGCGATTTCGATGCTGCTTTCGCCTGAGGTCACGCTAGACAGGACACCGGTGGCCGCGACAGTTGCAGTTCCGGCGAGATTGGTTCCGTGGAGGATTACCTTGGTGATATTGGTGGTGTCGATCTGGAACTTGAGGAGACCGCAGACCTGCTTGAACTCTACGGTGCCCGCATCAACCTGGCCGACGGATACGATGGCGGCAGGGTCGACGGATGCAGAAGCACTGACGGTCTGGGTTGCAGGCACGGTTACGGAAAGGCTGGATCCGGAAAGCGAGCCTGCAGCAGAATACGGGTATACTGCGTAGAGGCTTGAATAACCGGCAGTAACCTCGCCGGAGAACGTTGCGGAAGCCCCGCTGTTGGTACCGGTATCTATGCTGAACTGGTTCTTGGCCGTGCCGTCGAATACGGCGAGCAGGTCGTCATCCGCCCAGCGGACGTTCTGCGCCTGTGTGAAGTCGAGGGAGGCTTTATCCTCCGGTTCACCCGTTGCGGAGAAGGAAATGGAGACCTTGTCCGATACGGGGACGGGATTCTGCTCTTCGTTTTCCTTCTCGCAGGCGAGAGGCAAGAGCAGTATTGCAGTTGCTGCAAGGGTCAGGTAAATACGTGTTTTCATTCTGAAGCCGTTTATATTACCAAATTGACTGATACTCGCTTTCATCCTGAAAACTCTCGGAAGAAGCGTTCCCTAGTGTGCTGGTTACCATCATGGATCCCAGAGGGTTGATGAAGATTACCTGTGTCTTTGGCGCCAGGTAATCGATGTGAAGATTAGTTTTCATTCTGTCGTTATTATTTTTGATTGTTAATTTCCATAAGCGGCTTCAAGCCTGCGGTAAACCGTGGCGTCTATGGGTATGACGCAACCGTGGCGGCAGTTGTCCGTTGAAGGGGGCGTAAAGCTTGACATCTTCGTCCAGTTGGTCGCTGACAGCGAATTGGAACGGTAGAGTTCGTACACGTGGGTGTTGTATGCCTCGACATATAGGTACCAGTAGTTGCCGTCAGGTGACTGGACAAGAGTCGGCGCTTCCCTGTATGCCGGAGTCAGCTGAGCGCTCGGGTTGGAATAAGGTCCTGTCAGGGACGTTGCCGTACACATCCTCGGCCTCTTGTAATAGGTAGTAGAATTAGCTTCGCTTTCATCTTTGATTACGGCGTAATATTTCCCTGAGTCATAGTAAATGATTGCATCAATCTGGGGCGTATTCGCGTCAGAGCCGGTGAAGTTGAACAGTTTCTGCGCGGGAGTGAAGGTCTCGAAGTCTGTGGTGAGGATGTAGAATATCTGCATCGTCTCGAAGTCGTTTGGCCCTTCGGTTCCGTCAAGGCACGCATGCCATGTAATCATGAACTGCTCGGACACGGGGTCGAAGAAAATCTTCATGGCACCGAATGAATTGGTGTCGTTGATATATCCAGCAGGAAGGGCCATTACTGAACGTGGAATGTTCTTGACAACAGTCCAATTGACCATGTCCTTTGATTTCCAGATGACAGGGTTGCGTGGTGTCGTATTGGATACTCCGATGAGCCAGAAGGTGCCTTCTGCATCCTTGGTGATGTACGGGAAGCCGTAGTAAGTGGGCATGGGGGACTCTCCGCCGTTTATCTCGGTCCAGCTGAGACCGTCGTGGGAAAGGGCGTAGTACAGTCTGTAATACTTGCCGTCGCCGTTTCCGGTATGGGCGAAGAGATAACCTCCCGTCCCGGTTTCTTCGGGTTCGGTGCTGCCGCTGTAGGTCTCCTGACCGATTACGGTAACGGTAATAGGCGCATCGGACCATCCGCTGAACCATTTCTTTTCGGCCGTCGATGTGGTGGTGAAGGAGTAGGTTGTTTTGCCCCCCGAATACTTTGTTCCGGCATTTGCGGCGCCGGTGACTTCCACGCCGTCACCTACCTCGATGCCTGTCGTCACGACGGCACTGGCGTTTCCGTCACCTACAACTGCGCCGTTCCATGATCCGCCAGATACATCACCGAAATTAGCACTGTTTGCCACGGTGTATTTGATATAACCGCAGAGGCCTCCGACAAGAGTGTTGGTAGTCTTGGTGGCGGATATATTGCCATAATTCTTACAGCCGGTCACCTGTGGATATACGTTGTTGTCGGTAGTGCCACCGCCGACGATTCCGCCAAGATACTGGTTGTTGTAATTACGTACGGAAGAAACCGTTCCGGTATTGATGCAGTCAGTCACCTGCTGGTAGCGAGATGCGGTGCGGCTCTGAATGTACCCAAGAATGCCTCCGAAGGTAAAGACAGCGGAACCGGCATCACTACCTCCTACGACACTACCGACGTTGCCGAAATTCTTGCACTTGTCGATGGTTGTGCATTCGTAAGCATTACCGACAATACCTCCGACACGGACGGAGGCACCGGATTTAAGGGCTCCGTCAACGGTAACCGTGCCGCGGTTGATGCAGGAACGATAGATCTGTTCGCATCCTGCGCTTTCCGGATCGGTTCCTCCGATGATACCACCAACCCTGAGTTCCCGGTTCATTGAGGTGTTGTTTTCAACGGTACTGGAAATGGCGCCAGTATTCTCGCAATTCTGGATCAGGATGGTAGCGGAGGAGAGATAATTGTCGAAGAGACCGGCGATTCCTCCGAAGTCGGAAGCGCAGCCGCTGTTGGTGACGGCAGCCTCATTCTTGCAGTCCTGAAGGGTCACGCCGAAGGGGCCTGAGCCGTTATACTGGCAACCACCGGTGATACCGCCCATAAGGACGCGTTTTGCAACGGAGGAGGTAACCATAAGGTCAGCTCCGTTGTGATTGACACAATCAGTGAGCGAAGATACACCAGACTCAAAGAAGCCGGCGATACCTCCGAACCAGCACTCGGCATTGCGTGATGCCGTAATGGCCCCGTAGTTATGGCAGTCGGAAATGGTCGAGCCGCGGACGGAGCCGAAGCAGCCGCCAAGATATGTCTTAGAGGTGCCGCCGTCGGTAAATGTAATCGTTCCGTAGTTCTTGGAACCGGAAACAGATGAACCGCCGCCCAGGTCGCCGCAAAGGCCGCCGACGAAATTGGTGACGTTGTTACCGACCGTAATGGCTCCGTGGTTCTCGACGCCGGATGCCGTCAAGGCTCCGTCGCATTGTCCAACAATGCCGCCCATGCGCGTCTGGCTGTCAGACCATGAGGAGGCGTTGGAAACGGCACCGTAGTTCTTGCTGTCATTTATGATGACACCGAGTGCCGAATCCGGGACCACTCCGACCAGTCCTCCTACAAAAGCCCTGGAAGTGGAAGACGAAGGGACTTCCACCTTGGCGTAGTTGACAACGTTCATGATCTTTCCGTTACCGGTAAGGCGACTCACAAGTCCTACATATTCAATTGCGCCGGAACTGCCGGTATGGGTAATGCGAGATGTCCCATCCCATGAAGTGCCGTCCGAAGAACCGATGACGATGTTCTTCAAAGATCCGGAAAGGGTGTAGATGAAACTTGACTGCGAAGCGCTCTCCACCACAAAATTGTAAATCCTGTGGCCCTGGCCGTCGAAGACGCCATTGAACTCCACGGTGCCGAATGTCCAGGGATCGGACTGGCAGTCGATATCGGCCTCAAGGAAGACAGGCATGTGGTCGTCCGTACCCATGGCCGCGCCCCAAGCATAAAGCTGTGCTTTGGTGAAGATGTGCCGGCTGGTTGAGAATGTACTGTTGTAAGCTCCGATGGTGCTGCCCTGTTTGCGGATGACTGTCACGGCCTTGGACGCAGTTTTTTCGTGCGTGAGGCCGGAGGACTCGACAAAGGCTACGGTAAAGACCTCTGCGGCAGTCGTGCCGGGCAGCACGGCTGCATAGTAAGTGCCATTGGCAAATGTGCCGTCGGCGCTGGAGAGAATGATACTGCACTCGCCGGAAGAAACGGAAGACACAACGCCGTCGGTTCCGACGGTTGCGGTCCCCGCCAGGTTGTTACCCCGGAGAATGACCTTCTCGATGCCCGAAGTGTTGACTTCGAACTTGAGGAGTCCGCAGACCTGTTTGAACTCAATGGCGTGGTCATTGGCCTTGCCGACGGAAACGAGTGCGGCAGGATCTACCGACGCGGAACTGCTGACTGTCTGCTCTGCGGGTACCGTCACGGTAAGGCTGGAGCCGGAAAGGGATCCGGCTGCAGAATACGGATATACTGCATAAAGATCGGTATATCCTTCGGTGACCTCTCCCGAGAACTTCGCAGTCGCGCCCGTATTTGTACCGGCGTCAATGCTGAACTGGTTCTTGGCAGTGCCGTCGAATACGGCGATCAGGTCGTCGTCCGACCATCGTACGTTCTGGGCCTGGGAGAAGTCGAGGGTAACCTTAGACGAGCCGGCCTCTGATTCCTCTTTTGCGGTTAAGGAAATCTTGATTCTGGGTCCGGAGACATTCTCCGGCATGTCGGTGCCGTTTTCCTTTTCACAGGAAAAAACTGCGACAGCCAACAATGACAATAATGCTATTCTGTATGTTTTCATAATTATTCTGAGTAAGTCTCCTGATCCACGACCGTGACTATGATCGCTGCGTCAGACCAGCCGCTGAACCAATACTTTTCAAGAGAGCCGGTCTCGGGGAATGAATAGGTTTTCTTGCCCTGCGTGTATTTGG
Source organism: uncultured Bacteroidales bacterium (assembly GCA_946414935.1). GTDB lineage: Bacteria > Bacteroidota > Bacteroidia > Bacteroidales > UBA932 > Cryptobacteroides. The sequence goes on from CAMKQN010000005.1 coordinate 21,404, forward strand.
CGCTCGCCTGGGCCGCGTCTGTAACCTCGACACCGTCGCCGACCTCTACTCCATCTCCAAAAATGGCGTTTTTGTTTCCGTCACCTACGACGGCACCGTTCCACGATCCGCCTATCACATTGCCGAAGTTGGCGCAATAAGTAATGATCCAACGGGTATATCCGCATATGCCGCCCACAAGAGTATTTGTCTTCTTAACGGCGTAAATCTCGCCGAAATTCTTACAGCCGGTGAGTTCGGGATAAGAGTCCGCATTCGAACCGCCGCCGATTACGCCTCCCAGATACTGGTTGTTGAATTCGCGGGCGGAAGATATCCTTCCGAGGTTGATGCAATTGGAGACCTTTTGATGACGGCTCTCTGTCCTGGTATGGTAAGAGCCGAGAATGCCTCCGAAAGAGAAGACGGCAGCACCGGCATCGGATCCGGGATTCGGACAGCCGATATCGGCATAGTTCTTACAGCCGTCAATGACGGTGGCGGTATATGCATTGCCCACGATTCCGCCGAAGCGCACGGAGGCTCCTTTTTTAAGTGCACCGTAAATCGAAACGTTTCCGCGGTTGATGCAGCTCTGATATACCTGGGTACATCCAGTATCTTCTGGATCAGTGCCTCCGATAATGCCGCCGACACGGAGTTCACGGCTCATGCCTGTACCGTCATCCGGTACCGTGCTGGAGATCTCACCCGTATTCTCACAGGTAGAAACCGTTATGGTAGCGGAATAAAGGTAGTTGTCGAAGAGACCTGCTATGCCGCCGAAATCGGACGCGCAGCCCTGGTTCGTAATGGACGCCTCGTTCTTGCACTCATCAATGGTGACAGCAAACGGGCCTTCTCCCTTGTACTGGCAACCGCCCGTTATACCGCCCATGATGGCGCGTTTCGTTACGGAAGCAGCTACGGTGAGGTCCGCTCCGACGTGATTCGTGCACTCCGTCAACGCAGACTCTCCGGCCTCCATGAAGCCGGCGATACCGCCGAACCAGTGTTCGGCACCACGTGTGGCGGTAATTGGAGCATAGTTGTGACAATCATACAGGGCAGACCCGCGGATTGAACCGAAACAGCCTCCAAGATATGTCTTCTGGGTGCCTGAATCCGTAAACGTGATGGTTCCATAGTTGCTCGCCGTGGTAATGTCGGAATCCGAGCCGATGTCTCCGCACAGGCCGCCCACGAAGTTGGTCACGCTGTTGTTGACAGTAAGGGTCCCGTGGTTTTCAATATTGAAAGCAGAAAGGGTTCCGCTTCCCTGTCCGAGGATACCGCCCATTCTGGTCTGGCCGCCGTCCCAGGTGGAGTTGTTGGTGATGGAGCCGTAGTTAATGCAGTTCGTAATGGAAACGGCTTCCGAGCCGGGGATAAGACCGACCAGTCCGCCTACATAGGCGCGGGTATAAGTCTTGGCGACAACGACGGAGGCATAATTGATGACATTCTCCATATTGCCGTTTCCTGCCATGCGGCCCACAAGGCCGACATAGTGTGTATCGGCATCGACTTCGGACATTCCGTTATGCGTTATGCAGGAGGTGTTGTCCCAGCTCGAACCATCGGAAGAACCGATAATCACGTCCTTCAGGGTGCCGATGAGCCTGGAGATGAATCCGGTGTCGCCGTCGTAAGTGACGACCAGGTTGTAGATTTTGTGGTCCTGGCCCTCAAAGACGCCGTCGAAAGTGGCTCCGGTGCCCACCCAGGGGTCAGAAGCGCAGTCGATGTCGGCGTCCAGATAAACCGTAACGTTGCTTTCCTTTCCCATCGCTTCGCCCCATGCGAATAATTCGTCCTTGTTGGTGATATGACGCACGAAAACGGCTTCGCTGTCTACGTCACCGGCGCTTACGACCTGCTTGCGGGCGATGGAAACGGCCGATGAAGCGGATTTCTGCCAGGTCAGGCCGCCGCCGCCGACAAGCTGCAGGGAGAAAGATCCGGCTGCAGTTGTACCGGGAAGCACGGCTGCGTAATATGTTCCGGCGGGGAAGATTGCGCCGCCCTCGTAGCTGAGCTCGATGCTGCCGACTCCGTCGGTAACGGTAGAAACGCTTCCGTCAGCGGCCACCGTTGCAGTGCCGGCCAGGTTGTTGCCGCTGAGAATGACCTTACGGATACCGCCGCCGCTGATAACTATCTTGACGAGACCGCATACCTGTCTGAACTCGATCTGGCCGCCATTGGCCTTGCCGACGCTCACGATGGCCGTGGTATCGACAATTGCGCCCTGGCTTATCGTCTGTGCGGAGGGAATGGTCACGGACAGGCTGGAGCCGGAGAGGGAATTGGCGGCAGCATAAGGATAAACGGCGTAAAGGTCGGAACCGGCAGCTTTGCCGATAAACGTTGCCGAAGTACCTGTGTTGGAGCCTTCCTGGATTGCAAACTGATTCTTATCCGAGCCGTCGAAGACAGCAATCAGGTCTTCGTCGGACCAGCGGACTATGAGGTCCGCATCCATGTTTACTTTGGAGCCGGTCTCATTGACCGCGACCAGCGAGATTTCAGCCTTTTCGGCTTCGAAGGAAGTAATGTCAACTTGTGCTTCCTTTTCGCAGGAAACCGGGCAAACCAATGCTGCAACGGCAGCGAGTGCGATTAATCTGTTCTTTTTCATAACTGCTCTCATTTAAGGTTTACCAGACAATGAGGTTTCCATCGTCCTCAAAGCTCTCCAGGGAAGAAGATTCGTTGAGGTCCGTACTCTCAGTCAATAGTGCGGCGCGGATTTCCATGAAATCCATGCTCACCTCGGGATAGACATATCGGTCTTTTTTCATTGTGGTTGTTGATTATGTTGTTATTTGTCGTATGTTGCTTTCAGTTTGCTATATACAGTCTCATCTATGCGGATTATGCAGCCGTGGCGGCAGTTGTCAGCAGTGGGCGGAACCATGTCGCTCACCTTTTCCCAGGCCGTTCCCTTCGTAATCGACGACGATTTGTACAACTCGTAACGGTGTATCGTATAGTCTTCTACATACAGGTACCACTCGGTGCCGTCCGGAGACTGTACCATGGTAGGAGCTTCGCGCCATGCCGGGGTAAGGCTTCCGCCGGGATTGGACCAGGGGCCGGTGGGCGAGCTGGCCACGGCAATCCTGACGGTCTTGCCTGTGGACGAGTGCTCCGGCCAGCGTTCATCCTTGATGACGGCGTAGTACTTTCCGTCGTAATAATGCAGGGATGCGTCTATCTGGGCCATACTCTCATCCTGGCCGCTGAAGGAGAACAGTTTCTGCGCCGGCGTGAACGTTGCGAAATCCTTTGTGGTTATGTAGAATGTGCGCATCGATTCCCACCAGGCGTTGCCAGAAAGCTCCTTTTCGCCTGCATGCCAGGTGATGAAGAACTGCCCCGAAGCGTTGTCGAAGAATATCTTCATAGCCCCGTAGGAATTGGTGTCGTTCTCATAACCGGCAGGCAGTTCCATTATGGCGGGCGGAAGGTCTGTGTGCTTCCAGGTTATCATGTCATCTGACCACCATACAATGGGGAAATGTGGCTTCGCACCTGTGGAAGTGCCTATCATCCAGAACGTTCCGTTGGCATCCCGGGTTATGTACGGGAATCCGTAATACATGGACAGCGGTGATTCGCCGCGCTTAAGCTCTGTCCATTTGATGCCGTCGCGGGAAATGGCATAGAAGAGACGGTAATAATTGCTGCCCGTACCGGTGTGGGCGAACAGGTATCCGCCCTGTCCGTCAGCCGGTACAACCGTTCCCGGATTGTCTCCTCCGGGGTTGCCACTATCAGACGGCTTGTCCTTGCCGCAGGCAGAAAAGCCCAGGGCAAGGGACAGGAGCACGACCAGAGAGGTGGTTATGTGATGCAGCTTTCTTATCATCTAAATGGCGGGTTCGCCGTCAATCGTAATTAGTTTCCTTATGTATAGTTCGCAGATTTCTATGCAGTTCTGGGCCGCACGGTACGACGCAGTCGGATGCAGCTTGAGGTATCGTCCTTTGGCAGCCGCAGTGTTCATACTTTCTGCGGGAGTCGTGTTCCACACGGTAGGAAGGCCTTCTGCGGTGGTGCCCTTTGGGATGTCGTTCCATTGCATGAACAGGCGCCATTCGTTTCCGGCATTGGCCGTGTTGTAATTGGCGATGGCCGCGCGATATTTTGCCACATCGACACCCTTGTACTGGGCTGCGGTCTCCAGCGTGAACTGGTCTTCCGTGTAGAACTCGATTCCCTTGAGGTCGAGGTTGCCGACGTTGCCGGCCAGCTTGGACAGACCTATGCTGTGGATGTTGACGGTCTCGCCGAGGTCTATGACTACGACTACATTGGTATATTTACGTACGCCGTCGCAGCAGGGGTAAGGAACTTCAATGGTCGTTCCGGCGAGTCGCCCTGATGTATAGGTGCAGGTACCGGGATACGTTCCCTCAACAGGGTAGCGGAAGTCGTCCACGTCGGTGCCGATCTTGGTCTGCTGGTTGACGTTCCAGTAGGAGCAGAAATTGGTCTCCGGATCGCGGCTGAACATGTTGCATGCCCAGTAACGGGAGTTTCGGTCCTCCGAATTGCAGAACACTATCTTCCACTTGCCCGGATCGACTTCTGCGTACGCGAATTTAGGATTTCTAATTATGAAGTATTTGACGGCATCCGACAGTTCGAACAGGGCGGAAGATGCGCTCACGAGGCGCACTGGCAGCAGGTATTCCTCGTCCGAAGTAAGGCCGGTACGGGAAAGCTTCAGCATGGCGCTGCCCTGCAGTTCTCCTGCTGCGAATGCCATGTCGCCGATGGTGTAGGATTCCGGCGGCAGAAGGGAATAGGATGTGCCGTGTGCGGCGTTGTATTCGGCCACGGCATCCTCCCCGAGAGCCTCCAGCTTGCCGGTGAAGGCCGATTTGTTGATCTCGGTCCTGGTGATTTCCAGCCCGACGGGGTAGTCGAGGGTCCTGTAGTCGATGGTGACCGCCTGGTCCTTGCCGTCTGCCCATCCGATCAACGGAGATACAAGCGTGCAGCTGAGCAGGACCTGGTTGTTGTCCTTGTTGACGGAAGCCCCGTCACCGACGAGCAGAATAGGAAGTATCCAGGTTTTCCCTGGGTTGTCCTTCATTGCCTGCGCCATCTCGCCGGGATACAGTTCCACATCGAGGACACAGTAGGGTGACTCTTCCGTGAGGGATACGGACTTCGGAAGCTTGTACGACCCGTCAGGAATGATACTGACGGCACCTTCGGTGTATCCATACTGAGTTATGGCATCGGCAAGGGGCATCACTTCAAGCCTGCAGGCAGCATCCATTTCGGGGTGTGCGCCACCCTTGACCACGTGCAGCTGTTCCGTTACGGCATCCTGGGCCGTATTCATAACCACGTCCCTGGTTCCGGCGTCCTTGAGATAGAGGACCTTGAAGTACTCTTCCGGGAAAATCTCGAGCTGGTCGTCCCGGTCGCAGGCGACTGCCAGCAACAGGGGAAGAATCAGTAATAAGTATATACTCTTTCTCATATCCGATTAATAAAGAGGGGCCTGGACCATTTGTGGATTGGAATAGACCTCGTCGTTGGGGATGGGCATAAGGTACTGGCGCTCATGCCACTGGATGGGCTGAGGGATGAGCACCGGGGTGTTGAATTCCTCGAAGGACGGGCCGGTGCGGACTGCATCGAGTCCCCAGAAATTCTGCCTGCCCATCTGCTCCTTTCCGTGGAGGTAACGGCGGATGTCGAAGTAGCGGTGGTCTTCCATGTAGAGTTCGACGAAGCGCTCTTCCAGCACGGCGTCCAAAAGAGTCTTTTTTGCCGCGGCAAGTTTTGCCGTAGTCCATTCGGGAACTCCGGCGCGCCTGCGGATCTCGTTCAGGGCATCCAGGCCTTCCGCCTCGTTGTTTGTCCAGGCGTCACATTCGGCCAGGATCAGATAGAGCTCTGCGAGACGCAGGAGGGCGTGGGGGTAGTAGCAGTCGGTGTAATTGCTCTTGTTGGAGACGCCGGTATAGTAAAGGTTGGGATGTACGTACTTGATGTTCAGGAAACCAGTGATGCAGTAGTTGCGGGTGCCCCATTTGGCGGCGTTGTAACCGCCCTGCTGGGGATCGCGCATGTGGCAGATGACGGGCTGGCGGTTTGCCAGGACAGGGGAGTACTCACTTCCGTCGAAAGCGATCCAGGCGTAGAAACGGGGCTCGCGCCCTACATTCAGCTTGATAATGTCGTGCTCTGGCATTTCTGCAGAGGTGTACCATTCGGATTCGGGCGTGAAATCGGGATCGTCCGTAGGTATGACGCCCTTTTCCGTGAAGAAGTGCTGAACCGTATAAAGGGTAGGGGAGAGTCCGCCCCAGGCGCCGTAGCCGTTGGGCTGGACGTCAGTGTTGAGGATGTAATGGGGCATGGATGCCATACGGAACTGCCTGTCCACCTGCGGAACTCCCCAGATGGTTTCCTTGTTGCCTTCCGCGGGGTTGGTGGTCATCATGTAGCGAAGCATCATGACCAATGTGCGGAACTGGACGTCTTCATCACTTTCACCCTTGCCGGGAACTGCCGGGAGAGGGATGTTCTGGTTGGTGCGGAGAATCTCGGACGCTTCGGTGCTGAACAGGGAATAGCCTGCGCTCGTCGCTGCGGTCAGCGCCTCCTGTGCAGCTGTGCGTGCCCTTATCCATTTCTCCTGGGAGAAGGTGGAGCTCACCAGCTCCTGGCCGTATCCGGGAGTCTCATAGTTGATGTTCTTCCAGGACTTGTCGGGGAAACTTCCGTTCCACATCGGGGAAGCCGCGAGCAGCAGCACCCTGGCCTTGAGAGCCTTGCAGGCTATCGAAGTAGCCCTGCCGCAGTAGTCAGGACCCGGATCGACGGGAGGAAGGGCCTGCGCCGCTTCGTCGAGCAGGTTGACTATATAGTCCACGCAGTAATCGAAGTGGGACCTTCCGGGAATTTCTTCCTTGGAGATATTTGTAGAAAGGAGTTTGTCGGAAATCGGGCATGGGCCGAAAATCGCCAGGGCCTTGTAGTGGTAGTATGCCTTGAGGTACTGGGCCTCGGCGATATACTGCTGGCGGAGCTCCGGGTCGATGTCGGCCTTGGTCTCTTCCATGTTCTTAAGGAAGAGGTTGCAGTATCCGATGGCGTTGTACAGGTTGGTCCAGGGGTAGCGGTTGGTCTGCAGATCATCGGCAGTGATATACTCGGGAGTGAGCATATTGTACCTGACCAGTGAGCACATGTGTCCCCATTCCTGAGGCTCGACGCATTCGTCTGTCCCTCCGCCGTCAAGGCTGGTGAAATCGGGGAATATCCTTATTTCCTCAAGAAGGAAGCCGTAGCAACCGTACAGGTGGTTCAGGGCGGTGGCATTGTCCGTAATCAGGTCGTCGAGGTCTGCCTGCTCCGGCGGGATGACGGACAGGTAGTCGCAGGAGAGGACTGTACAGGTGAGTGCGAGTGCAAGTAATATCTTTTTCATACGTCGTCAGAATTTGAACTGTACACCGAGGTTGAACGTCCTGGAAAGCGGATAGGAATAGTAGCTGAGTTCCGGATCCCAGTATTTGAAAGGAGACCATACGGCTATGTTGTCGCCGTTGATGTACACCCTGCCGAAGGGGAAGGACCAGCCGAACTCCAGAGTCTTGAAACGCAGGAAGTCAGCTTTGCGCATCCAGAAACTGGAAGGCTGGCGGTTGTTGTAGATGTTGCTCTTGAGAAGGCCCAGGCGCGGGTAGGTGGCGTTGGAATTGTCCGCACCCTCGCGCCAGTAACCATCTGCGATCCACTGCATGAGGTTGTGGTCGTTGGAGTCGTCGGCTATGAAGGGCTCGAAGCCGGAGAGCATTATGTTGCGTTTGGCGGAGCCGTTGAAATACACGCTGAAGTCGAACTTCTTCCAGTTGATGCTGGCGCCGATACCGTACTGGATTCTTGGCATGGTGCCGTAAGGGGAAAGCATCACCCGGTCGGCGGTGGTGATCTTGCCGTCGCCGTTGACGTCGCGGTACTTGATGTCGCCTACCATGACGGAGGAGCCGAAGCTGGACTGGTCGGCGCTGTTGGCAATCTCTTCCTCGCTCTGGAACAGACCCTCGGCGATATAGCCCGTCATGCGGCTGAGAGGCTTGCCGGTTTCGGTTTGCCAGACGTAGGGATAATCTGGCTCGTCAACATATACGTACTTGTTCTTGGCGTAGGTATAGTTGAAACGGAGGTCGACGAGGAGGTCCCTGCTGAGCTGTTTCTTCCACTTGACGCTCAGCTCGATACCGGTGTTGTCCACCTTACCGATGTTACTCCAGGGGACAGAAGAAGCATAGCCGAGGCTCTTGGGGAAGGAGGCCCTCTTCATGAGGATGCGCTCGCGCTGGTTGTAGTACCAGTCGAAGGTGACGTTGAGCTGTTCGAACATTTCCATATCGACGCCGAGGTCGAGTTCCTTCGCCCTCTCCCAGTGTGCGTCCTGCACTGCGTAGGATGTGACCGAGGGGCCTGTGCGCGCCGTATTTCCGGTATAACCGGTACGGTAGGTCATGCCGCCGCTCATGCTGACGGAATTCTGATACAGGAAGTGTGATGCACCTGCGGAGGTACCAGTCTCGTCGCTTCCCACGAGGCCGTAGGAGCCACGGAGCTTAAGGTAGTCGATGACGGGGCGGATGGGCTTCCAGAAAGGCTCGCTGGAGGGAACCCATCCCAGCGAAATAGCAGGGAAGAGTTCGAAGCGCTCGCCTTCCGCAAGCCTCTCGGTGCCGTTGTAACCGAAGTTCAGCTCCACCAGGTAGCGGTTGTACCAGTCGTAAGTGAAGCGGCCGGAGAAGCCTTGGTTGCGGTTCGGCAGCACGCCGCTGCGGTACTGGCGCATCATGTACATCAGCATCGCGGTCACGTTGTGGTGGCCGAACGAACGGTCGTAGTTGATGCGTCCGTCAAGGTAGAACGTATTGTTCGTCGAGGTGGAAATGCCCGACTGGCTGACGTATTCGGTACCTACCTGCAGCTCGTTGAGGCGGAAGTCCACCGGATTCTCAGGATCGTAACTGCCGGGGAAAACGTTATACAGGTATGGGCTCAGTGAACGGGTGTACCAGGTGGACGCGTAGTTGTTGAAGTTGACCAGGGCGTTCACCGACAGGCCTTCCGTGATGAAGTCCAGTTTCTGGTTGAGCGTGACGGAGATGTTGAGCTTGTTGGTGTTGGTTTCCTGGAAAGTGTTGAGCATATTGGCGTACGGGTTGGTGTAGAACCGGCCCGCGCTCATTATCTGGGAACCGAAGAGGAGGTGGTTGTAGCCTTCCCGCTCCGGGAAAATGGCGGGGAAGGACACCGGCGTATTGTTGTAGATGGCCTGGAAGATGGAGTTCGCCGAGGTCGAAGGGCTCGTCTGGCTGATGATCTGGGCGTTCATCTTCAGAGTCATCTTGGTAGAAGGCGATATCTGGTAGCCGATGTTGTTCTGGAAGGTGTAGAGCCAGCGGTTGTAGTTGTTGTCGAACGAATAGTTCTGCGGAACGTCGAGTATACCGCCGTCGTGGTTCATCTGCAGGCTCATGTAGTAGGTTACGCGGGAACCGCCTCCGGAGATGTTCACGTTGCCCCTCTGGCTGAGGGAGTACTTGCGGAACATCAGGTCGTACCAGTCCACGTCCGGCCAGATGGAAGGATTGACGCCGTTGCGGGTGTTCTCAATGTCGGTCTGGCTGTAGCGGACCTCGGCTTTCGGGTTGCGGGCCAGCTGGGCGTTGTTGTAGGCCTCCATGTAAGTGGCGCCGTCGGCATATTCCACAATGTTGACGGGCTGCAGGACGGAGGTCTCCACGGTGACGTTAATCCTCGCCTTGGTGTTCTCCGTACCCGTTTTGGTGGTGACTATCATGACGCCGTTGGCGCCGCGGGCACCGTAGATTGCGGTTGCGGATGCGTCCTTAAGTATCGAGAAGGATTCGATTGATTCGGCCGGGATATTGTTGAGGTCGGAAGTGGTGATCTCGACGCCGTCCAGCAGGATTAGGGGCGTGGTGCGGCCGCCGAAGGTGGAGATGCCTCGGATGTAGAAGTCCGAGGTGCTGCCGGGCTGTCCGCTGGATGTCACGGAAATGACGCCGGCGAGCTTACCTGCCAGGTTGTTGGTGAGCGAGGAGGTAGGGGATACGAGCGTTCCGCCGTCGATTGCCGCGATTGCTCCGGTAACGGAAACGCGGCGCTGCGTACCTGCACCCACGACCACGACCTCGCTGAGGACTTCGTTGTCGGGTTCAAGCCGTGCCTCCACGACGCCCTGGTCGGTGATGAACACCGGGAGATCCTTGTATCCGAGGGCGCTGATGATGATTTCGGCGCTCTCTCCGGTGATGTCGATGGTGAAGTTGCCGTCGATATCCGTCACCGTGCCCGTACGCGTACCCTTTATCTGTATGCCTGCGCCTATGATGGGCAGATTGTCGGTGGCATCGACCACGGTACCGGTGACCGTTCGCTTAAGCTGCGCCTTTTTGCCCTGCGCGGCGTTGCCGGAAGCCTGGCCGCTGTGCTTAAGGTAGATTTGCTTGCCGGATATCGACCATTCTTCCTGGGTGCCGCCGAAAAGCTTTGTGAGCACCTGCTCCACGGTTTCCTTGTCGGCACCGACGGTCGCCTTGCGGGACAGGTCGATGGTGTTGGTCTGGTAGAAGAACGAATAACCGCTCTGCTGCTCGATGAGGCGTATCGTTTCTCCGACGGTGCGGGATTCGGCAGGGAAACTGAGCCTGGGAGCCTCCTGTGCGCGGACGACGCACCACATGGAGAGGAGCGAACACAGTATAAGTAAGAGTCTCTTATGCATATCGGACTATTCGTTGGAAAGTGTTACGTACCATACGCCGTCCTGCCTGCGGCTCTTGATGGAGAAGATGCCGGACAGCTCGGACAGCATGTCGGAAAGGGTGGAACGGAGGTTCAGGGTTCCTGTGCATGCGATGCCGGCCAAGCGGGAATCGCATTCGACCTTTTCGCCGTAGTAGCGGCTCATGTAGTTCAGGATGTCTTTCATGGAGGTGCCGTCAGCCCTGTAGACGCCGTCGGCCCAGTCGAGCAGGCCGCGCCAGTCAGGGACGTCCTCCACGTTTACCTTGCCGTTGTCGTCCAGAGTGTACATCTGGTTGGGCACGAGCGTGACGGACTGGGCATGGGAGTCGCCGAGGGAAACGTTGACCGAACCGGACACGAGCGCTACGCGGTGGGCGTCATCTTCGTAACCGGATACGAGGAAGCGCGTTCCGAGAACCTGGACGCGGACGTCATCGAGCTCTACTGTGAACGGGCGGCCTTCGTCCCTGCTCACGTCGAACAGGGCCTCACCGGTCATGCGGACGTTGCGCTCCCTGCCGAAACTGCCGGGGAAGACTATCCTCGAGTGGGAGTTCATGCGGACCACTGAACCGTCTGCAAACTGGATGCGGGCCCGGTGTCCGTAGGGAATCGAAAGCATACAAGATCCCTTGGCAGAAGATGCGTAGTCGCTGCCGTCGATCCTGATTCCCCCCGGTGTGCAGCTTACCTGCATCTCTAGGGCGTTCGATTGTATAACCTGGCCATCGGGAAGAAGGGCCACGGGGGTTTCGGACTCCGGCCAGGTGTACAATTCTGTCTCAACTGCGGAAGGTGCGGGGGCTTGCCGCTTTGTTATAGCAGGGATTATGAGTATCGCCGCTAATACGGCTGCTGCTGCAAAGACAAGCGCCGGAAAGGGGATACTACGCTTGCGGGAGACCTTTTGCAGGACACGGTCCAATGATGGATATGGGTCGAATGACCTTCCGTGCTCGTCTGCCCAGTTCCTATAAGTGGATTGTAATTCTTCCCTGGCAGAGGCGTTGTTTTTAAGGTAAGCGAGCAACTGCCGCTTTTCATCCAGGCCGGCCTTGCCGTCCAGATACTTTAGAAATATTGTTTTTTCGTGGTCCATCATCTACACCACGAAAAAACAGGGGGTTACCCCACCTCGCTAATTTAAAAACAAATATAATAAGAGAATAAAAGGTAACCTTTTATCCTGGAATGCCCTTCTCAGGCGTTTGAGACAAAGGGTCATCTGCTTTTCCACAGCTTTGACGGTTACTCCGAGCTGACTGGCTACTTCTTGATTGGACAAGCCTTTATCGCGCCGTAAGGTATAGACTTCCCTGGCTCTTGGCGGCAAGCCGGAAACCACATCGCTAAGGGTTTGGGACAGGACTTCATAATCGTATAATCCATAATTTTCTGGCGCAAAGAGCTTATCCATCATCAATGACAATTCTATGTCCAGGGTCTGCTCGTCAAGACTGGATGAGCGGCCGGAATTCCTGCGGTACCAGTCGATGGCCTTATTCCGTACTGTCCTCCATATATATGCCCTGGTTTGAGAATCATCCTCGAAGCTGAATACCTCTGGGCGACGGACAAGTACCTGACAGAAAGCGTCCTGCACGATATCTTCCGCAACAGATACGGAATGCACGAGCCTCAATGCAAGGAGGCATAAATCTTTGTAAGTATCCAGATATACTTTGGTGAACTCAATGTCCGTCATAATGATGCAAATATAAAAATTTTGTGAGAATATCATTAACCCCATGCAAGTATCGTCAGCCGGGCCGTCTAAAAAACATTTTTAGCCGGCTCCTGCTTTTTTTTGCCCGCAGAAGAATATTCGTATATTTGTATCCACTATGAAGCATGAGATACTGATACAAGATTTGCAGGGGCTGGACGCTGCCGCCAGACGTTTTCTGGAAGAAATCGGCGACAGGCGCCTGATTGCCTTCTATGCTCCCATGGGGGCTGGAAAGACCACCTTCACTACCGCAGTCTGCAAGGCTCTGGGAGTGAAGGAGGACGCGGTGGGTTCCCCTACTTTTGCCATTGTAAACGAGTATCTTGCGGCTTCGGGGCAATTGGTGTACCATTTCGATTTTTACCGTATCGAAAGGGCGGTGGAGGCTCTTGATATTGGCCTCTATGAGTATCTGGACAGCGGAGCCCTTTGCCTCATGGAGTGGCCTGAAAACATCGAAGAGCTATTGCCGGAAGAGACTCTCAAAGTAAGCATTTCGGTTAATCCGGACGGTTCCCGCCTGCTAAGTTGGGATGTATGAGACGTGCTTGTTTCATATCGCTTCTGGTCCTTCTATGCGCATGCAGACAGAGTGCCGGCCCAGACCGCAATACCAAGAAGCTGCTGGATGAACTGGACGGCTATGTACAGGCCCGGGAGATGTATATGGTGCGGAAGAAGGACCGCATGTCCGCCATGACCAAACTGCTTGAACAGACCAACGATCCCGAGCGGCGGTTCGACTTGGAGATGAACATTGCGGACGAGTATTTTTCCTTCAGTTTCGACTCCACACAGACTTATTACAAGCATTGTATGCAGCTTGCGGAGGCAGATCCGGTGCGATCGAATGACGTGAAGCTCAGGCTGGGACATCTGTATGCGAAGGCAGGCAATTATATGGAAGCATATAATCTGTTTTATGGCCAGATAGATACCGCCACGCTAACTGACGCTCAGAAAGCTGATTATCTTTTGTATTTGTATGATTTCAGCAGGGACCTCGGCGGGAATTCGGGCTTGGTGGACCGGTTTTCCGTCCCCTCTGACCGTCCTTACCGTGACAGCTTGTTGAAAATACTGCCGGTGGACTCCGAGGCCTGGCGTTCACTTCTGCGGGACAAGTTTTTGGATGGCCAGAATCTTGCGGCGGCAGACAGCATTGCACGTATTCTGCTTTCCGACCTGCGGCAGGAGGACCGTTCTTTTGCCATTCACGCATACTACCGTTCGGAAATTGCGGATAGGAGCGGCAGCTCCGGGGAAAGCTTGCTGTGGCTGGTGAAGTCTGCGGAGAGCGATATTATCAATGCCGTTAAAGACTATGCGTCTCTTACTGTGGTGGCCCAGCGCATTCTCTCCAGCGACGTGGAACGGTCCTTCCGGTATTTGCGTATAGCTCAGGAAGATGCTTTGATGTATAACGCCAAGTTGCGTCCATGGCAGATTTCCCGCTCCCTCATGGACGTAGAGAACGCTTACAGCGCCAGGAGGGAAAAGAGTAAAGAGATGACCAAGTCTATTCTTATTCTCCTCATTATACTGGCGGTGGCGCTTTCCCTGATTACCTGGTATTCATTGAACCGGACTGTTAAACTGACAAAGCTTAGACGGGAACTTGAAAATGCTTATACGAGGCTTGAGGTGGCCAACATTACCCTTAACGACCTGAATCTGCGAATCTCGAAGGCGGATAGGGTCAAGGAAGATTTTATTCTGCGCTTCCTGGAGGATTTGTCGGATGAAATATCGATCTTCCGTTCGGAGGATAACCGCTATCGCAATTTGCTCAAACAAGGAAAATCAAATGAACTTTTGAAGGAACTTGCCTTCAGCGGACGCAGCGAAAAAGCAAAGGACCGCTTCTATGAGGCCTTCGACGAGACTTTCCTGGGGATGTATCCGGATTTTGTGGAGCAGTTCAACTCTCTGCTCAGGCAAGACGCCCGCTTGTCTCCTCCCAAGGGCCGGCTTAACACGGAGCTTCGAATCTTCGCACTTATACGTCTTGGGGTGGATGACAGCAAAAAGATAGCTTCCATGCTGGATTATTCCCTGAGTACCATTTACAACTACAAAGTAGCGGTGAAAAATTCTGCGCTGGAAGACCGGGATGGCTTTGAACAGCGGGTAAAGAACCTGGGAAAGTAGTTGGATTCTATTCTTGATTTACTACTTTATCTTGGAGATGTGAATTGGCTAAACATTTGGCGTACAAATGTTTAGCTTTTTATTTTCACTACTTTAATATTCTTGTGCGCGCGTCATATTATAGGGTTTAATATTTTTGCGGCAGACAATGTGTCTGGCAACTCAATTATTAACCAATAACAAACGCAAATCTAATCCAAAGCGTATGAAAAGAATCGCAACTCTAATCCTCTTCCTGGGATTGGCACTGTCTGCGGTAGCCCAGAACCCCACGCTTACCGGTGTGGTCCGGGATAGTGCAGGCGAACCCATTATTGGAGCGTTTGTGGTCCATCAGGGAACCAGCAACGGCACCATGACCGACGCGGGCGGACACTTCCAGTTATCCGCTCCCGGAGGTGCCGCCATTGAAATCTCCTGCATAGGCTACGAGACGCAAGTTATTTCCAACGAAGGACAGCAGAACTTGGTTGTAGTCCTTAAGGATGACACCCAAATGCTTGAGGAAACGGTAGTAATAGGTTACGGAGTACAGAAGAAATCCGTAGTTACGGCCTCCATTGCTAAAGTGGATGCGGACGCTCTCGGAGTAACTGCTCCTACCCGTGTCGATGCCGCACTCAAGGGCCTCACGGCCGGTGTGACCGTTACTTCTTCTTCCGGCCAGCCTGGCGCCGCTGCCCGTATCCGCGTGCGTGGAGTCGGCTCCATCAACTCTTCGGACCCTATTTATATCGTAGATGGAATGCCTATCTCCGGCGGCATCGACTACTTGAACCCGAACGACATCGAGAGTATCGAGGTTCTCAAAGATGCGGCTTCCGGTGCCGTTTACGGTACACGTGCCGCCAATGGAGTTGTCCTCGTCACCACCAAGAAGGGAAGCAAGGGCAAGGCCAATGTGGATTACAATTTCTCCTACGGCTTATCCAGCCCCTGGAAAGAGCGTGAGGTCCTCAATGCAAGTGAGTATGCTCTGCTTGTCAATGAGGGTCTTATAAACGCCGGAATGGCTCCTCGCTACGCCGACCCGTTCAGCTATGGCGTAGGAACCAACTGGCAGAGGGAGGTCTTCAATTATAATGCTCCCCAGCAGACCCATGAACTGTCCGTGAGTGGCGCTTCTGATGCAGTAAACTACTATCTCTCACTTGGTTATACGGACCAGCAAGGTATAGTCGGCGGAAATTTCAACCGTTCCAACTATAACCGTCTGACTCTTCGCTCCAATACTGGCTTCACTCTTTGGGATGAGAGCAAGGATCGCGATTATCTGAACAAGATGCTGCTCAACACGCAGCTTTCTTATGCCAAAATCAGTTCCAAGGGCGTCAGCGAGAATTCCCAATGGGGTTCTCCGCTTGGCTCGGCATTGGCCCTTTCTCCTATTTTGGGAGTCTATGCTTCAGATGCCGATGTGGACAATTATCGTACGATCTATGCCGGCGAAACCCTGCTGACCGACGCAAGCGGCCGTATGTACATGATTCCCGGCGGTTCCTACAATGAAATGGTTAACCCTATCGCAGACCTCTCCCGTCCGGCGAACAATAACTGGAGCCATAAGTTCGTAGGCGCCTTGTCCGGCGAACTCCAGCTGTATGACAATCTCAAATTCCACTCGTCCTTCTCTGTAGATATGAGTTTCTGGGGCAATTACGGCTATACGCCTCTGTATTATCTGTCCGGGAATAACCATGCTGTCACTACCGAAGTGAACGCCCAGTATGAGAAAGGCCTTGTGTGGCAGTTGGAGAACTATCTCACTTACAATAAGGAGATTGGCGAGCACAGCTTTTCCGTCCTCCTTGGCCAGAGCGCCATGGAAAATACCAGCGACGGATTATGGGGCAACCGCAGGGATATCGCCGAGGAATGGTACAGCAAGCCTTATATAGGTAATGCCCCTGACAATAACGATGACCCTGACAAGCAGCACGCCAACGGCTGGTTCAATTCCCCTTACCGACTGGCCTCTTATTTCGGTCGTATCGACTACAACTACGCCGAACGCTACATGGCCCAGCTTACCTTCCGCCGCGACGGTTCTTCCCGCTTCGGAGCCGACAATA
This sequence comes from uncultured Bacteroidales bacterium, assembly GCA_946414935.1. Classification (GTDB taxonomy): domain Bacteria; phylum Bacteroidota; class Bacteroidia; order Bacteroidales; family UBA932; genus Cryptobacteroides. Next base: position 38,168 of record CAMKQN010000005.1, read on the forward strand.
AATGGGGTAATTTCCCTTCCGTCTCCGTTGGCTGGAATATTCATAACGAGCCCTATATGACTCTGCCTCAGTGGCTTTCCACAGCCAAGCTCCGTGTCTCCTGGGGTGTCAACGGTTCCGATGCCTTCGATGCATTCCGCTACACGACTCTCACCTCAAACAACAACAACTACATAATCGGTGCAGACGAGACCACGGCCCAGGGCGTCAAGTCTTCCGGTCTTGCCAATTCCGGTCTCCACTGGGAGCGTTCCATACAGACCAACGTAGGCCTCGACCTCGGTTTCTTCAAGAACGCCCTCACATACACCATCGAGTATTATCATAAGGCAACCGACGGAATGTTGCTGCAGATGCCCACACCTTCTTATGTAGGAGAATCCAGCCCCTGGGGTAACACGGGATACATGGTGAACCAGGGTGTGGAAATGGAGTTCGCATACAAATTCGGCCGCGGAGACTGGAATTTCCGTTTAGGCGGCAATGCGACCTACCTTCACAACCGTCTTATCTCCATGGGCAACGAGAGCGGATTCAACAACTACGACTCCTTCCAGGGCGCCGGCTCCATCACCCGTGGCGAGAACGGATACCCTTTCCCGTTCTTCTATGGCTACAAGACAGACGGTATCTTCCAGAACCAGGATGAGATAGATGCATACGTAAATAAAGACGGAGCGCTCATTATGCCGAACGCAATCCCCGGAGACGTACGTTTCGTGGATGTCAACGGAGACGGCGAGTTCAATGACAATGACCGTACCTACATAGGCAACGGTATGCCCAAGTGGACCTGCGGTCTCAACTTCTCCGCTTCCTGGAACGGCGTTGACTTCTATATGCTGTGGCAGGGAACATTCGGCAACTCTATCGCCGACCTTACCCGAAGGGTGGATGTTTCCGAGTCCAACCTCCCTGCGTATATGCTCGGCCGCTGGACCGGCGAAGGGACCTCCAATAAATATCCACGTTTTGTCCGCGGCGACAACGTAAACTGGCAGTTCTCCGATTTGTACGTCCAGGACGGCAGCTACCTCAGGCTTAAGAATCTCCAGCTCGGATACACTTTGCCTGAAAAGGTGTCCCGCGTTGTCCTGATGAACTCTATTCGCTTCTTCGTGTCAGCGGAAAACCTGCTTACTCTCACTGGTTACAGGGGTTATGACCCGGAAATCTCATCCGGCAGCGGTACCTCCCTTGGTATTGACTACGGCGTTTATCCGCAGGCCCGTACATTCCTGGCCGGCATTAACGTGAAATTTGGCGGCCGTTCCGCTTCGTCTAACAAGTAAAGTGCGAAAGAGATGAAAAAATATACTTTGATAGCTGCCCTTGCAGCCCTCGCTTTTGCCCCTTCCTGTTCTTCCGATTTTCTCACGGTAGAGAACAACGGCGCGATGCAGCTGGAAGAATATTTCACCACCGAAGCCCATCTTGCTGAGGCTCTGGTGGCTGCTTATGACCCTCTCGAATGGTTCGATTGGGCGGAGAATCAATATAATCCGCTGAATATCATGTCAGACATTATGGCGGACCAGATTTGGGTAGGCGGCAGTGACCGTACAGACAACGACTACTGGCACCTTATGATGAACTATGAAGCGCTGCCGACAAAATGCATGTCCGGAATCTTCTCCGATGCATATTCCGGCGTGAAGCGCTGCAACGACGTGCTGACCTACATCGGCTGGACGAAGGACTTGAGCGACGAGGTTGCCAAGTCCACGGAAGCCCAGGCCCGTGTGCTCCGCGCGTTCTACTACAACATACTCTGGAAATTCTGGGGCAACATCCCTTATTACGAGAAGAATCTTACCGGAGATTTCACTGCGCCACAGTCAACGGCGGATGAGGTTTACAATAATTTCATCAAAGATCTCGAGGGAGCTATTGCCATCGGTGCCCTGCCTATGAAGTGGGATGCCGCAAATCAGGGCCGGGTGTCTCTGGCTACCGCCTATATGCTTTATGCAGAAGCAGTGCTCTATCAAAATGACGAATCCCGTTTCGGCCAGGCCCTCAGCTATATGAAGGAAATAATCGGCTCGAACCAGTACAAATTGGTAGATGATTTCGGCACTATCTTTACAGAGGCAGGCGAATGGGGCAGCGAGTCCATTTTTGAAATCGGATTCAAGGATAACGGCGCACAGCGCTCCTATAGCTGGGTGCGCGGCGTGGGCGGTACAGTCCTTCCCCGCCTTATTTCCCCTTATGACTGGACCGGTGATGCAAGTCACGATAAAGGCTGGGGCTTCGCTCCCGTCCGTCTCGAGACCTACGAATTGTTCGACCCCGCCGATGCCCGCAGGGATGCAACCTGCTGGGATGTGCGCGACTCCAGGGATAAATATACCCTCCGTTACCAGGATACCGGTCTATTCCTCGAGAAGTATGCGGCATACAAAGAGAACAATGCTGATGCACAGTATGATGGAGACCTCAATTTCAACAATAATCTCCGTATCTACCGTTACTCTGAGACCCTTTTGAACGCCGCCGAACTGGTGGTGCGCAATGCCGGCAGCGGGGAGGCGGAAAAGTGGCTCAACGATGTTCACGGCCGTTCCCTGAAGGGCGCTACGGTGGCCCTTTCACTCAACAATATCAAGCAGGAGCGTCGTCTGGAATTCGTAGGCGAGGGTAAACGCTACTGGGACCTGATCAGGTGGGGCGACGCTCCCTCCGTGCTGGTTCCTGACGCCTATGGATACCGCACCAACAGTTGGACTGCTCAAAAGAAGTATTTGCCTTTCCCTCAGTCTTTGATTGACGCCACTGCCGGAAAGACTCACGAACTCACCCAGAACAACTATTGATTATGAAAAGATTAGCTTATATAATTGCGGCGGTTATGGTAATTGCCGGCTGCGCAAAGGAGCAGTTCGAGCATCCCGTCGAGCAGAACGCACCCGAGACCGCTTCCGCTTTCGAGCCTGTCATCACCGTGGACCAGGAAATCAACCAGGTTACCTTCTCGGTGGATGCTAAGGCTGTAATTCCCGTGTGGCTTTTCCAGGACAAGGATGGGGAATTCACGGAGTATAAGGCGCAAAACGGATTCAAGAGAATCTTTGCCAACGCCGGAGACTATAAAGTGCGCATGAAGATAATGAACGCTTCCGGCGTCACCCCGGATTATGTGGAGAAGACTTTCCACATCGACAACACCATAGCATCTTTCGACAGGTACATCACCTTCCTTTCCGGAGGAACCACTGCGGACAACGTTAAGGAATGGCGCGTGGACGGCGACGAAGCTGGCCACATGGCTTGCGGGCCTGCCGGTACCGTAGGCACTGAATGGTGGTCTGCAAAACCCAAAGAAAAGGAAGCTTTCGGCGTGTACGAAGACAGGCTCATCTTCGGAGGAGCCGGGGCATATACTTACAATCCCGGTGAAGACGGTGCCACTTATGTCAACATCGATGGCGTAACCGCATCTCCGTTCGTGGACCAGAAAGGCGCCGCTACTGCCGATTATAACGTGAACGTGGATGCACAGACCACGACCTATTCGTTCGAATTCCGCGGCAACGACCTCTATCTGGTGTTCCCCGAGCATACCCTCTTCCCCTACATCGACAACGATGACTTCTGGGCCAAGCCGGCTCTCCACGTGCTGAATATCACCCGTGAATCAATGGAGCTTGTTCACGACAACGGCAGCATTGCCTGGCATTTCCTCCTCACTTCCAAGGCGGCGGCCTACGTGTTCAAAGGTTTCAACTACACTGCCGACAGCAACCTTTGGAAGCCCGCGGATGCGGAAGGCGGCTCAACTGTATCTTACTATTACGCTCCGGGCTGGAGCCCGATTGCCGATCCTTCCATGGAACGCAGCGGCTCCGAATACACCTGGGTGCTTCCTGCCGCTACTGCCGAACGCTGGCAGGCACAGATATTCATTGTTCCTACAGCGAATATCTCCCTGTCCGCAGACAAGACCTATGACTTCTCGGCAATACTGAACTCCAACGTGAACGTCACCGCAAAAGTGAAGGTTCATCGTATGGACGAGAATGGTTCCGACGCCGATAACGGAGTGGTGCTGCTGGATTACGATTTGCCCCTGAAGGCAGGAGAGCAGACAATCTTCTATGCAACAGATATCGCCGGCATAGTTGCCAATAACATCCGCATCGTGCTGGATTTCGGCGGCAATCCGGATAATACCGTGGTCTCCATCGACCGTATCACCCTGAAAGACCACGCCATAGATGACGGAACTATCCTGCCCGGAGAAGAGCCCGGAGGCGACACCCCCGTTGCATACACCTATGGTGACAACCTGCTCGGAGAGCTCAGCCTTAAGGAGACCTGGTTCAGTCCTGCCGACTGGAGCGGCGGCCTGGATCCCGGCGCAAGCTTCGAAGGCGGCGTGCTCAAGCTCACCGTGCCTGCCGGAGTCGGCGGCTCGGAGTGGCAGGGGCAGGTGAAGCTGGTCGCTCCCGTTCCGGCCGACCCGGAAAAGGAGTACGCTTTCTTTGCCGAAATAGAGTCTTCCGAGTCCGGTGTGTGCACCGTGAAAGTTGCGGATGCCAACGACGACAGCGCCCACGCCTTCTTCTACGACAACAACGTAGCCCTGGCCGCATTCGATAACGTGGCCTACAAGAATGAGCCGGTGAAGCCGGATCAGGCTTACGAGGCGGTGATGGTCATCTTCGACTTCGGCCGTCTGCCTGCCGGTACCCAGATTACCGTGAAGAATATTGAGCTTAAGGAGATTACAGGCACTTCCGGCGGCAACGGAGGCCACAGCTACGGCGACAGCCTGCTCGGAGAGCTCAGCCTTAAGGAGACCTGGTTCAGTCCTGCCGACTGGAGCGGCGGCCTGGATCCCGGCGCAAGCTTCGAAGGCGGCGTGCTCAAGCTCACCGTGCCTGCCGGAGTCGGCGGCTCGGAGTGGCAGGGGCAGGTGAAGCTGGTCGCTCCCGTTCCGGCCGACCCGGAAAAGGAGTACGCTTTCTTTGCCGAAATAGAGTCTTCCGAGTCCGGTGTGTGCACCGTGAAAGTTGCGGATGCCAACGACGACAGCGCCCACGCCTTCTTCTACGACAACAACGTAGCCCTGGCAGCATACGATAATGTGGCCTACAAGAATGAGCCGGTGAAGCCGGATCAGGCCTACGAGGCGGTGATGGTCATCTTCGACTTCGGCCGTTTGCCTGCCGGCACCCAGATCACCGTGAAGAACATTGACCTGCGCGAGATTTCCGGCACTTCCGGCGGCAACGGCGGGGGCGGTTCCTATGGTGACAATCTGCTCGGGGAGCTCGGCCTTAAGGAGACCTGGTTCAGCCCTTCTGATTGGAGCGGCGGCCTGGATCCCGGCGCAAGCTTCGACGGCGGCGCGCTCAAGCTCACCGTGCCTGCCGGAGTCGGCGGCTCGGAGTGGCAGGGGCAGGTGAAGCTGGTTGCCCCCGTTCCGGCCGACCCATCCGTGGACTACGAATTCTCCTGCAAGATCGAATCGTCCGTGGATGGCGTATGCACCGTGAAGGTAGCTGATGCCAACGACGACAACGCCCATGCCTTCTTCTACGACAACAACGTAGCCCTGGTGGCATACGACAGCGTGGCCTACAAGAATGAGCCGGTGAGGCCTGATCAGGCCTATGAGGCGGTGATGGTTATCTTCGACTTCGGCCGTCTGCCCGCCGGAACCGAAGTTACCGTCACGGATATAGCTTTGCGTGCTGCCAAATAGCGGAATCATGCGGATGGCTGTAAAACTAATACCGTTTCTGTTTCTTGCCCTCGCCTGCGGCGGGGGCGGGAAAACAGATCCCGTAAGCGGGAGCGTTTCGGTGAGCCCAGCCGAGCTGTCTTGCGGGCAGGACGCCCAGACCTTGACACTTGAGGTGACGGCGTCCGGTCCCTTCCAGGCCTATGCTGCTGATGATGTGGACTGGGTGACGGTGGATCCTTCCTATAGCGCCCAACCAACGGCGCTGCTGACCGTGAAGGTAAAGAAAAACGATTCCTTCAAGGACAGGGAAACCGAAATCACCATAAAATGCGGAACCACCCGTGAGAAAGTGCCGCTCAAGCAGTCAGGGGGAGAAGTGGACATCGACGTTCCGGCAGGGTATCATCTGGTCTGGAGAGACGAGTTCAACGAAGGATCTGAACTCAACAAGGCAGACTGGACTCATGAAGTGCAGGGCTCCGGCTGGGTGAACAATGAATTGCAGAATTACGTAAACCATGTGTCTCCTTCCGGAAATGAAGTCACCGAGATAAACGGAGGCTCGCTTCATATACACTGTTTCAAGGAAGGTTCCAAAGTATATTCCGGCAGGGTTTATGCCCATGTGAAAAGCGGCTGGCTCTATGGCTGGTTCGAAGCTCGTATAAAGCTGCCTTCCGGTAAGGGCACCTGGCCCGCCTTCTGGATGATGCCTGTCGGAAATGACTGGAATACAAATCCTTGGCCTATGTGCGGAGAGATTGACATAATGGAGGAAGTGGGCGTAGTCCCCAACGAGGTGTCATCTTCTATCCATACTCAAGACTATAATCACACCAAGAATACGCAGAAGACTCACGCAATGACCATCTCCAAAGCTGAAGGTGACTATCACATCTATGCCCTGGAGTGGACTCCAGATGCCATTACCACTTATGTGGACGGAAAGATTCAGCTGGCGGTCACAAAGGCCCAGTTGGGCTCAGGTCACAACCAATGGCCGTTCCATTACGCTTTCTATCCCATCTTTAACCTTGCATGGGGAGGCGATTGGGGCGGAATGAGAGGAGTAGATGAGTCGGCTCTTCCGATTACCATGTCTATTGATTATATTCGCGTATTCCAGAAAAACTGAACCATGAAGTTTTTTACAAGACTGATCCCGCTTTTGCTGATAGCGCTTGCCTGCAGCCGTCAGGCAGGCACTACCGTGGGAACTACCCCCGAAATCGAAGATCGTATATCCAGCCTGCTGGCTAAAATGACTTTGGCGGAAAAGATAGGCCAGATGAACCAGATTTCGGCAGGAGGAGACGTGGCCAACTATGCGGAAGCCATAAGGCAATCCCAAGTGGGCTCTATTCTAAATGAGGTGGATCCCGTGAAAATCAACGAATTCCAGCGTATAGCCGTGGAAGAGTCACGTCTCGGAATTCCTCTTCTGGTGGCCCGCGATGTGATTCATGGTTTTCATACCCTGTTCCCCATCCCTATAGGGCTTGCTTCCACTTTCGATCCTGAACTGGTGGAAAGGGGAGCCCGGATCGCGGCCGTGGAAGCCAGCGCTCAGGGTGTAAGGTGGACATTCTCTCCCATGCTGGATGTCTCCCGTGATCCCCGTTGGGGCCGTATTGCCGAGAGCAGCGGGGAAGACACTTACCTCGGTGTCCGTATGGCCGAAGCTATGGTCCGCGGGTACCAGGGCGCTGGGCTTGACAAAAGTTCCGTAGCGGCATGCGCCAAGCATTTCGTAGGTTATGGCGCAGCTGAAGGCGGCCGGGATTACAATACTACTTATCTCACCGAGCGACAGCTCCGCGATACTTATTTCCCTCCTTTCGAGGCTGCCGTGAAGACCGGAGCCATGACTCTGATGACTTCGTTTAATGACAACGACGGCGTGCCTTCCACCGGTAACAGTTTCATTCTCAAGGATGTGCTTCGCGGGGAGTGGGGATTTGACGGCCTTGTGGTTACGGACTGGAATTCTATGGGCGAGATGATATCCCACGGTGTTGGTACGGACCGCAAGAATGTGGCGCAGATTGCAGTGAACGCTGGCGTAGATATGGACATGATGACTTTTGGTTTTCTGTCCCATATCGAGGAACTCGTACGCAGCGGTGCTGTCAAGCAGTCCACTATAGACCAGGCGGTGCGCAACATTCTCAGGGTCAAATTCCTGCTTGGACTGTTCGAAAACCCCTATGTGGATGCCGCCGCAGCTGCTTCGGTGCAGTACGCCCCGGAGCATCTGGAGGCCGCATTGAAAACTGCCGAAGAATCAGCTGTTCTGCTGAAGAACGACGGCGTCCTTCCTTTGAAACCTTGCCGTATCCTGGTGACCGGACCTATGGCCGATGCTCCTCACGACCAGCTTGGAACCTGGAGTTTCGACGGTGAAAAGGCCCGCACCATCACTCCGCTCATGGCACTCAGGGAGCGTTTCCCAGGGAAGGTGAATTACGTGCCCGGGTTGGAGTACAGCCGCCAGAGCCGTGAGCGTTTCGACGATGTAGTGGCGGCAGCCCGGAAGGCCGATGTGATTCTGGCTTTCCTCGGAGAAGAAGCCATTCTGTCCGGAGAGGCCCATTCCCTTGCAGATTTGAATCTCAAGGGATCCCAGAGCGAACTGCTGGCAGCCTTGAAGTCAAGCGGAAAGCCTGTCGTATCTGTGGTAATGGCAGGACGTCCGCTCACTATCGAAAGGGACCTGCCCAACTGTAATGCCATGCTCTATTCTTTCCATCCGGGAACGATGGGCGGCCCGGCTATCAGCAACCTGCTGTTCGGGGACGCCGTTCCTTCCGGCAAGACTCCGGTTACCTTCCTGCGCACTGTAGGCCAGGCCCCGATGTATTACAGCCACCACATGACAGGGCGTCCGTATGTGTCTGAAACCCTGATAGATAATATACCTCCCGAAGCTGGTCAGACCTCTCTTGGCTGCACCTCCTATTATCTTGATTACGGAGCCTATCCGCTCTTTCCCTTCGGCTACGGACTCAGTTACACCACTTTCTCTTATTCCGACGTAGCGTTGGACAAGAGCGTGTATTCCAAGGATGATAGTATAACCGTAAGTTTCAAACTCTCCAATACAGGCAAGTATGACGGAACCGAGGTGGTGCAGGTATATGTACGCGATCTTGTGGGCTCGGTTGCCAGGCCGGTAAAGGAGCTGAAAGCCTTTGAGCGGGTGAGCCTGAAAGCCGGAGAGTCGCGCAAGCTGTCTATAAGCCTCCCGGTGTCCTGTCTTTCTTTCCACGGACTGGATATGAAAAAGGCGGTGGAAGCTGGAGAGTTCCGGCTCTGGGTCGCCTCGGACAGCGACTCCGGTAATGCATTGTCGTTCGAAGTGAGGTAGAGAATATGCGGCGTACTTTTCTTTTCCGGCTTGTCATTTTGCTGGCAGTGAGCGTTTCCTGCGGCAAGAACATGGATCCCGACTCCGGAAAGACTCCCCGTCTGCGATCTATCACGTTAGAACAAAGCAGTTTAGTCCTTCCCGAGGGCGGTAGTGCAACGCTCACGTTCTCGGTGAAGGACCCGCTTTTTGAATTCGGCGAGCTGGTGCTCCAGACGGCTTCCGGGGATGCTCCCCAGGAGTGTTGCCTGCAGAGTTTCGCTCCTGCTTCCACGCAGGGCGTCTATACAGCAGTCATAGCCGATGCGAACCTGCATAAGAGTTATGAGCTGAAGCTTTGCCTTGCAATAGTGCAGCGCAATTCCGCTACCGGCGGAAAGTCGTTCACCCTCTCTCCGGAGTTCAGCGTGTCCTCGTTAAGGCAAGGTCCTGATACCGGTCTTCCGGTAGTAAGCATTAATACTGAAGACTCGGTCCCCATTACCTCCAAGACAGAGTATGTAGCGGCCAGCCTGAGTATTCAAGCGGAAGGCGGATATCCGGGGCTCGAACCCGTAAACTGTTCTGTAAGGGGCCGTGGAAATACCACCTGGGAATGGCCGAAGAAGCCATATCTGGTAAAGCTTGAGGCCAAGCAGCCGATTCTGGGAATGAAGAAGCACAAGCGCTGGATACTGCTTGCCAATTTTATGGACCGTACCATGATGCGCAATCTGGTATCCATGAAAGTAGCTTCCATGACCGGCCTGGACTGGACGCCTCACTGCGTGCCCGTGGAACTGGTCCTGAACGGCAAGCATCAGGGGAACTACCTGATGATAGAGCAGGTACGGGTGGACAAAGACCGTGTCCCGGTGGCCGAAATGAAGCCCGAGGATAGCTCCGGGGAAGCGCTGACAGGCGGCTATCTGCTTGAATGTGACTTCCATTACGACAACGAGGTCCAGTGGATGGACAAGCACGGCCGCTGTGTACAGATGGGCTCTGGCGTCCCGTTCGGAATCAAATATCCGGACCCCGAAGACATCACGGAGGCCCAGATACAATACATCAAAGGTTTTATCTCCGAGGCAGCAGCCGCCTTGTACGGAAGCAACTTCAAAGACCCCGCAGCAGGCTATGCCAAGTATATCGATGTGGATTCTTTCGTGGACTATTGGCTGGTGTTTGAAGTTATGTGCAATCACGAACTGGGGAATCCGGGAAGCGTCTATATGCATAAAGACCGCGGAGGCAAGCTGGTCGCAGGCCCCTGCTGGGACTTCGACTGGGGCATCCTGTCCTTCTTCACTTCAAGAGGGGATAAGGAACTCGTAAACCGGCATGCTATCTGGTATGAAAGGCTGTTCCAGGATCCGGAATTCGCTTCCAAGGTACAGCAGCGCTTCCGGCAGCTCTTGCCGCAACTGAATACTATCCCCGCCTATATGGACGAGTGCGAAGCTTTACTCTCCAGAAGCGCCAAACTGAATTTCAGTATGTGGAATCCTGCCGAAGACATGTCCATGAACAACGGCAACATCATCAACGGCGACGAGTACATGGACTTCCACAGCGCCGTACAAAGGCTTAAAGACAATTATCTCAAGCACTTGAGGGTAATCGATAACAAATTGGCGGCAAACTAGGGGCCTCGGTCACTCCGGACTGAATCCGCTTGCTCAGCCGGGATAGTTGATGTCCATTTTGAACTGCTCTACGGGAAGCACTGTTTCCCTGTGGTTCTCACGCACTATTTCCCACATCCTCTCCACTATTTCCGGATGCTCCGCCGACAGGTCGGTGGTCTCGCGCGGGTCTTCCGCCAAATTATAGAGCTCCATCTCGTTGTTGCCCTTCCGGACCTTCATTAGCAGGCCTTTCCACTCTCCTATGCGAACGGCTACCCATCCTTTCGCACCCGGGAATTCCCAGTAGAGGTACTCGTGCTCTTTCTGGGCCTTGTCTTGTCCGCATATAGTGGGAACGAAGGAGATGCCGTCGTTGGCGGGAGCTTCAGTGCCTGCCAGCTCTGCAAAAGTGGGCATGAGGTCTGCGAAATAGGCCAGGTGCGCCGTCTTGCGTGCCTTCAGCCTGTCTCCCCAGGCCAGGATGAAAGGCATACGGATACCGCCCTCGTGCAGGGAACTCTTGCCCCAGCCGGCAGCGCAGCTGAATGGTCCGCCGCTTTGAAAGTATTCCATGGGGGAGTTTCCGTTGTGGGCCGGACCGTTGTCGGAAGTTACTATGAAGATGGTGTTGTCCCATATCCCGAGTTCCTTCAGCTTGGCAACCAGCTTGCCGACCTGGGTATCGATATGGGTGACCATCGCGGCATAGGAGGCGTGGGGATAGCGTACCGGCAGGTACATTCCGCCGTCGGGCCGCGGTTCTTCGTCTCCCAGTTTATTCACGTAATACATAATTTCGTCCTTCGGCGCCTGTACGGCACTGTGCGGCACGGTGGTAGTCCACATGACGAAGAACGGACTTCCGGCGTTGTCCGCTATAAACCGCTCAAGCTTGTCGTACATCAAGTCGCAGCTGTAATATTTGCCGCCGTAGCGGTCGTAGCTGGCCGGATCCATGGGATCGAGGCCCTCCGGGAGAGGCTCGCCCTGCATCACGGTCTCATTGCCGGTGGCAATCTTGCGGTCGTTCTCCCATAAGTGCGTCGGGTAGTAACTGTGGGCGAGAGCCTGGCAGTTGAAGCCGTAAAAGTAGTCGAAGCCCATCTTGTTGGGCGTGGAGTCGCTGGAAGGGAATCCGAGGCCCCATTTGCCCACCATCGCGGTCTTGTATCCGGCTTTCTGCATCATCGTGCCAATAGTCTCGGTGCCGGCAAGCATGGGGTACTGGCCTTCGTCGGTATCGTCCAGGAACAAGTCGTTCCAGCCTTTTTCGGAATGCTTTCCATGTTCCTGGTTGCCGCGTATCTGGCTGTGTCCCATATGCTGGCCGGTTACGATGCAGCAGCGGGACGGAGCTGAGAGCGGCGCGGCGGTATACATATCGGTAAACAGGATTCCGCGGGATGCGAGAGCGTCGATATTGGGGGTTTCTATCATCGTCTGCCCGTAACAGCCCAGGTCCCCGTAGCCGAGGTCGTCGAACATCAGGTAAATGATATTGGGCTTTTCCGGAGTCTTATTCGTGCCGGTGCAAGCGCAGGCAGCGGCGGCAGCGGCCGCAAGAATCAGTTTTTGGTTTTTCATAACAAGCAATTATAGCCAATATTTGGAGATTCTGCAAAATAATGGTTATTTTTGCTTCAACAAACTTACTGAAAATGGCTTTCATCGACTGGTTGATTGTAGCTGTCTTTTTGGGTGCCCTGGTCACCATAGGCTACCTTTTTTCGCACAAAAACAAGAACATAGAAGATTACTTCGTGGCCGGACGCTCCATGCCCGGCTGGCTGGTGGCTATAGCCGCCACCGGAACCACCATCAGCGCCGGTACTTTCGTGGGTTCTCCCGAGCTTGGTTTCAACACCAATCTTACATACGTGCTGAACCTGCTCGGGTCCATAGTGGGAGGTTGTCTTGTCGCTGCGCTCATCCTGCCCAAGCTGTACAATGCCAAGACTATCACCATCTACGGCTTCATCGGGGACCGTTTCGGCAACAGTTCCAAGCAGGCCAACTCCGTGATGTTCCTAATCGGCCAGCTGCTCACCAGCGGCAGCCGCCTGTTCATCGCCGCCATCGCCATCAGCGTCATCGCGTTCGGCAGCATACAGTTCCAGTTTATGGTGTGGAGCATCATAATCCTCGGCCTGGTTTCCACATTCTATACTATGATGGGAGGCATCAAGGGCTTGCTCTACATAGACACGTTCCAGACCCTGCTGATGATTTTCACCGGGGTGGTGGGTCTGGTGATAATAGCCTGCGACTTGAATGGCCTCAGCTTGAGGGAAGTATGGCAGACGCTTACCGCCGACGGCATGGTGAAGGCACCGGCCGCATCTGGAGTGGCCCCGGGAATGGCTGCGGACGGCACCCTGAACGGCTGGGTCTCGGGAAGCAAGGTGCAGATGTTCGACCCCAGCGTGGACTTCTCCAAGCCTTACACCATACTTGGCGGCCTGATCGGAGTGGCCTTTTTTAAAATCGCACAATATACTACAGACCAGGAGTTTGTGCAGCGCCAGCTGGCCTGCAGGGATGTGCGCAAGGCGGGCCGTTCACTAGTGGCCTCCCAGCTTATCGCCCTGCCGGTAGTACTGATTTTCCTGTGCATCGGCCTCCTGCTCTATGTGAAGTACATCCACGACCCTGCTTGTGACGGAGCCCTGAGCACCGCCTTCTTCAGCGACGCCCGCGACATCTTCCCCCAGTACATCAAGAACCACATTCCCGTGGGCGTACGCGGCCTGATGATTACCGGCCTGCTGGCGGCCGCACTGTCAAGCTTCAACTCCGCCATCAATTCCATGGCCTCCAGTTTCGTGGCCGACCTCTACCTGCCCCTGCGCGCAAAGCGGGGTAAAGCCGTAAAGAGCGACAAGGACCAGATTTCTTCTTCCCGCTGGATGGTAGGCCTGATGGGCATGATGCTGACCGGCTTTGCAATAGTGACTTGTGTGATGCAGCAAAGCAGCGGCCTGAACCTGGTGGACTTCGCCACAGGCATCATGTGTTTTGCCTATGCGGGTATGATAGGCGTTTTCCTGACTGCAATCTTTACCAAGCGCGGCAACAGCCGCAGCGTCATCGCCGCCTTGATAGTGGGCGCCCTGATTATCATCCCTCTGATGTTCCAGAAAGAATTCTTCGGACATAACTACATTGCCTGGACCTGGTGGTGTCCCATCGGCGGCATTATTTCTACCCTTGTTTGTATGCTCGGAAAGCCCAAGAAAGCATTATGAAACGTTTCCTTTTGATTCTGGCCTCGTGCCTGTGCGGCTCCGCCGTTTTCGCCGGCAATATCAGCGGGCGGGTAACATGTGGCACCGCTCCCGTGAAGGGCGTGCCCGTATCCGACGGAGTATCCATAGTCCTTACTGATTCAAACGGCAGATATTCAATCGATTCCGACAAGTCCGACGGGACGGTTTTCATAGTTACTCCCGCCGGCTATATCGCCCGCAGCATAGACGGGCTCCGTCCGGGTTTCTGGCAGCCCCTGCACCTTCCGGCAGAACAGGAAGAGATACACGATTTCGTGCTGGAAAAGCAGATTCAGCGCCGCTACACCATAGTTCTGCTGGCCGACATGCATCTTACCAACGATCCCGCCCGCGATGATATCCAGCGTTTCAAGGCGGAGGTGATGCCGGTGGTGCGCCGTGAGACCGCAGCTTCGCAGCATCCTATCTACACCGTGAACCTGGGCGATACCACCCACGATATCTATTGGGGCGAGTTTCAGTTCAACGAGTCCGACGGCCTGCGCCTGCTGCAGGACCTCTGCTATCCTACGCCTATGTACACAGTGATGGGCAACCACGACCACGACCCTTCGATAGTGGGCGAAGATGTGGACCGCCGTGCAGGCTGGCGGGAGAGGGACTGCTGGGGGCCCGGCCAGTTTTCCGTGAACATAGGTGACGACCACTGGATATTTCTGGATAACATTTATTATGTAAACGTAGAAGGAAAGGGCAAGAAGGCCCCGGGCGTAAAAGGTGACCGCAGCTACAAGAGCATACTTACCGAAGCCCAGTTTGCCTGGCTTCAAAAAGACCTTGACCTGGTGGACGAAGACGCCCGTATCTTCATCTGCACGCATGCCCCGGTGCTGTATTCGGGCCGGGAATCCGGCCTGCTCATGCCGCGCGCCCAGGTGGAACGGCTGCATGCGCTCGTGGAGCCTTTCAAGGAGGGGGCCACGGTGTTTTCCGGGCATACGCACCGTAACGACATCTGCGACCATGCCGATTTCCCCAAACTGCACCAGCGTACGCTGCCGGCTACTTCCGGGATAATGTGGACCACCCCCCAGGGCTGGCCGCTCTATAGCAGCGACGGCGCCGATGCCGGTATATGGATTGCCGAGTTTGAATCCGGAAAGGAACCTCATTACAGGCTGGAAACCTATGCTTACGGTGAAAAATACTACCGCTTCTACGACCTGAATTCCGTGGGAGAAGCATACCGTGCCAGCGAGGGCGTAAAGAAACAACAGGAATTGTATTCCGACACCCGTCTGGACTACGGCAAGAAGAAATGGCGTAACTATGTGATGCTCAACTATTGGGGCTGGGAGCCCGGAGACCGCGTGGAGATGATTGAAAAGAACAAGAAACTGAAGGTCCAGCAGACTCAGTACGAAGATCCCACCAAGAACTTTGCCTACGAACTGCCCCGTTTGATGAATCCGTACAAACACAGCCGCAAGAGTTCAAAGGATGTTACCTACCACATGTTCGTGGCCAAGACATCCTCTCCCAAGACTCCGGTACAGATAAAAATTTACGCCGCCGACGGCAGCGTAAAATTTGAACAGACCTTCCAGCGGCCCTGCCCTTTCGAGCCGGACAGGCGCTGAGCGGAACCGCCCTTGCAACAGGGCGGAACCGCAGCTTTAATGACTACTTCTTGATGTTCGGCAGCTCCAGACCGTAGTTCTTCCTGCGGTCTTCGCTCTTCAGCAACAGGCTGAAGATGAAAGCCAGCACGCCGAAGCTGGAGAACACTATCATAGGTATGGTGTAGCCTCCGGTGCTCTGTCTCAGGGACCCTATGAGCATGGGAACCAGGCAGAGGCCGATGTTCTGTACCCAGAAGATGAGGCAGTAAGCGCTGCCGAGAATCTTTTCATCGATAATCTTGGGAACTGAAGGCCACAGGGCTGCCGGTACAAGAGAGAAACTTACTCCAAGCACCACGATGAGCACCACTGCAAACCATTTCTGGGGGAACAGTGGAAGCAGGAACGCGAAGCTCAGGTGGCAGGCGATCATGATTACCGAACCCAGCATCAGCATGCTGGCTCCTTTGCCAATACGGTCCAGGAAACCTCCCAGTATAGGGGTAAGCACCATTGCAAGGATGGGGAAGCAACTGAACAGCCGTGCTGCGGTGGCGGCATCTATTCCGAGAGTCTCTTCGAGGAAGTTGGGAGCATATCTCTGGAACGGGAAGATGGCGCTGTAGTAGAGTACGCAGAGCAATGCGACAATCCAGAACATCTTGCTCTTGAATATGGCGCCGAGGTCGCTCAGGTGGAATTCGTCTTCGGGAGACTTCTCGTCTGTAGCCAGGCCGGCTGCCACCAGCTCCTTGTCGAACTTGCGGTCCATTACGCCGAAGATGATGAAATTGATGAGGCCTATGCACAGCAGGGCGCCGCAGAAGCCGAGAGGGGCAAGAATAGAGCCGCCGGCGGCGTTGGAAATGATTGGCGCAATCCACATTACGGCGAATACACCCAGACGGGCGATGGCCATTTCCAAGCCCATTGCCATAGCCATCTCTTTGCCTTTGAACCATTTGGCCAGAATCTTGGAGACGTTGGTGCCTTCCATTTCGCAGCCGCAGCCGAAAATCATGAAGCCCAGGGATGCCATTTTTGCGCTTGCAGGCATCTCCACCCACCAGCTGCCGAGCCACTGGGCGAATCCGGTGGTCTGGAACCAGTCGCTTATGCCCACGAATTTGATGGCGGCGCCGGCAACCATGAGGCCGGCCGAAAGAACGCCGGAGAAGCGTACGCCCAGTTTGTCCAGGATAACGCCGGCGATAATCAGGAAACCGCACACGTTCAGAATGTACTCGGAGGCGGCATAAGTGCCGAACACGCTGCTGTTCCAGCCCAGGTTGCTTTCAACCAGTGATTTGAGGGGGGACATCACGTCCACGAACATGTAAGCGAAGAACATCATCAGTGCTACCAGCACCAGTACTGTCCACCGCGCCAGCGGTGAATCATTCATCAGTTTTGCAATTTTTTCTGCCATATAAAAGTTTTGTCGTTGAATCCGAATGCGAGTCTGCAGATATTTTTGGATAGACCTTAGGTCGCGAATATAGTAAAAAACACCGAAAAAATGTATCTTTGTGCCGTTATGAATATTGAACTTAGCGAACAGGAGCAAATCCGCCGCGAATCGCTGGCGAAGCTCAGAG
>CAMKQN010000006.1:0-53781 GCA_946414935.1 uncultured Bacteroidales bacterium
GTTTACAGCGCCACGGTAAGAAGAATTTCGCATTCTTCCACATTGTAGTGGCAGACGCACGCGCTCCGCGTGACGGTCGTTACATCGAGCAGATCGGCTCCTACAACCCCAACACCAACCCTGCTACCATCGTGCTCAACTTCGAGCGCGCACTGGCTTGGATTAAGGTAGGTGCAGAGCCCACTCTCACCGCTCGCCGCATCCTCTCCTACGAGGGAGTCCTCCTTCGTCACCATCTTGATGGCGGCGTAGCCAAGGGAGCTCTCACCCAGGAAGTTGCAGACAAAAAGTGGAACGACTGGAAAGCTGGCAGGGATGCCAAGATCGAGGCCAAGAAGACCGGACTCAAGAATGCCGATATCGAGGCCCGGAAAGCTGCAAAGGCAGAGGAAGCCAAGGTAAACCAGGCACGCGCAGAGGCTCTTGCAAAGAAGGCCGCTGAGCTCGCTGCCCAGCAGGCTGCCGAGAAGGCCGCCGCCGAGGCACCTGCCGAGGAAGCCGCAGCTGAAGAAGCACCCGCCGCCGAGGCATAATGCTTCCGATAGCAAAAATCCTGAAATCCAACGGCACCGAAGGCGAGATCCTTATCGGACTGCTTGACATCGACGCCGAGGAAATCAACACCGAGGAACCGGTATTCGTCGTTTTCGACGGACTGCCGGTTCCGTTTTTTATCGAAAAGCTCACTCCGAAGGGAGGCACCCGCGCCATAGTCCGCCTGACCGACTGCCGCAATCTTGCAGATGCCGAAGAACTGGTGGGAAAGGAGATCTGCCTGGACGTGGAAGATGACGGCGCCGACGAAGAATCCCTAATCGGCTGGAGCCTTTACAACGGAGACGCCTTCGTGGGCATAATCAGCGGAACAGAAGCCATTCCCGGCAATCCATGCCTGCAGGTCGGCGACAGCCTGGTCCCCCTGCATCAAGATCTTATAGTTTCCGTAGATAAAGCTTCCCGCACCATCGTGATGGACTTGCCGGAAGGTCTGCTCTAGAAGCGGAATTCGGCGCCCACGTTTACTGTCCACAAGCGGCGGGCGGGAACCATCTGAATCTTACCGTCGGCTCCCAGAGCCTCCACTTCCCTGTGCGTCACTCTCCAGATGAAGTCCACCCTGAGCACACGGAAGATATTGGAAATTCCGGCACCCAGCTCTATGTACGGCACACCGTTCAAAGGTTTCATGCCGAAGGGGAACTGCATCATTGCCCCGTACTTGGCGTCGGTGCCGTTGTTCCAATCGCGGAGAGTACCGTAGGCCATCTTGGCGGAGAACTCCTCACGCAACTGCAACTTGCTGATGAGCGGAATCTTACCGAGGAAGAAGCCGTTGAAGCAGTGGTACCAGAACAGAGTAGCCCAGGTATCGGAGCCAAACTCGAAGTATTCCATGCAGGAGAACGCCGTCTTGTCCTCGATATTGGTTGCGTTGCCCGGATACATCTGAAGCAGCATCCAGGGCACACGGCCTATAATGGAACCGGCATTCAGGTCCAGTTCAGAAACCCCCAGAGGTGGAATGCGGAATTTCCAATACACCTCCATCGAGGGGCGGAAAAACGACAACTCGTTCTGGCGTCCGAGACCGGGGACAGAGCCCTCCAGGTTCAAACTTACTATAGGATAGTCCGAGTGGATATAGGTCTTGGTATAGAAGCCTCGGTTGACCGTCTCTTCCCAGGAAAAACGGGCCTGGAACTTGAGCTGGTTCACAGCCACGCTCGGAATCACGTTGCCGTTCCAGTCAACCATAGGCACGAAGCGGTTGGAGAAATAGCGCTGCAGGCCTATCTGGGCGTCGGTATTGAAGTTCATGGAGAACTCGTGCTCGTAGCGGGCCGAGAAATTGGTCATGGGCGCCAGTTTGGACTGCTTACCCCAAAAGGATGTGAGGAAGTTGTCGCTCGTGAGGTTGCTCTCACCCTTGCCCAGCTGGAACACATCGTACCTGGCGTCCAATGTGAGTTTGCGCTGCGGCTCCTTCTTGAAAAGGTGCTCATAGGTAAGGAAACCCTTGACCTGGGAATCGTTCTCGTTCTTGTTGGAGCAATAAGAGACGGCGCCGGTAGCCCTGAAAGTCTTGCTCAGTTCCTTGGACGTATGCAAGCTGAGTCTTACCTTATGCCCGTCAAGCTCGTTCTTGCTGTACAACTGGCCTATTCCTATGCCTATGGGGCCAATGTCGTAGTAGCTGGTGGCGAGGGTATAGGCCACTTTGTATGCGACCTTGTACAAATCTACGTTCTGTATCTGGTCCACCATGTCATATACTCCCTGCTCCTTGGCGGAGAGCTCATAAGGACGCTCCTCTATCCAGAAGTTCTCGTCCTTGTGGTTGGCATCTTCCAGCACCTTCACTTTTCCGTCGCCGGGATTCAAGGGCTCCATAGGGGAGAAATCCAGGTTGGTGTAGTTCAGCTGCCTGTTGCCTATTACGGACATCATGCGCGTGGAGTCACCGAGGGCAATGGAAAAATCCGCATACATCTTGTCCTGGCCGTAGAACCAAGTAGAGTCCGGAAGGCGCTGATAATCAGTCTCCAAGACTATATCCCTCAGCCAGTTGACATTACCTCCGCGAACCATCTTTGCGGTAATATGCCTGACGGCGAACTCTTCGGCGTCAATGTGCATTTCTCCGTCGAATGCCGGTGACGAGATACCCGGCTTGGGATGATAGCGCACCAGGTAGGTCTTGCGGCCGTCCACTTTCAGCGAGTCTATGATGTAATAATTATAGAACAGCAGTCCGTTCCTCTGTATAGGGGAGGGGAACTCTACGTTGAAGCTGTTGATGAAGGGACGGTAGAAATTGACCTGCAGGTGCATGCTGCCGGTGAACTGGCTGAGCATATTGGCATCCGGATTGATGCCGGAAATGCGGTTGGCGGTAATCAGCTCATTATCCACAGTAGGATTGGAAGTGTGCCTGCGCTCTACCACAGACTCGGAAATCATGACAGGAAGATATGGAACGCCGCTCACTACGGAGGTGTCCATATAATCGAAGATAAAGCCGAACTCCTTAAGGAAACGCTTGTTGGTGAGCACCTCGCGGGGATGCGAGAGGTCCAGCTCCATCTTATTGTACACATTGCACTTGAAGCAAGGGCGAAAATCCGGATCGTTCTTGGGGCGATGGGCGTCGATATTTGCCAGCAGGCGCCTTATCCTCCGGTTATCCGCCTTTACGAATGCACCGGGCAGCTGATTGTCTGCAAGTTTGAGCTTGAAATCCACGTGGGAAAAAGCTCCGTGCTTTATTTCAATCTCCTGCGGCTCGTAACCGAGAAGCTGGCACACCAGCAGTTTTGCCTCGGGGTCGCGGGTTTCGATGATGAATTTTCCGTCGATATCGGCGGTGAGGCCGATGGTAGTATTCTTGAAATAAATACCTGCGAAGGGAATAGCTTCACCTGTCTGGGCATCGTGCACGGTGCCGCTGACCTTGGTGGTCTGGGCTCCGAGCCGCAATGCAAAAAACAGCATAAACAATATGAACGCAATCCGCTTCATTTACAGAATAGTCTGCAAAGATAGCAAATTCCGTGCTCAAATCAATAGAAAGGTCCTTTTAACGAGGAAAAATGCCAAAAACAGACGACCCAGAACCGGACATCGACGAATAAACGGCTCCTCTCCGGTAAAAATCGGCTATCATTGCCGGGATTTCCGGATGAAGAGGGCATACGCTGGCTTCGAAATCATTGACCACAACCCCTTTCCACTGCTCCACCGGCAGCTTCAGCGCCTCCCGTAGCGAAAGGATTCGCCGTTCCCGGGGAACGACTCCGCTATAGGCTTCCCTGGTACTTACTGCCACAGGCGCTCCGCCGGCCGCAAGTGGTATTTCCACCTTCAGTTCATAGGCGGACAGGTCCAGCTCGAACGGCTCCAATATCTCCCCCCTGCCGCTCCCGAACATAGGACACAGTTCCGAAGCGCCGGCGGCCGCCCCGTCTGCCTGAGCGGGGCCTATAAAAAAGGCGCAGTCGGAGCCGAGCCTCGCAGCGTAAGCGGCCAGTTCAGACTGCCCCAGCCCCAGGCTGCACAGCTCGTTGAGGGCCTTAAGCATGAAGGCGGCATCAGCCGAACCGCCGCCGAGCCCCGCTCCCACGGGAGCGTCCTTCCACAGGCGTATGCCTACCGGCGGCAACTGGGGGAAATCGGCTTTCAGCAGCCTCCAGGCCTTCACCGTAAGGTCCTGCATAGGGTCCCAGTCCACCCCTTCCTTCCGGAATATCTGTATAGAAAGCTCGTCGGAAACATCCACGTCCAGCCGGTCGCCGAAGCCGTGATACGGCACGAAGAGGGTCTCCAGGTCATGGTATCCGTCGGGGCGGCGCCGAAGCACGTTCAGGCCGATATTTACTTTCGTACAAGTGTAAACGGTCATACGGCAGCGGCCTCTGCGCGAGCCAGAACCGGAGCGAGGAAGGCCTCTATCTGCATCTGGCGGGCAATATCCTCGGGAATGCCGCGGCTGCGCATGTAGAAGAGTTCCTCAGGATTAAGGAAACCGGTGGTGGCTCCGTGCGAACATTCCACATCGTCGGCATAGATCTCCAGCTGGGGGCGGGACTGTACAACGGCCGACTCAGAAAGCAACAGGGAGTGATTCTGCTGATGGGCGATGGTGCGCACGGCATTCCGGGCCACATATACCAGCCCGTCGAACTCCACCCTGGCACTTCCTCCGGCCACGCTCTTGAAAAGCTGCTCCGAACGGCAGCCTGGCACATTGTGGCGCACGATCATGTGAATGCTTACATCTTCGCCGGCGCTGCTGAAGCTGGCCCCTGCAAGGTCCAGGGACGCTCCGGGGCCGTCCATGTCGATTTCGAGGGCAAGACGGCAACTTACCCCCTCTGGCACCACTACAGTCATCTTCAATTCCTCCCCCTCTCCAAGTCGAAGGTAAGTTGGAAGCGCATCCCGGCCGGCAAGGTAAACTATGTTATCCATCTATGCTGTCGTATCCTTCGTTTTCTATCTGCTGCACGAGCTCGATGCCGCCGGTGGCAACGATGCGGCCGTTCTTGAGAACGTGCACGACATCCGGCACTATGTACTCCAGCAGGCGCTGGTAATGGGTGATGACGACCGAGGCGCTGCGGGGCGAACGCAGGCGGTTCACCCCGTCGGCGACGATGCGGAGCGCGTCCACATCAAGTCCGCTGTCGGTCTCGTCCAGTATGCTGAATACCGGCTCCAGCATGGCCATCTGGAATATCTCGTTGCGCTTTTTTTCACCTCCGGAGAAGCCGACGTTGACTTCCCGCTTTGCGAATTCCCCTTTCATCTGCACGAAGGCCATCTTTTCCTTCAGCAGCTTTAGGAATTCGGCAGGCTTCAGCTCTTCCTGCCCCATGGCCTTCCGGCGGGCATTCAAAGCGGCCTTCATAAAGTTGGTGATGCTCACGCCGGGAATTTCCACGGGATACTGGAAACTTAGGAAAATGCCGGCCCAGGAACGCTCTTCCGGGGTCATTTCCAACAAGTTGCGGCCATCGTAGCTGACGCTGCCGCCGAGCACCTTATAGTCCGGACGCCCGGCAAGCACGGCACTGAGCGTAGATTTTCCGGCACCGTTGGGCCCCATTATGGCGTGCACTTCTCCGCGGCGTATTGTCAAATTCACGCCCTTCAATATTTCCCGCCCTTCGATCCCGGCGTGTAAGTCTTTAATATTTAACAATATATCATTCATCTTCGTTGTATCAAGCCCTTCGCACATTAATAATCAAGAAGTGCAACTGGCGCAAGGCCCGGGCGTTTTCGGCATCCCGGGCCTTTAAGCTACCAGGAGACCGCCTGACGGTACTCATTCCCGAAGCGGTCGGTAACCATCACCGTGCCGGAACCGCTGGCCGGAGCCGACACCCTGAACAAGGTGTGAGGATAATTCTCGGAAGGAGTGGCGGGATAGCCGCTGTAGCCCTTGAGTATGGAGGAATTAGCCTTGTAGAAGGTGTCTATCTCATACTCGCCCAAGTCATACTTGTCGGATGCAGTTACCAACTCCATTTCCCTGGTGGTTCCGCCGGAAATAAGCACCGGATTATCCCACTTGGTATCCCAGAGGAACACGTTCACATACATGTAGCCGTCGCCGGATGCATAGGATCCCGGAGGATAAACATGCATCTGGTAGCTTTCGTCCAGAGGTTTGCCGTTCCTCATGGCCACGCCGGAACTGTTGTATATCCAGTCCCTGTACTTGTATGCGGGTTTCTTGCTTCCGCGGAAAGTGTCGGACTGGTACTTGGTAGGATGGAAGCGCCAGGAGTCTATCACGCCGTTCCTTATCTCCACTACGGTGAAGCCGCGGGGCGTACCTGCAGACAAATACTCGTTGGTCCAGAGTTCTCCGGTGGAGCGGGCCAGGGTATGGACTTCCAGGTTCCTGTAGCGGTGAGTGGTGGGATAGATGTAATTGAACGTGGAGTGGGAGTGCCCCGCCCACGCATGGATTTTGCTGAAAGAACGAATCAACGAGCCGTAATCTTCGCCGTGAAGGGTGGCTTCCCTGCCGGAAACCTCTCCGTCCGGGGACTTGCGGAACATGGCGGCGTGAGCACATACCATCAGAGTGGTGTTCTTGCTGACGGTAGCAAGGTCGGCACTGAGCCAGTTCCAGGCTATGTCGTCCAGTCCGTTGTTGTACGACTTAAGTTCGCCGCCCGACCTGTACATGGCAAGGTCGTCCAGCATCACGAAATGCATCTTTCCTATGTTGAAGGAATAGTTGCGGGGGCCGAACCAGGACTCGAAAGGCCCCGCTCCGCCGGCATCATCGTAGGCGGTCGGGTCGTTGTCGTGGTTGCCGATTACGTTGAAAGTCGGGTAGCCGAGAGTGCTGAGTCCGTCGGCATAATTGGAGAACAGAGCCATATCTTCATGCACTATGTCTCCAAGACAGATACCGTAAACCTGGCGTCCCGTCACGGATGCGGCAGTCTCCTTGAGTTCCTTGTAAAGGTCGTTGCAGCAGGCAAGAGAGCGGTAAGCGATATTATCCATGCTCCACTTCGAACCCCTCGGCTGAGGGTCAGCGGTGAAGAAGATAGTGCAGTTGTCCGGATTCGCCACTGGAGTGAGCACGAAATCCCCGCATTCCAGCACCTTATTGTTCCAGCTCAAAGAGGCCCTGTCCTTGTAGAACTTGGGTATTCCCCCTTCCACGGGCGGAAGGTAGCCGGCAGGAGTGCTGATATAGATGAAGTCTGAAGCTTCGAATTCGCTCATGAGGTAGAAGGATCCGTCGTAGAAGGTCTTGACGCACACTTCTCCGTCGGTCACTACAACGCCTTCCAAAGGATTTCCGGCGGTATCCACTACGCGTCCGTGCACATTGTAGTCGCCCAGCACAAGCACATCCATCTCCATCTCTCCGAGGCCGAACTCGAAGGCGCTCACCTCCTGCGAAGGGGCATAGGTAATTGCAGCCGGCACCAGGATATGTCCGGCGGCGCACTCGATGGCGGATCCGCGCTGTATGCTCATGGACTTGCCGTCGCTGTCAGACAGGGTGACGGTAAAGCCTGACCCGTAATTCTGCGAAGGAATGCAGAGGAAGAGTTCCAGCGGAGTATCCGCAGAAAGCTCCTGTCCGACTGTCATTACCAACTCCTTGTCAGCGTCTGCAGTAGATGCAGAAGTAAGCGTACCTGCTTGATAATCAATGCTGAAATCACCGCACACCTGCTCTCCGGCATTACCCTTGAAGGATACCGAAGAGAGCTGACCGGAGCCCAGGACTGCAAGCCGCAGAACGGTACTCAGGTGCTTCAGGCTTGCTTCCCCGTCTGCCTCGGTAATCCTGCAAGCCATAGGCGCAGCTACAGTAGCGGACCAGTTTGAAGAGGCAGGAAGCGTTACGGTGGCGTCGTCTTTCCATAAAGAAGCCGGATACAGCACATTATAGGGCAACGTAAAACTCCCCTGAACGCGGAAACTGGCAGACGTCTGATTCTCTTCCACTCCGTCCAAAGGGTAGGATACGGCGCCGTTCAGGCAGATGCAGTCGCCGTCTGCCCAATAGACCTTGCGCTTGCCGTCCTGGGACGTTCCTATTGTAGTCTTGCTCTCGCCTGGCAGGCCAAGTTTGAGTATGGTGACGTCCTCGGGCAGAGTCTCAGGACCCTGCTGTCCGCATCCCGCCAGCCCAAGCAAAAGGGCCGGCAGGAGCAGAAGCAGGACTATGAAGTCAACTCTCTTCATAGATAATAATTACTACAGGTTGGCCGTATTGCCGCCACCGTCGATGAAATTGCTATCTCCGCAAATCTGCCAAGGATAGCTCTCACCTACGCCAGTCATGGTTCCGCTGGAAGGATAGTGGCAATTCTGGATAGTACTGGTAGCAGTGCTTTCTCCGGCTACCGCACCGTAGATAAGGACCACACCTTCTCCAACCGCTTCAGGTCCAACGATAGAGCTGATCTTGGTGGAGCATCCATTCAGCACGCTGCCGTCTCCAAGCCTTGCTACCAGACCGCCGGCCCTCTGGACCTGGGTGGAGGTAATGCTGGTTCCGGTGACGTTGCAATTGGAGATGGAGGTATTCACCGCCCATCCGGCCACACCGCCGATATAGTAGGCAGAGCCGCTGAAGTTGGTTCCGGCAACATTGTTGTTCTGCAGTGAAGCATAGTTGGCATAGCCCACGATGCCGCCGCTGTATCCACGACGGGGAGCGAGTTCGGTGGTATTGTGTTCGCAGCCTGTAATGCTGACCAGAGACTCGACAGTTCCGGAGACCCATCCGGCGATGCCACCGTTGTAGGCGGTGTTGGAGTTGCCGCCTGAATTGGAGCTGTGGTCGTTCTTGATGGTTCCGCTGTTAGTACAGTTCGCGATGGAAGAAGCGCCGCCCAGTTTGGCCACGATGCCGCCCGCATAGCAGGAAGTACCGTTCTGCTTGGTAGTGTTACCGCCGTGAACATAACCGCTGTTGGAGCAGCCGGAGATAGCCACATTGCTTTCACTATAGCCCAGGATACCGCCTATATAGTTGTCGGTGTGCTTTGCAGCACCGGCCTTGACATAAAGGTTGACCTCACCTGCTTTATTGTCGCCGCCTTCGTTGACACATCCGGAGATGGTGCCGTCGGCGTCCATCTTACCGACTATGCCGCCCAGATAAACCTTGCTTGCGACATTAGTATCGGAATCCCAGCGGAAATACACATAGCCACTGTTCTTGGCATTCTGCACGGAGGCCAAGGAGTAGCCCACAATGCCGCCGAGCTCATAGCCTATGAACTGATTGGCAAAGTTGGGGCTGAAATAAACCTGGCCGGTATTGGTGATATTCTTGGAGCCGCCTCCGTCGATTGCAGCAAGGTTGTAGGCAATCACTCCACCCATTCGTACTTCGCAGACAGGCTTGTCGTGGGTGGTGTCGTAATTGGACTCCATGGCAGATATCTGGATATCGGCTTCATTGTGTACGTCGCTCACTACTGCACCGTCCAGGTTATC
The DNA here is from genome assembly GCA_946414935.1 of uncultured Bacteroidales bacterium. GTDB lineage: Bacteria > Bacteroidota > Bacteroidia > Bacteroidales > UBA932 > Cryptobacteroides. The sequence continues at coordinate 9,490 of CAMKQN010000006.1, forward strand.
GCCTATGATACCGCCCAGATTGACGATTCGGCCACCCTTGTTCGTAGCTCCGGATATACCGGTAGTCATATGATTTACGACTCCGCTGTTGTAGCAGCCTGTCACGGTACCGGAATTATGTCCCACAATACCGCCGAGTGACTGGAGACGAGGGTTGGAACGGTGCTGGACAGATCCGCTGTTGGTACAGTCTTCCACTACGCCTTCAGCATCGTTTTTGCCGACAATACCGCCGGACCTTAAGTAACGTCCGGTAGCATCTCCGCCCTTGAATATGGTATTGAATACGGCGGCGACATTATTACAAGATGTTATCACACCCAGATTCTCGCCTGCAATGCCTCCGACTGCAGTATAGTAGGAGTTGACGGTCTTGACGACTATAGTTCCTACGCTGCTGGAATGAAGCGTGGCTACTGTAGGATGGTCTTTGCTCTCACAATTGGAAACCGTAGCCCTGTTGTAACCTACGATACCTCCCACTACGAGGTGAGCATCGGTTTTGTCGTCGCTCTTGACCAAAGCCGCTACGCCTATAGTTCCGTCGAAGGTACAGTGGTCTATGGTTCCGGCCGCATTGGATGTGTATCCCGCGATACCGCCCACAAGGAGCTTCTTATTGGTGCTGAATACGTCTGCAATATCGATTGCGCCCGCAAAAGTACTGTTGCTGATGGTACCGGTGGTACTGCGTCCCACTATGCCGCCGACAGCGGTAAGATATTCAACATCAGTTGCTTCGGCCAACGAAATGGTAGCATTTACCTTAACGTTGTCTATCACGCCCTTGTGATAGTTGGCCACGGGTGCGAAGTAGGCATCGGCCACGTTGCCCTGAGAGAAAGCATAGCTGCAGCTGGAATCTATCACGAGGTCCTTGACGCTGCCGCTGGAGCCTATGTAGGCAAAAATAGGCACGTTGCCGGTATAGCTCTTGATGGACTTGTTGTTGCCGTTGAAAGTTCCGTGGAAGTAGTTGGAGTTGCCGGATCCGTCATCTGCGGTACCGATACCGCCGGTAGCGGCATAAGCGGCAGACGTGGAGGCGTTGAAAGTGACGTCGCCGGTCATGTTCACGGTAAGCTCCTGCCCGGTGTACATACCGTTGTTGTAGTTTGTAGCCAGCTGGATAAGGTCGTTGGCGTTGCTGATATTGACCTCCGCAGGAGCGGCATCAGGTACGAATTCAAACTCTTGCAGGTTGTACACGTGGCCTGCCTCGAGGGTGACGGAGCCGGTCTTCTCCTTGACCATTACGTGGTCGTTCACATCCACTACGGACACCTTGAAGCCGCTGGCATAGGTTGCGGCGGGCACCACGATGTAAATGTCGAGTGCCTGGTCGGCGGAAAGATCCTGCCCCACGTTAACGCGCACCTCGGGACTTCCGGATGCAGGGGTGAGGGTAGCATTCTGGAAATCGATGGCGAAGTCTCCGCTCACATTCTCGCTGCCTTCGCTGGCAAAGTAAACAGCGGCGATCTTGTCGCCGTCGGCGGCCTTCTTGACGGGCACCTTAACTACGGCGCAGAGATACTTGAGCGTAGCGGAAAGACCGTCTGCGCTGTACGCTGCCATAGGGCATGTGCCGTCGGTGAAAGAGCCGGCTTGGTACTGCTGCTCGGCAGGCAGGGTTACCGTATTGGCATCTTTCCAGATGGATGCAGGATAGAGAATATTGTAGGGTGCAGTCTGAGGATCGGCGAAAGAAAATTCCGCCTCGGTGCAATTGGAAGCGATGCCTGAAAGGGCATTGGAAACATTGCCGTTGACATTGATCTGGTCACCGTCTGACCAGTAAACCTTGCGCTTGTTGCCATTGAGATCGCCAAGCACGGTCTTGGTTTCCGGGATACCCAGACGAAGGACATAAGTACTGTTGTCGGTCCCGACAGTAGCTTCAGGAGCGGTAATTTCCTTTGCACAGCCTGCCAGCAACACTATTGCCGCAAGCGAAATAACGATACTCTTTTTCATAATTACCATTCCAATTCTTCTTCAATTAAATCAGGTGTTGCTAACGTTCCGCCGCTGGACTGGGCCAGAACTTCTTCTGTAATGGACCCGACGTACTCCGTAGCCGGGACTTTGTAAATAATTTTCTTCATAAATATATAGTTTTTACCAAGTTATGCTCTGTGAATAGCTGTTTCCGAACATATCGGTCACGCGGACTTCCCCTCCGGTCACTCCGGGTGTGGGCCGTATTTTGAACAATATTGAGCTCTCCTGAGGAGCGCAATATTTGCGGGTAGTCTTGTTGGTTACCGTGGCGAACACATCCACATAGTCCGGATCCCTGCCCGGGCTGAATTCCATATCGCCTACGAGCTGCCCGTTCTCGTACCACTGGGGCTGGCTCCACCCTTCGGACCAGTTCCAGATATTGACCTGTACGGTACCGTCGACGGAACGGGAAGGCGTATAGACGCGCATCTGGTAGTCCTTGTCCTTGCCTACGGACTTGTAGTACCAGTCGAGCGAATCGCCTGCTACATTCACCACCATATAACCCTGGGGTTCGCCGGATGCGCCGAGCCACTTGTTGAGACGCAGGGCCCCGGTGCAGCGGGCAACGCTGATACACTGAATGTTTGGTGCGCCATGCTTGGTAGCCTTTCCCTTGTAGTTGTAGTAGAAGTTCTGGTGGTTGTGCCCGTTCCAGGCATATACTTCCCTATATTGCGACAGCAACGCCAGATAGTCTGCGTAGTGCAAGCTGTACACATTGTGCGAGCCGTGGGGTGAAGTATTGGGAGTCTTGAACGGGTTATGGTGCGAACAAGTAAAGATAATCTTGTCTTTGGGCACCGACTCGAGGTCGGCCTTCAGCCACTCGAGCTCGCGGTCGTCAAGGCCGTAATGATAGCTCTTCTTGGTGGAAGGACGGTCGTACAATATGTTGTTGAGCACTACGAAGTGGATGCGGCCAAGGTCGAAGGAATAGTGGTCCGGGCCGACGTAAGTTTCGAAATAGACGTTGCCCTGCTCCGTCTCGAAAAGGTTGGCCTGGTCGTAGTCGTGATTGCCTATCACGTTGAAAGTGGGGCACTTGATCTGCTCCGCGGCATCCATGTAGTCGTCCCATGCATACATGTAATTGTATACCAGGTCGCCCAGGTTGATGGAATACACTTCCCCGCCGCAAGAGGTGCGGAACGCTTCCGCATCGGGCGCCACTACGTCATGCCACACCTCCATGGAGCCGTCCACTCCATAGGGACGAACCTGCGGGTCGGCAATCATCATAAGGGTGTAATTGTCAACTTCCTGCTTGGGAGTAAGCACGAAATCGGCCTGTACCGCCTCGGCATAACGCGGAATACGGCGGAAGAAGGACGGAATGCCGTCGTTCAAGGGTATCTCCACGGTTGCCGGCAGGCTGAGATAAATGAAACGGGCCTCAGAGAAGTCGCTGGTCATGGAATAAGAGCCGTCGGCGGCAGTCTTGACGCACTGGCGGCCATCCGTGACCACAATGCCCTCCATCGGCCTGCCGTCAGCCGTCTTAACGGTGCCGCTCACGTTGGGCGCACCCGCTACGGCTTTCACCGGCACAGCCTGGTCCCTTACAGCGCTGCCATCAGTGGGGATGGCTACGGCAGAAGCGCAGACGGAGCCTTTGCGGCCGGAGACGCAGGTGACGTTACCCTCGTTGGTACAATCGCTTACGAAGGCGAGGAGGTCGTTCCGGCCTTCGGCGTAAGCCACTATGCCAGCGGCATGAACGGCATTGCGGTTGCCGGCGTCATACTTGTTGCCGCCGTCTCCCGCATACACGCTGCCGTGGTTGATGCACTCGCGCACATAGGTGCCGGCAGTTGCAGACGCCACCACGTAGATATTGCCTACAATGCCGCCGGCGGTAGAACGGCTGCGGGAGCTGATGCCGTCGAAGCGCACCTCTCCCCAGTTCTCGCACTTGCGCACGTGCACCGGGCGGCCTATGTTGCCGGCAATGCCGCCGGTATTGGATACGTTCTCCACAAGGGAGCACACCTTTCCGTAATTGAGGCAGTCCGCAATGACCAGGGCGGCGTGGGGCATTCCCACTATTCCTCCCACGTTGGCCCCGCAGGCACCCTCTGCGGTCACCGCTCCGAAATTGTCGCAGCGGATAATATCGGCCTTGGTCTGGCCGGCGATACCTGCGGCGCGGGCCCATCCGTTTACCGCACCCTCTTCGGTGGCGCGGATGTCGGCAGTTACCTTTCCTCGGTTCACGCAGTACTTGATGGAAGTCTTGCCGCTGTTGCCGGTAATGCCGCCTACGAACATGGAGGAGAGACTGCTGACGGCACTCACCTCACCAGTGTTCTCGCAGCGGGCTACGGTACTGCCGGCCGCAGGGTTGCCCGTAGAGCCTCCGCTGATGCCGCCTACGGACAGGAAAACGCTCTCCTTGGCTTCGCCGGACACGTCGGATACTATCTTGCCCCCGTTGCGGCAGCGAAGTATGACGAAATGATTGTAACCGGCTATGCCTCCGATGAATATGGGTCCTGCAGCATAGGCACAGCTGTGCTTTATGGTACCGAGGTTAACGCAATCCACTATCATGCCTTCGTTGGTGTCGGCAATGAAGCCGGCACGGAATTCGGCAGCCTTGGAATCCACTGTAAGGGTGCAGGACGAATCTATGGTGAGATTGCTCACCACTCCGTTGGCGGACAGCACATGGAACAGACCGTACTGGGTCTTCCAGCCCTTGATGCAGAAGCCTTTGCCGTCGAAACGGCCGCTGAAAGCAGCCACTTGAGGCATCTTTCGCAGCTTGGCCAGATCTATGTCGGCCGTGAGGACGACGGTGCTGTCCGCATCGCACCATGGCATAATGTCGGCTCCGGAGTTACAAGCTTCGATGAAGGCCTGGAGTTCCTTGGCGCTGCTTATGCCCCCGGCCCGGAGAGCCAGGCAGGAAGCCAGCAGGAATATAACAATCAGAATTCTTTTCATTACCACGTAATTGATGAAGTAAAAGTATTTCCGAACCTGTCTTTTACACTAACCGTGCCGCTGCCTGTCGGAGCATCCACATATACCCGGAACATAGAGTCGCAGTTATTCTTGTCCGGCACGAATTCCGACCCCACCTTGGTGTTGACGTTATAGAACGATGTGATGTCCCAGTCGCTGAAGGAATAGCGGAAGTCCTTCTCTGTAACGCGCTTCATCACAGTGGGCACCCCGTCGATGGTAAGACGCGGAGCCTGCCACAGTTCGTCCCATAGGAACACGTTGACATACAGATACTTGTCCCCGTAGGTGCCGGGAGGGAAAACCTGCATCTGGTAACTGTCGTCCAAGGGCTTGCCGGAGGATTTCAGCACCGCTTTGCCACTCACGTAGTCCCAGTCACGCCATACATAGGAAGGAGTTTTGCCGCCGTTCCCGTCGCCGGTGTAGCTGCCAGACTGGCCGTACAAGGGCTTGAATTTCCAGGTCACGTTGCCGTTGTCGTAATTGAGCGCCACATAGCCCCGTGGAGTACCGTTGGACCCCAGGTATTCGTTGGTCCAAAGACAGCCGGTAACACGGGACACGGTATGGGTCTCCACCACCGGGTTGGCCTTGTCCACATAGTTGTAAGTAGAGTGAGTATGCCCCGCCCACACATAAGCCTTGGGATGCTTGGAAAGCAGATTGCGCAGGTCCGCAAGATGCTGTCCTGTACGGTCTTTTCCGTTCTGCATGTGCATCATGGGGGAATGGGCGCACACCATCAGGGGCATGTCTGCCGGGACAAGGGCAAGGTCGTTCTTCACCCAGTCCCAGATGGCGTCGGTGAGGCCTGTAATACATTCGTCGCTGTATTTTCCGGTATTGGGACCCGGGGCTATCATGTTGTCCAGCATGAGGTAATGTATGCCGCCCAGGTTGAAGGAATAGTTCACCGGACCCATGATGGCTTCGTAGGCTTTGCACGCCTCATCATCGCTTTGCTCGAGTATGTGCTGCTGGTCATGGTTCCCTATGACGTTGTAGGTAACCACTCCGGTGGTGGACATACCCGACTTGTACTGCGCCAGGAGGGAAAGATCCTGATGTACAATGTCTCCCAGCCCTATGCCGTACACGGGTATGCCGCCGAGAGTGGCCACGTAATCCTTCATGTCGCGATACATGTCTTCACAGCAGTCCAGGGAATGGTATGCCACTTTGTCCAGGCCGGCGGTGCGCTTGCGCGGTTGCGGGTCGGCAAAGAGCAATACGGCGTAGCGCTCAGGAGAGGATATCTTGTTGAGGAGGAAATCCACGGAGTACTTCCCGGACGGGCCCTTGCCGACCTCCTTCAGGAACTTCCAGAAGCAGGCGTGGCCGTCTTTAACCGGAGCCGCATAAGCGGAGGGCGTGGACACGAAGACATAGTCCGTCTTGTCCAGGTCGGAGTTGAGGTAGTACCGTCCTTCGGCATCTGTGAGCACACAGTTTAGACCGTCGCTGACCACCACGTCCTTCAAGACTTTGCCGTCGCTGCCGGAAACCACGCCGGAAATGGTATAAACTTCCGGCGTAGTCTTGTTTCCGCCGCCCGGATTGTCCGGATTATCCGGATTACATCCGGCCAGCAAGGCAAAAACGAAAAGAATATAAACGCTTCTCTTCATCAGCATCAGTTGCCTCCCCAGTATCCTATGCCTGATATAACGCCCTTGCCGTTGCCTACGGCATTGGCAGCCACGTTGTTCTCAGATATTTCTACACCTTGTATGTTTCCGCCGAATTTGCAGTTGGACACGGTGCAGCCGTCGTAACTCATGCCAACTATGCCGCCGGGATACTCAGCCTTGTCCGTGCTCATCTTGTCAGCCTTCACGGAACCGAAGAACGAACACCCGTCCACTACAACCTTGTCCGCCTCGGCGCCCTCCCTGGCGATGCCCAGGATACCTCCGGCACAACCATAGTCGGCACTTCCGTAAACCTTGGCAAGTATGTCGCAGGTAGCGGTACAGTTGCTTATCTGCGCGTTGCCGGCAGATCCGGCGATGCCGCCGCGGTATGCACTCAGGTCGGAGGAACCGTTGCTGAGACGTCCTATATTGTTGCAGTTGCTGATTTTGGCATTGACGCAGAAGCCCACGATGCCTCCGGTGTAGCCGCGGTAGGCAAGCACGTCCTTGCCGTTGGTGCAGGAGGTGATGGTGAGGGTATAAGGCTCCACGGTGGTACCGTAGTTGAACGCTCCGAGTATGCCGCCGGCCACCAGAGGAGTGTACATACCTTCCCAGACACCGGTAACGCCGTTGTTGTTGTACTGATGGTTGGAGACATTGCCCTGGTTGATGCAGCCTTCGAAGCTCACGTCGCCGCCGTGGGCATATCCGGCAATGCCGCCGGAAATTTCGCCGTAGGCGTTGGACCTGGCGCAATAAGTTCCGCCCTCATACTTGCCGACCTCTCCCTTGTTGGAGCAGTCCTTGAACGAAGCGGGGCCGTTCACATAGCCGGCAACGCCGCCCAGCCATATACGCCTTACCTGGCAGGCTACCGCAGTGTCGTATTTTACCTTGATGGTACCGGCCGTAACCAGCTTGTCGAAAGTGAGCGAAGCCGCCGCCTGTGCAGGATCGCAAGCTCCCAGTAAGCCGCCTACACAGAGGTACTTGGCCATCTTCACGCTAGAAGCGCAATCGATATTGATATTGGTCTGCACCTCGTAGCCCCTGAGGGTCAGGGAAGCCGCGCCGGACAACATGCCAGCGAAGCCGCCTACATAAATGCAGCTGGTTGCGGCGGAACGGAAAGAGTTGATATTGATGGTTCCGAGCTGGACGGACTTGTCGCCGGCCACGTCGAAGCTGCGGTCGCTGTCAATTCTGCCGTAAAGGCCTCCCAGCATAACCAGTTCCGCGTTGCCGCCGAGGTTGACGGTTCCCATGAAGGAGTTGTTGCCCACAGTTGCACCGTCAATGAGAGCGGCTTCGATGCCACCAATGTAGGCATGCCCCGTTCCGGCGGAGAAATTCACCTGTCCCAGCACTTCGGCAGCCGTAAGCGTGCCCTCGCACAGACCGGCAATTCCACCCACATAGCAGTTAGCGTCCGCGGCGGAGGGAGAAGAGATAGTCACCTTCCCGTTCATCTTGGCGCCCTCGATCACGGAAGCCTTGTCGGCCCATCCGACCACACCGCCCACATAAGCAATGGGGGCGTCATCGTCGCCGCTACCGCCGAATTCCATATCACAGGCCATTCCGCAAGCGCTGATGGTGGTGCTCTCCGCCCTGGAAACTATGCCGCCGAAATAGCTAATCGTGACGAATTCGTTGTCGTTGAACAGGGAGCTGCCCTTGCCGAGGGTGATGTTCTGGATAGTGGCGCCCTTGGTGTAGTTGAACAAGCCGTGGGACGTACTCCTGAGATTCAGGATGTTATGGCCGCCGCCATCGAATTTGCCGGTGAAGGGTGCCTTTGAGGTTCCGATACCCGGCCAGTCGGTGACGTCGTACATATTGATGTCGCCTACCACCACGACCACTCCGTCTTTCTCCCATTCGGCAGTGGATTGTCCGCTGGAGACCGCTTTAGCGAAGGCCATCAGGCCCTTGGCGGTAACCAGACCGTGGGCTGCCGTGTATTCCTGCACGATGGTGGGCAGGGCTACCTGGGTCGCGGAGCTGTTTGCGAGCTTAAGCACGGCGTCCATGCTGCGGTTTTCGGAGCAGTCGCTGAAATTCTCGCCGAGGGAGATGGTAAGCGTAGCCGTATCGCCCTCACCGTCGGTGACTTCGTAGGAAGCGAACTCCGGAACATCCATTCCGGCCACCATATAGCGGGGCACGGTGATGTCCAGCTTGGATTCGGTTCCGGGAAGCAACAGGTTGCCGTCAGCATCGTATTTATACTCGTTGCCGAACTGGAACACGTTGATGGTTCCGGTGCCGCCGGGGGACTTGAGAGTTATGGTGCCGTAACGGGAGGTGCCCGTATCGGCGGCGATATCAATCTTTATGGTCTGCGAGGAATACTCGCCGGAAGCCGAAGCACCGCCTTCACGGCTCACGTTCAGCCAGCTTTCGGACTCGATATCCCAGCTCACGCCGGCAGGAGTCGTAACGTTGCAGGTGAAACTGCCGCCGCCCATGGGAGCGATGAAGAACGGCTGTCCGAGCACGAAAGCGGCGGCACTCTGGTTGACTTTGATACGGAAGCCGCGGTACTCGCCGGCCACGAAAGTAAGGGTAGCCTCTTCCCTGGCCTCGAAATCTTCATTGGATGCTATGTCTATGGCAATGGCTCCCGGCCCTCTGTTGCCCTGGGAGACGACCTTGCACCAATCGCGGTCGGACTCGAGGGTCCAGCGGAGATTGGGGTCGTTCAGGTCAACATCGAGCGTGTACCTGGAAGGCTTGTGGTCGAAAGACAAGGCCGTTACCGGCGAACCGGCCATGGAATAATGCACGTCGATGGCCGTACTTACACGGGAATTGAGAATTTCTTCGTCAGTAGGCCCGGCGGTTTCGCACCCGGCAAGCAGGAGCGTAGCGCAACACAAAAGCAAATAGTGTATATGTTTCATGGTCTTCCTTTTTTACTGTCTGCCCAAAAGTCTAACTGCCTTACTTTCCTTGGTATCCGCCCACCACACATCCGTCTGGATGTTGTTGGTGCCGCCCAGCCAGCCGTCCACAGCAGCCTTATAGTACTCGGAATTGCGATATGGCTCGTCGGAAGGATAGCGCAGGCGCGTCGGCAGGATGTGGTTGTTGCCCGCAGCGGGGCCGTCCGTCCTGAGTATGGGATAGCCGGTACGGCGGTAGTCGCACCAGGATTCTATTCCGATGAAGAAGGAGGAAATCCACTTCTGGGTGAGAATGGCCTCCAGTGCGTTTTCTGAATTGAAAGTTTCTCCGCTGTACTCCTCTCCGTTGGTTACGTAATTCACGTAGTCCACCACCTGAGGGGAATCGGCAGTGACATAGGGATTCCACTCCAGGATGCTCTCGATGACGCCCTGCTTGAGCAGCGCCAGGTATGCACCAAGTCCGGATGCGGAAGAAATCCAGCCGCGCGCTCCGGCCTCGGCGAAAATGAACAACAGTTCGGAGTAGTTCATGAGCGCATAAGAGGAGGCGTTCTTGAGGTCGAAAATCTTCTGCGATATTCCGGAAGGATAGTCGTTTCCGTAAGTCATACGGCCTATTGAAGAGTTACCGGCAGAGGACTTGTGCTCCTTGCTGTCGAGGAACCTTATGGACGCCGCGTTCAACATCTGGTTCGGCATACCGTTGGCCTTGCGCCACCAGCAGTCGTAACGGGGATCTTCCGCGTGGCCGGTGGAAGGGCTCAGCACATTGTAGGGGCCGGCCTTGTACTTGTAGTAGATCTGCCCGTCGGAGTCCACCGCCTCGGTGTAATCCAGCATGCGGCGGGTAAGCACATCGCACACTGCAACCGAATTCCATATACCGTTGGTGGTGGTGTAGAAAGGAGTCTGCTCGGTTTCGTTCTGGATGCTGAAAGGCACCATGGGGCGGTCGGCACGGCTGCGCATCATAGGATAATCGCCGCCTCCGTTCACGAAACATTCGTAGAGTTCGGACAACTTGATGCGTACGTTGACTGACTCCCAGGGGTCATACAGGTCGAGCACCCCGTTGCTCTCTTCCATCGCCTTCATGCCTATACGCATCAGGACCCTGGCATAGAGAGAGTTGCCGAAACGGCGCCACTTGTCCAGGTCGCCTCCGTAAGTCTTGTCGCAGATGGCGGAGAAATGCAGGTCTTCGCTCTCGGAGAAGAGCTTGTTGGCCTCTTCCAGCATACAGATGACGGAACGGTAAATATCCTTCTGGCTGTCGTAAGCCGTGGTGTATTTGTCGGAAGTACCGGCGAGAGGCAGCAGACCGGCCTCACGGAAAGGCACGTCGCCGTATGTGTCCGTTATCTGGGTTATCAGGAAAGAACGGAGCACCAGGGCGACAGCCTGCATGGAAGCGCTCTTTTCCTTTACCGCCTGGTCGTACATATAGTAGGCGTTGCCGTACTGGAGGTAAAGCGAGGTCCAGATATCGTCCGAAGTACCTTCAGGTATATTGTAATTGCCTATGACACGGGAACTTGACTCCGAGTTGGTGGACACTGCATATTGGGACAGGAACACGGTGGTACCGCGGAATATGCTGATCAGGTTGTACTGCGTCTTGAACATAATCGGATGCACGAAAGACTCGGCCGGAGCTTCGTAAAGGGCATACGGGTTCTTGCTCATTTCGTCGAACTTGGAACAGCCGGCGAGCGCGCACACAAGGATAAACGCTGAAATGATTCTGTGTTTCATGATCGTTCCTCCATTAGAATACAAGGTTCACTGAGCCGCCGAACTGGGCGGTGGATGGCATCTGCAGGATTTCGAATCCGGGGATGACGGAGCTTCCGCGCATCGTCACGCCTTCAGGATCCCATCCGGGAAAGTCCGTCCAGCACCACAAGTTGTTGGCAAAGACGGAGAAAGTAACGCCGCTGAGCACCTTGGTCTTGGCCAGCAGCTTCTTGGGAAGGGAGTAGTCGAGACGGGCCTCACGGACCTTGAGGAACTTCGTGCTCACGAAGTTAGCCTCGCCGTTGGTCTGCTCGTACTTATTGTGGTAATAGGTAGCTATGTTTTCCCTCGGTATGGCATCAGTATTGATGACAAAGTTGCCGTCGGCAGTCTCGCGGACACCGATGGGCACCATGCCGCCTTCGCGGCCTTCCAGGGTAGCCAGGCCCTTTCCACGATAGTTAAGCACCCAGTTGGTGTAGGAGAACACGTGGCCTCCCATCTGGCCGTCCAGGCTCACGTGGAATTCCAGGCCTTTGAACTTGAGGCTGGTGTTAAAGCCGGCTTTCCAAAGCGGGGCGGCCTCTCCGAGGTACTGGAGTTCCGTGCCTGTCTGCGGCACGTTCTGCTTGTCCAGCACAAGCAGGCCGGAAACATCGACCATGTTGCCTTTCTCATCGATGGCCGTGGAGCCTTCCGGTGCGCGGACGTAACCCTTGCCGTACATAGAGGTGAGGCTGCCGCCCTCGTAGGCAATCATGTATGCATGAGTGCTGTAGGAAGCGATAATCCACTGGTCTATACCCTCTCCGAGCGATACCACGGAGTTCTTGTTCATGGTGAAGTTGGAACTTACTTTCCACTGGAAATCACGCTTCTTGATGAGAGTGCCGCCAAGGGTGAGCTCTATACCGCGGTTGCGTATGGAACCGGCGTTGACGAACATGTAGTTGACACCGTTTGCATAGGAAACCGGCATCTGGGAGATGAGGTCCTTGGTCACCGAGTCGTAATAGGCGGCGTCGAAAGACAGGCGGTTCTTGAACATACGGAGTTCCAGACCCACTTCCCAGGAGCTCACTATCTCCGGACGCAGGTTCGTGTTGGACTTGGAAGTCTGAATCTGCACGGTGCCGGGGAAGCCGGTGCCCTGGAGGTAGTCTGCTACGCGGTAAGGGGCCGTATCGTTACCTACCTGGGCCCAGGAAGCACGGATTTTCATCAGGTTGATGAGGCCGTTGGCGCGTCCGAATTCGAACAGGTCGTTGAGGGCCACGCTTCCGGAAACGGAAGGATAGAAGAACGAACGGTTGTTTGCCGGCAGGGTGCTGGACCAGTCGTTACGGCCGGTAACATCCAGGAACACTGCGTTCTTCCAGGCGAGCGAAAGCATTCCGTAGAGCGAATTGGTCTGGCGCTCGTAGGAATTGTTGGTGGCCTTGGGCTCGTAGGATGCGTTGATGAGCGAATATACGCCGGGGATGTTGAGGGTGCTGGCGGTCTGGGTATGGTTGCTGTAGCTGCGCCAGATAATGCTTCCGCCCACGTTGCCGGTGATATCGAAATCGGCACCTATGCGGGTGTTGTAGCGAAGCAGGAAGTCGCCGGAGAACTGCTTGGAGTCGATGTCCTGCTCACGGTACCAGCCCTGAGGCTTGGCCTGCGTGGAAGTGGCCTGCCTCTGGGAGCGGAACTCGGAAGTGATGTCGAGACCGCCGCGTGCCGTGAGGGTAAGTCCCTTTGCAATGTCCGCGTTGAAGGAAACGTTGCCGTACATACGGTCGCGGTTCTGGTTGTTGATACATTCGTTGGCCAGGAAGTAGGCGTTGTTCTTGCCTCCGGTGAGGGATGCGTCCTGCTGGAATGCAGCGGGGTCCTTCCAGTAATTGGAGGCCCAGCTCATATCGATGCTCGGCGCATAGCACCACAGACTGTACATTATGGCGGTGGAACCGTAACCGGAGGAAGTAGGGATGTTGTCTCTCCTGAGGCTGCGGTAGTTCACCGAGGTGTCCATCTTGAGCCACTTGGCCAGCTTGCTGCCGGTTCTCACGGAGATATAGTTGGTCATGCTCGGGGAGTTGGGCACGATGCCGGAGGTAGTATTGTTGGTGTAGCTCACGCGCACGCTGTTGTCCTTGCCTATCTTGCCGGACATCACTATGGAGTTGGAGAAAGTCTTTCCGGTCTCGAAATAGTCTTTGAACCAGTCTCCGTAGCTGATGAACGGAGTGGCGTCGCGCACGAAATCACCCAGCTCGTTGACGTGGCCGCCGATTCCCTTTTCAATGTTATAGTATTGGAAATAAGGGGTGCCGTCCATTTTCGGCCCCCAGGATTCCAGGGTAGCGGTGGTGGAATAGTCGGCACGGGGGTTGAGTCCGGCCACGTCGTCGCCCTCGCCGCTCACCAGGTAGTAATAGTAGTCCTGGCCGGCTGTTCCCTGACCGTAGGTGTACTGCAGGTCGGGGGAAGTCAGGACCACATCCGCTGCGAAGCTGGACTTGTAGCTTACGCTGAACACTGCATCCTGGCTCTCGGCGGACTTGGTGGTGATGATGATGGCGCCGTTGGCGGCCTGGGAACCGTAGAGTGCGGTTGCGGCGGCGCCTTTAAGCACTGTCACGCTCTCAATGTTCTCCGGGTCGATATCGGCGATACCGTTACCGTAGTCGATGGCAAAGGAGCTGCCCTCGCCGCCGGCGTCGGACTTGGTGGAGGTGTTGTACATAGGCACGCCGTCAACCACAAAGAGGGCGGTATTGTTCTCCAGGCTGGCGGAGGACTCGCCTCGCACCGTAACGCGCATGGAACCTTCAGGGCCGCTGCTCCGGTCTATGTTGAGACCGGCTACCTGGCCGGAAATACCGTTGAGCCAGTTACCTGTGGTGGCGGAATTCGAGAACTTCTCTCCCTCCACTTTCTGGGCGGAGTAACCTATGGCCTTCTCGTCCCTCTTTATACCGAGGGCCGTGACTACGGCTTGATCCAGGACTTCCGCCTCATCTTTGAGCACCACCCGCTTCATCTGGGCAGACGCCGCTTTTATGATGAGGGTTTCGTAGCCGAGACAGGCAAAGTTGATTTCATCGTCAGGCTTTGCGGAGATGGAATAGGAGCCGTCCGCATTGGTGATGGAGCCGCCGGACACTGCACCGGAGACAAAAACCGCAACGCCCGGGATGGGGTCGCCGTTGCTGTCTACCACGATGCCGGTCCAAGTCTTGGCCTGCTGTGCCGACAGCAGTGCCGGCAGCAGGAGTACGGACATCAACGTGAACAGAAAACGTTTCATCTACAGTTGTTATTGGTTAAATGATTTCGTGTTTTTTGACCCGAAAGGGGCTGGCTAAACTGTTTTGATTAGCCAACCCCCAGAATCAATTCCGGGACCAGGCCGGAATACGGGAATATTTCTACAGGTCTGCTACGTTGCTGCCACCGTCGGTGAAATTGGTGTCGGAGCAGAGGCCATAGGTGCCGGTATAATGGCAGTTCTTGATGGTACTGCCTGCAACGGACTTGCCAGCTATATCGCCGTCAACGCATGCGTTTGATCCGTGGGTAATAGAATTGAGGTAGCTGCTGCATCCGTCAATGGTTGAACCGGCATCAAGTGTGCAGACGATTCCGCCTGCGCCCTGAACCTGGGTGGTTTCTATGGCGGTTCCTGAATAGGTGCTATTGCTGATGGTACCGTTGACCAGCCAGCCGGCGATACCGCCAATATAGTAACCGGAACCTCCGCCGTAGCTGTTGGCGTTGGTGGCATTGGTGATGTCCACATATTCGCCATAACCTACCGCGCCTCCGGTGTAGCCACGGCGTCCTCCTGTAATGGTTGCGCCACTATTTACATTGTTGGTTACATTGGAAATGGAAATCCTATCGCTGTCAGTACCAAGAACGAATCCTGCGATGCCACCCTCAAATATGGAGCCAGCCTTGGTAACGGTGTTGTTGAACTGATTGTTCAGGAGAACACCATTGTTCTCGCAGTCATCGACGCTGGACGCACCGTCAAGGTATGCAGCTATTCCACCTACATAGAAAGTCTTTCCATTCTGCTTTGTACCGTTCCCCCCCCAGATTTTTCCGGAATTGGTACAACCACTGACGGCAAGGTCGCTGTCAACGGTTTTGCCTAAGATACCGCCAGCATAATTATCGGTATGGGCGGCATCGGAGAATCCGATATAAACCTCTCCGGCATTGCTTGCTCCGCCGATATTGTTGCAATCGGTAATCGAACCAGACTCGTTCATCTTACCTACTATGCCTGCTGCTATGAGATCCGTACATGCTGTAGTAATATTGCAGTTGATATGGACATAGCCGCTGTTCTCGCAGTCGGAAACGGTGGTGTTGACATCTTCTCCGGTAACGAATCCGACAATGCCTCCAAGGTAGTCGCCTGTATGAGCTGCAGCTTTGGCGTTAACGTTGAAATAGACTTCTCCGGAATTCTCACATCCTCTTATCTCAACATTTGCACCGTTCTTCATTTCGCCGACAGCGCCGCCCATATAGAGCCTGGTAACGGCGTAAGCATTGTTCAGCTTGTTAGACACAGTACCTGAATTGACGACATTTTTAACGGATTTCTCGGAATAACCGACAACACCGCCAAGCTCAAATCCAAGGAACGGATTCTGAGGCGTAGTAGTCAGGTTAATATTGCCTGCGTTAGTGATATTCTTTGACGCGCCTCCATCAATCACTTCCAGATTATAGGCAACGACACCCCCCATCCTGATTTCACAAACAGGTTTATCATTGGTAGTGTCATAGTTATCTTCAATGGCAGAAATCTGAATATCAGCAGTATTGTGGATATCGGAGACAGACGCACCAGAGGCATTCTCACCGATGATACCGGCAATATTGACTATTCGCCCACCCTTATTGGTTGCGCCGCTTGCACCGGAAGTCATGTGGTTGACAGCGGCATTATTTGTACAACCGCTGATGGAACCGGCATTGTAACCGGCAATACCACCGAGGTCCTGAAGCCTTGGATTAGCACGGTGATTGATAGCACCATTGTTGATGCAGTCTGTCACAGTTCCATTAACGTTCACTTTGCCTACTATACCACCGTTCTTGATATATCTGGCAGATGCATCACCGATTTTGACAATATAGCAGGACAGAGTAGCAGCATTGGAACAATCGGAGACACTGCCGTCTTGGAGCTCTCCGACAATACCACCCAAGGCAGAATTATAGGCCGTAGTGGTACTGATTACAATCCTTCCCTTAAGCGTAGAGTGCCCGGTCGCAACTTCCTCGTGATCTGCAGTTGAGTTTGAGGAGGAAACACTTGCTCCGCCGTCCAGATAACCGACTACGCCGCCGATTATAAGATTGGGGTTGGCCTTATCTGTAGAAGATGCTAATGCAAAGTTGCTTATGGCTCCCTTGAAAGTAGCATCGCTTACGCTGCCGGCATTGGAAAATCTTCCCACAAGTCCTCCGATGATGAGTTTTCCGGTAGTAGTAAAGCCTGCAGGGGTGGAAATCAAGCCGGAGTACTCGCAGCCGTTCTGGAGCTTACCTGTGGTTGTGCGGCCTGCAAGACCCCCTAAGGTAGTCATTTTGGTAACTTCGGCAACTTCATCAAGATTGATGTCGGCTGCAACCTTTACATTGTTGAGCACACCTTTGTGATATCCTACGACAGAAGCGAACATGCCTTCTGATGTGTTGGCGTGTGTGAAGGTAAACTCACACGAACTGTCGACATTCAAGTCCTTGACGGTGCCTGCACTGCCTGTTGCCACAAACAGAGGCACGGTGGCTTCCAGACCGGAAATGGTGTAGTTGCCGCCATTGAAGAGGCCGTCAAAGTAAAAATCTTCCGTGGCGCTGCCTACACCGTTCTTCAGGCCGATTCCGCCCGTTGCGTTGAAGGCAGCGGAGGAAGTGGCGTCGAAGGTGATGTTGTCGGTAACGGTGGCAACGAGGCTGGAGCCAAGATCCGCATATTCCTTGTTGTTGTAGGCGGTAGCAAAATCGATGAGTTCCTGGGCGTTGCTGATGACGACTCCGAGCTCGGTGCCGGTGGGGACGAACTCAAATTCAGTCATGGCATACAGATGACCGGCTTCGAGAGTCTTTGCGGTAGTCTTGCTCTTGGTCATGATGTGACCGTTGACATCCTGGACGATGACGTCGAAGCCGTTGGCATACTCGCGGGCAGGAACCACGATGTAGTAAACCGCTGCGGCAGAAGTGGAAGTTGCCAGGGTCTTGACAACCTTGACTTCCAGCTCTGCTCCGGTGCCGGACTCGGCTGCGATGGCGGCGGGATCGTAGGTAATGCCGAAGTTACCGCTGACCTTCTCGCCGTTGCGGCCCTTGAAGCGTACTGCTGCGATGTTGTCCGTATCGGGATTGGTTGCAGCCTGCTTCACCTGAATCTTCAGGATGGCGCAAAGGTGATTGAGGGAGAGGCTGCTGCCGTCTGCCGAATATCCGGCCATAGGGAACATGCCCTCTGCAAAACCGCCGGCCCTGTAAGCCTGTACTGCAGGAAGGTTCACGTGGCTTGCATCCGCATATATGGATGCAGGATACAGCACATTGTAGGGAGTGCTCAGGACGCCGTTGAATGTGAACTGGGTGGTGGCACATTCGGCCGGAACATTCTCCAGCGCCTCGGAGGCGGTGCCGTTGACGGCAATCTGGTCTCCGTTGGACCAGTAAACATTGTGGGAAGTCCCGTCATTGGATTCCATAACGGTCTTCGTGGCAGGAACGATTCCTACTTCGAGAGTCGTCTTGGTGTCGGAAATAACGGTTTCGGGAGCCTGGAGCTCCTTGCTGCAGCTTGCCAGCAGCACTACCGCCGCAAGCCCTAAGAAAAAGCGTGTTTTCATACTACCAATCCTCCTCTTCTTCTTCAATTGCCGGAATAGTGACAGAACCGTTCAGGAAGCCGGAACGGGGGCAAATCTTAAAAGAAATGCAACAGGGAGTGACGTAGGTCTCCCTTGAAGATGAATTAATCTGCATGTGCTTATGGTATTTGTTCTTATTAATCAAATGCTTGTTATTAGTATATATAGGATGCAAAAATCAAAAAAAACTCGAAAAAATCAAAGAAAAAGGCAAAAAACTATATGCGCCACACGAAGTGTGTCACCAAGAAACAGACTGGGAATAAACATTTCCGAAACGGTCGGTTACAGTAACCGTTCCTCCGGCGGGAGTTGCGCTTGCAGGAGCACGGAACATCGTGGTTATCTCGCCGACTTCACTGGCAGGGTAACCGTCATCATTCCGGAAGAAACCGACATTGGACTTGTAATGAGTCTTCATTTCGGTGTTTGCAAGGTCGTAGATATTCTCCGTATCGGAAATGTATGCACCGTTGGAATCGTGCAGCAGGGTCATTTCCACAGGAGCGCCACCGGTGGGAGTCCACACTGGGAGAGACCACTTGTCATCCCACAGGAAGACGTTTACATAGACATACTCGTCGCCGTATGCTCCGCGGGGATACACATGCATCTGGTAATCTTCGGTAAGAGCGCCGCCCTTTTTCATCACGGCTGCCCCGGAAGAGTTGTAGTTCCAGTCGCGCCAGTTGTAGGCCGGAGCTCCGGCAGAACAGATCCCGGAAGTAACGCCAACGAAAGCAGCCGTCTGGCGGGTCACGGGATGGAATTTCCACGTAATGTTGCCGTTATCCACTTCCACCACCGTGAAACCGCGGGGCGTACCGGCGGCAAGATACTCGTTGGTCCAGAGCTCTCCGGTGGAACGTGCGAGGGTGTGTACCTGCACCCTCTTGTGCCTGTGGCTGGAAGGATAATTGTAGTTGAATCCAACGTGTGTATGGCCAGCCCATGCGTGCACTTCGGCATACTTGTTCAGGAGGCCGCCGTAACCGTCGTTGCCGCCGTGGGCTGCGGTATTGGTGCGTTCGTTGCCGCTGATGAGCCTGAACATGGGAGAATGGGCGCATACCATGAGCTTGGAGCTTGTGGGAACGTATGCAAGGTCGGCCTGCAGCCAGGTCCAGATATCGTCCGAGAGTCCCTGGTCGAAGCCGGTGAGCTTGTTGCCGTTGTCGGGATTGATCTTCATTATCAGGTTGTCCAGCATCACGAAGTGTATGCCGCCTATGTTGAAGGAGTAGTTGCGTGGTCCGTAGTGGTTTTCGTAAGGAACAGCTCCGGCGGCATCGTCGGCTGCCTCCGTGTCATTGTCGTGGTTGCCTATGATGTTGTACGTGGGATAGCCAAGGGTTGCCAGGGCGCTGCTGTAGTTGTCGAACAGGCTCATATCCTCGTGCACTATGTCTCCGAGGCAGATTCCGTACACCTGACGGCCGGAAATGCTGCCGGCTACGTCCCTGAGCTCCTGGTAGAGGTCCTCGCACACGTCCAGGGACTTGTAGGCGATGCGGTCGTTGTTCCATTTGCTGTACTGCCTCGGCTGAGGGTCGGCAGTAACAAGGAGGGTATAGCGGTCGGGGTTGGCTACGGCGCTCACAGTGTAGTCGCCCATGTCGTAGATGCCTTCGGAGGGAGTGATGCCGGACAGCAGTTTGTAGAACTTGGGGACGCCGTTTTCCACCTGCGGCATGTATCCCGACGGAGTGCTGATATATACGAACTTGGTGGAGGCCACGTCGCTCATCATGTAGAAGTAGCCGTCGGCATCGGTCCTCACGCATTGGAGGCCGTCGGTGGCTATGACGCCTGAGATACCGGTCCCGGCCTGATCCACCACACGCCCGGTCACGTTGTACTCATCAAGGAGCTGGTCTTCGATAACCGGAGGAAGTCCGAATTCGGTGGCGATTCCGGAAGGCACGAAGTTGAACTGCGGCATCTTTACAAGCTTACCGGGGTTCAGGGTGATGGACGTGCCGCGGAACTTGGTCATGGTGCGGTTGTATTCATCGGTGAGGACTACCTGGAAGCCGGAATCATAAGTGCCGGCGGGAACCACCAGGAACAGGTCCAGGTCGCTGCTCTCGGAAAGGCTCTCCGAAAGGGTGAGAGTGACGGTGCGGCCTTCTTCGCTTGCAGCTGCTCCGGTCAGGGAGGCGGTCTCGTAATTTATGGTGAAGTCCCCGGAAACCTGCTCTCCGGCTCGTCCGCTGAAGGTCACGCTGCTCAGGCGGGACGCGTCAACGCCGGAGTCTTTCCGGACTTTCAGGTGCACTACTGCGCCGAGGTGCTGCAAAGATACGCCGCTGCCGGGAGACGCACTGTACCCGCACATGGGCATGGTGTTGGTGGCAAAACTGCCGGACACCCAAGTCTGGCTGTCGGGGAAAGTGACTGTGTCTGCATCTTTATAGAATGATGCAGGGTACAGCAGGCTGAAAGGCGGATTTATAACGCCGGGGAAGGTAAATTGTGCGCTGGAAACCGCCTCGCCTACGCCGGACAGCGCCGAGGAAACGACTCCGTTCAGGCAAAGCTGGTCGCCTTCGCTCCAGTAAACGGGCCTCTCCCCTTCGGCAGAGGCGCCCATGTGGGTCTTGGTTCCGGAGTCCAGACTCACTTCCAGCACGGTGGTCTGGGAAAGGTCTATCTCCATTTTGCATGACACAAGCGCAACGGCAGTACAAGTCAGTGCCAATAATAAGTGACGGATGGACATAATTATTTGAGTATTATCTGATTATATCGAGGTATCATTCTCCCCTGCGGTTTTTGTTCCTCCAGCTGATGAGCGACCACACCCCGTTGGCCAGGTACAGGGCGCTCACTACAGGCATAACGTACAAGCCGGAACTGATGTAAAGGACTATGTTGGCGATGTTTACCACCAGCCATACTATCCAGCACTCCCAGCACTTGCGGGCGCTGAGCAGCTGTGCCAGCAGGGTGGCCATCAGCACGTAGGAGTCCAGCCAGGGCTGGGGGTCGGCCGCGAACACGGCCGGCCAGCGCTGCGGGAGCCACTCCAGCACCAGTGCCCACAGAGTGCCGAAAAGTGCCGCCGAAAGCAGCAGGGACACGATTTCACGCGGCCGCAAGCTTCCTACTTTAAGGGCATTAGCGTCCGCCGCGCTGCGTTCGTTCTCCCTGGGATGAGTCCATCTCCAGTGCCCGTAAAGGTTGATGCCGAACGACACCGGCTGCAGCAGCATGGCACTGTAGAGATGCTGGTTCCAGAACAGCACGAACAGGAAGATGTTGTAGGCATAGCCCACCCAGAAATTGTACTTGGAGCCGCGTCCCGCCAGAAAAACGCAGCTCAGGCCGAGCACGGCCGATATGATTTCCACCCAGCTCATCCTACAGCCCCCTCCAGGGACACGCTGAGGAGTTTCTGGGCCTCAACCGCAAATTCCATTGGCAGACGGCTCAGCACCTCGCGGGCATAACCGCCGACAATAAGGGCGGTGGCGTCTTCCGGGCCTATGCCTCTCTGGCCGCAATAAAACAGCTGGTCGTCGCTGATTTTTGATGTGGTAGCTTCATGTTCCACCACCGCCTGGGGACAGCGGTTCATTATGACCGGGAAGGTGTGTGCGCCGCACTGCGAGCCTATCAGCAGGGAATCGCATTGGGAGAAATTGCGGGCTCCCACAGCTCCGGGATTCACCCTCACCAGTCCGCGGTAGCTGTTCTCGCTATGGCCCGCGGAAATGCCTTTGGACACTATCCGGCTGCGGGTTCCGCGGCCTATGTGTATCATTTTGGTGCCGGTGTCCGCCTGCTGCCTGTTGTTGGTCATGGCCACGCTGTAGAACTCGGACGAACTGTAATCGCCCATCAGCACGGTGCTGGGGTATTTCCAGGTAACGGCGGACCCTGTCTCCACCTGCGTCCAGCTGAGATGCGAACCGGCTCCGCGGCATAGTCCCCGCTTGGTCACCAGGTTCAGGATGCCGCCTCGGCCCTGTGCGTCCCCCGGATACCAGTTCTGCACGGTGCTGTATTTCACGTCTGCGTCTTTTTCCACTATGATTTCCACCACCGCGGCGTGCAGCTGGTTCTCGTCGCGCATGGGAGCGGTGCAGCCTTCCATGTAACTGAGTTTCGCCCCCTCGTCAGCCACTATCAGGGTACGCTCGAACTGGCCCGTACCGGCAGCATTGATGCGGAAATAGCTGCTCAGTTCCATAGGACACTCCACGCCTTTGGGGACATAGCAGAAGGATCCGTCCGAGAATACGGCTGAATTGAGGGCTGCGAAGTAATTGTCGCCAGCAGGGACCACCGTAGCCAGATACTTGCGCACCAGGTCCGGGTGCTCGCGTACTGCCTCGGAGAAGGAGCAGAAGATTATCCCCTTGTCCGCCAGCGTCTTGCGGAAAGTAGTGGTAACGCTTACGGAATCGAATACGGCGTCCACGGCCACCTCCTTGCCCTTTACGCCTGCCAGCACCTCACGCTCTTTCAGAGGGATGCCAAGCTTGTCGAAAGTCTCCATCAGCGCCGGGTCTATCTCAGTGGGGCGCTCGCTGTCTTTCTTGGGCGCGGCATAATAGATAATGTCTTGATAATCAATTTTCGGCAGCTTAAGATGGCCCCAGTGCGGCTCCTTCATTGCCTGCCACTTGCGGAAAGCATCCAGCCGGAAATCCAGCAGCCACTGCGGCTCCTGCTTCTTGGCTGAAATAAGGCGTATGATGTCTTCGTCCAGACCTTTGGGCACGTACTCCTGCTCCACATCCGTCACGAAGCCCTCCTTATATTCCTGCGCCTGTAAATCCTTGATAATGTTATCCATGACGTAGTATTACCGAGTTTTGCCGGCGTCGCACAGGCAGGCCGCGGTGCGGGCAGCAAGCCGGGCGTTGTTGAGTACCAGCTGGATGTTGGATGCGAGGCTGTCGCCGCCTGTGATGTCTTTGATGCGGGCAAGCAGGAAGGGCGTGGTGTCCTTGCCGTGGATGCCTTGGGCGCGTGCCTCCTCTACAGCTTCATCAATAGCGGCGTTGATGCGGTCCGGATCCATAGAGAATTTCTCCGGAATGGGGTTAGTGACCAGCATGCCGCCGCCGAGCCCCATCTCGCGGCCCGCCCGGAAAGCAGCCGCCAGCTCTTCCGGACTGTCGATACGATAATCCACCTTGAAGCCGCTGCGACGCGTATAAAAAGCCGGAAGCTCATCCGTGCCGTATCCTATTACAGGTACTCCCTTGGTCTCCAGATATTCCAGGGTAAGGCCCAGGTCCAGGATGGACTTGGCACCGGCGCAAATCACCATTACGGGGGTATGGGCGAGCTCTTCCAGGTCGGCGGAAATATCCATAGTGGTCTCCGCTCCCCGGTGCACGCCGCCAATTCCGCCTGTAGCAAATACCTTGATGCCGGCCATGTAAGCTATTATCATGGTGGTGGTTACGGTGGTCGCTCCATCCTCGCCGCGGGCCACCAGGACGGCCAGGTCACGCCGGGATGCCTTGGCCACTCCGCGGCCCTTTTTGCCAAGATATTCTATTTCCGCCCCGCTCAGACCTGCTTTCAGCCGGCCTCCGATGACGGCTATAGTCGCAGGAACTGCACCCTCGTCCCGGATCGCCTGCTCCACCCGCATAGCGGTTTCTACATTTTGCGGATAAGGCATTCCGTGGGATATGATAGTGGACTCCAGGGCCACGACCGGGCGCCCGGTCTCCAGGGCATGCAGGACTTCAGGGGATATGTCTAAGTATTTATTCATCTTCCGTTTGACAGTTAAGCTACAAATATAAATCTTTTTTGCGGGAAATTACTATATTTGTAGGTTATGAAGATTATTGTCATCGGTGGCGCCAACATGGATATCAGCGCCACGACCGCAGGACCTTTTGTCGCCCGCGACTCCAATCCCGGCACTGTACGTACCGCTCCGGGAGGTGTCGGGCGCAATATAGCCCATAATCTTGCCCTGCTTGGAGACGAGGTGAGCTTCATCACCATTTTCGGAGCGGACAGCTTCGGCAGCATCCTGAAAGACAACTGCAAATCGCTCGGAATAGACCTTTCCCTCAGCGAGACCAGGAGCGGCGCCCGCAACGCCTGCTTCGTGAGTATAAACGGCTCCGACGGCGAACTGATGGGCGGGGTGGCGGACATGGCTGTCACCGGACTCATGACGCCGGAGTGGCTGGAAAGCCGCATGGAGGCCATAAACCGGGCGGATGCGGTGGTCGCCGACGCCAACCTTCCGGCCGACACTCTCAGCTTCCTGGTGGGCGGATGCATCCCTCCCCTGTATCTGGACGCTGTATCTTCCGCCAAGGTGGGACGCTTGCGCGAGGCCTTGCAGATGACCCGGTTCTCCGACAACAAGGTGTTTGCCGTGAAGTGCAACCGGCTCGAAGCCGAGGTGCTCCTGCCGCAAGACGGCACTTACGACAGTTACATCAAGCGGCTGTACGTGAGCATGGGCTCCGAAGGCGTGATAGTGCGGGAAGACGGAGAGCAGACGCAGCTTCCCGCCCTGCCGGTGACAGGAATCGTGAACACTACGGGCGCCGGAGATGCACTGCTTGCCGGAATTGTGCACGCCGGGCCGCAAGCCGGAGCCGTGGAAGCCGCCCGGTTCGGGCAGGAATGTGCACGCTGCTCCCTCAGCTCGCCGGAAGCGGTCAGCGACAAGATACGGACCCTCGTGTAGCCGCCGGTGATCATTAACCAGTTAATTTGAAACTTAGAAATGACAAACGAAGAACTCATCAAGTCTATACGCATCGTCCCGGATTTCCCGATAGAAGGAATCCAGTTTTTCGATGTTACCACATTGTTCAAGAATCCGGCCGCTTTCGGTGAAGTACTCGACCGCATCTGCGAGCTTTACCGGGACAAAGGCATTACCAAGGTAGCGGGTATCGAATCCCGCGGCTTCATAGCAGGGGCGGCCGCAGCAGCACGGCTGGGCGCAGGCTTCGTCCCCGTCAGGAAACCGGGCAAGCTACCCGCCGAAGCGGTCTCCGAATCTTATTCCAAGGAATACGGCACCGATACCATCGAGGTGCATGCCGACGCCATAGGGCCAGATGACGTGGTACTCATTCACGACGACATTTATGCCACCGGAGGCACTGCCGCTGCAGCTATCAGGCTGGTGCAGCAGTTCAAGCCAAAGGCCGTGTATGCCAATTTCATCATCAACATCACGGATGTACCGCGCTCCGAATCCATTCCGGAAGGGGTCCCTGTAAGCTTTTTACTCAACCTGTCAGAAAAATAAATCAACGCTATGATAAAAAAATCCCTTTTCATTGCCTGTCTGGCGATTCTCGCTTTTTCAGCCGGACTGAAAGCCCAGACCAACCTGCAGGTATTCTACGATTTCGGCCAGGACCGCAATATAGTCACCACCACACTGGAAGGCTTCCATACCGACAAATGGGGCAACACCTTCTTCTTCATCGACTACGATTATACTCCCCGGCAGGACGCCCCTGACGGGACCTACTTCGAAATTGCCCGCTGCCTGAATTTCTGGCAGGACTCGGCACTCGGCGCGCTCAGCCTCCAGATAGAGTACAACGGAGGAGTTTACAGCCGCTACGGCATCAACCACGCGGCGCTGGCCGGCCTGGATTATTTTATCCACAGCAAGGATTTCAAGAATACCCTTAACCTCAAAGTGCTCTACAAGTGGATGGCCAACTGCACAAGCCAGGTGCCTATGCAGTTCACGGCAGTGTGGGGCATGGACGATCTTTTCGGACTGGAGGGCCTGCGGTTCAGCGGTTTCGCGGATTTCTGGTGGCAAGACCAGAGGGCGATCAACGAGTTCTCCCGCGTGGTGTTCATATCCGAGCCGCAATTGTGGTACAACGTGGGCAGGCACTTCGGAGTACCCAATTTCAACATAGGCGGCGAGGTTGAGCTGAGCTACAATTTCGGCGGTGCCGCCAAAGGCTTCTGGGCACGTCCTTGTGCCGGCCTCAAATGGATTTTCTGACCAATTGATTTACAGCGATATAATATGAGCAATACACCTACTCCACACATCGGCGCCAAATACGGTGAAATAGCCGAAACAGTCATAATGGCAGGTGATCCCCTCCGCGCCAAGTTCATGGCCGAGACTTATCTGGAAGAACCTGTGCTATTCAACACAATACGCGGAATGCTCGGATACACCGGCACTTTCAAGGGCAAAAAGGTGAGCGTCATGGGCCATGGAATGGGCATTCCATCCATAGCCATTTACACTTATGAACTGTTCAATTTCTACGGCGTCAAGAACATTATCCGCATAGGTTCTGCCGGAGCATACCACAAGGATCTGAAACTCGGAGACCTCGTGATAGCCCAGGGCGCCTGCACCGACTCCAACTACGGCGCCCAGTACGAACTGCCCGGCACCTTCGCCCCCATAGCCGACTTCGGGCTGCTCCGTAAGGCAGTAGATGCCTGTGAAGCAATGAATTACGAATACATGGTGGGAAATGTGATGTCTGCCGACGTTTTCTATTCCGACCATCCCCAGGCCGACAAATGGATAAAGATGGGAGTGCTGGCCGTGGAAATGGAGGCCGCAGCGCTCTATATGAATGCAGCCCGTTCAGGCAACAAAGCGCTTGCCCTGTTTACTATATCGGATCATGTCCTCACTGGTGAAATGACCACTCCGGAGCAGCGGCAGAACACCTTCACCCGCATGATGGACGTGGCTTTGTCCCTGGTATAAAGTTTCTTCGCAATTAAAGCATTTCAATATGGAAGCAATCAAAATATCCCTCAACGACTACGTGCTTTCAGGAGGCGGATTCAACGGAGAAAGCTATGATCACAAGACCGACCCGTCGGTAATGCTCAAGCTATATTTTCCCGGCAAGATCCAGCAGCCGCTGGACGAGATGACCCTGGCCAGGAAAGTGTACGACATGGGCATCCCCACTCCGGAACCGGGTGAATACGTGGTGACCGAAGACGGCCGTTACGGCATACGTTTCCATCGTATCCTGGGCAAGAAATCCTATTCCCGCGCCACCGGCGACGAACCCGGCAAAGTGGCTCAGTATGCAGCAGAATTTGCCGGAATGTGCAAGCAGCTCCACTCCACCCACGTGGATACCACTCAATTCGAAAGCGTAAAAGACAGGTACTACCGCCTGCTTGCGGCCAACCCCTTCTTCACGAATGCTGAAAAGGACAAACTTACCCGCTTCATCGCCGACACTCCGGACGAGGACACCGCCATCCATGGGGACCTCCAGTACAGCAACGCCATTTTCGTGGGCGACCAACGCTATTTCATCGATTTGGGCGATTTCTGCTGGGGCAACCACCTATTTGACGTCGCAATGGTTTACCTCTGCACCTATCTCAGCGGCGAAGATTTCATAAAGGAGACGTTCCACATGCCCAAGGCGTTGGCAAAGAAATTCTGGGATTGCTTCGCCCCCGTTTACTTCGGGGAAGGCATTTCGCCGAAAGAGATTGAAGAACTGGTACGCCCTTATGCCGGTCTCAAGACATTGATAATCGAACGGGACAGCAATTGCCCTATGCCTGAGTTCCGTGCCGCCCTTTCTTCCATACTATGAAATTCAAGAATTCCAAAGCATTATTACTGGTCTTGATAGCCGCCTTAACGCTGGAGGCGACTTCGCTGGTACAATTGTTCTTCTCGCAGAAACTAATGCGGGATGAGGCGACCATGAGGGCTGAAGGGCAGCTTGTAGCCACCAAGAACAGAATCATGGACGTAGTGAACCAGACCGAAGCCGCAGTGCGCAACAGCATCTGGATTGCCGAGTGGTGCCTTGACGTCCCCGACAGCCTGGTGCGGGTGAGCCAGCGTATTGTGGAGAACAACCCGGTGGTGGTCGGCTCCACGGTCGCCCTGCTGCCAAAGGGCAGGAAAGGCGACCAGTTGTTCGCTCCCTATACTTACCGCATCGAGGCGGACAGCCTGGTAAGCATATCACTGGCCACCAAGGAGTACGACTATCCTTCCCAGGAATGGTTCACAAAGCCGGTAGAACTTGGGACAGGTTACTGGTCGGAGCCGTATGTGGACGAAGGCGGCGGAGAGATGCTCATGACCACTTACTCCCGCCCCCTGCTGGACAAGCACGGGAAAATAGCCGCAGTAATTACGGCGGATATATCCCTGGACTGGCTGGACGAACTGGTGGGCAACATGAAAGTGTACCCGCATTCCTACTGCGTCGTGCGAAGCCGCGGCGGCAACATGCTGGTCAACCAGGAAGAATCGGACGACATCCAGGACGGCCATCACTTCGTATATGACGACACAGTGGAGCGTACCGGCTGGTCATTGTCCCTGGTCATCCCCGAAATAGAGGTATTCGGCTCGCTGCGGCAGCTGAACGCCCTTGTGAAGATTCTGCAGCTGCTTGGACTGGCCATGCTTATACTGATGCTGCGTTCTTTCGTCATCGGGCAGCGCCGCGTCATGGAACTGGACCAGAAGCGGGAGCGCATAGAAGGCGAGCTGAAGATTGCCAGCAGTATACAGATGTCCATGATTCCCAAGTTGTTCCCTCCGTTCCCGGAACGTAAGGATATAGACATTTTCGCTTCCATGATACCGGCCAAGGAGGTCGGCGGAGACTTATATGACTTCTACATCAGGGACAACAAACTGTTCTTCTGCATAGGCGACGTGAGCGGAAAGGGTGTTCCCGCATCCCTCGTGATGGCGGTGACCAGGAGCCTCTTCCGCACCGTATCGGCCCACGAAAACAGCCCGGGCCGCATACTTACTACGCTCAACGACAGTATGGCCGACATGAACGACAGCAATATGTTCGTTACCTTCTTCTGCGGAATACTGGACATGGAAAGCGGCCATGTACGCTATTGCAATGCAGGACACAACGCGCCTGTGCTTATGAACCAGACCAAGACCCTGCTGCCGGTGATACCCAACGTGCCGCTCGGCATAGTACCCGGTATTGAATTCAAGGAGCAGGAAGCCGACCTGGGATATGACGACGCCCTTTTCCTGTATACCGACGGTCTCACCGAGGCGGAGAACTCCAGCCACGAACTTTTCGGGGAGCAGCGCATGATGGATGCCCTCACAGGCTTGAAAGGCTCCCGCAATCACCTTATGGCCATGCAGAGCGCCGTAGCATCTTTCGTGGATGACGCCCCGCAAAGCGACGACCTTACCATGTTGATCATTCATTACCTGAACGATAATATGTCTGCCAACAACGATCGTCACCTGGTCATTCACAATGACATCCAGCAGATTCCCCAGCTCGCCGAATTCGTCGAGGCGGTAGCCGGGGAGATGAACCTGGACCATGGTCTCACGCTGAGCCTCAACCTGGCGCTGGAAGAAGCTGTGACCAATGTGATAATGTATGCTTATCCAGAAGGCACCGACGGCCTGGTGGATATAGAAGCCATAATGAGGGAAAAGACTCTTACCTTCATTATCTCGGATAACGGCAAAGAATTCGACCCTACAGCCAAACCGGACGCCGACATCACCCTGAACGTGGAAGACCGGCCCATCGGAGGTCTTGGCATCTATCTTGTGCGCAATATCATGGACAGCGTGAGCTATGAGCGTACCGACGGCAAAAACATTTTAACAATGATAAAAAACATCTGAAATATGGACATTAACATCAAAAATCTTCAGGACCAGACTATCGTGGAGCTCGCAGGACGTCTGGACACCCCTGCGGCACAAGAAGCGAGCATCGCCCTGGCCCCCGTCCAGGACAAGGCAAACGGCACTATCATACTGGATTGCAAGCAGTTGAGCTACATTTCAAGCTCCGGGCTCAGGATATTCCTCACTTTGCGCAAAGCGGCCATGGCCAAGGGCGGCAAAGTAATAGTCCGCTCCATCAACCAGGACATACGCAACGTCTTCATGATGACCGGGTTCCTTAATCTTTTCCAAATTGAAGACTAATGAAAAGAATCGTTTCCATCGTTAGGGTAGCTGCGGCCATATTGATGCTCGCAGCCGCGCCTGGCCTATCCCGTGCCCAGGACTCCGGCTCAGGGAAAAGTCTTCAGCCCCGCATGGTGATCAGCACCTCGGAGATTGAAGGCGGTAACGTCTTCGAAGTCATGTACGTTCCGGCAGAGGATCATACCGATTATTACCTGAATGTTGGCCACTTGGGCATAGGCAACGAGGTCGTCCAGGCCAACATAGACCCCATTTTCAATCTCTACGTCAAGCTTGGGGAGTCCATCACCGAAGCCATAAGCACCATGGAGCAGCTTAAGGCCATGTTCGGCACCGTAGGCTCCACCATGGAACTCAACGGCAGCCTCGGCATCGCCTTCCCCACCGAAAAAACGGAGACCGTGGTCATTACCTGCAGGAAGCCCCTGCTCAGCAAGTACTTGGATTTCAGCCTGGTGCGCGACGGCTACCTGCGTTCCGCAGCATGCGAAAAGAGCAACCTCAACAGTCTTTTCTCCGGGCTCAAGTTATATAAGAAATTACATCCCAAAGTGAAATAATGAAGTATTGGTTTTCCAGTATTTGCCTGCTGTTCTTGCTCTGCAGCGCCGCCGCGCAGGAGCCGGGGGCCCGCTTGTACTTTTCCACGGATGAACTGCCGGACCTGATAAAGTGCCTGCCGGCTCCCCCTGACAACAATTCCCCTGAATTCAAATACGATATCCAGCGTTATCAGTGGGGCAAGCAGCAACGGAAAAATGCTGAGCGTGCGGCTATGGCCAAGAGGGATGCAGTGTGGACTTATGAGGCACTGATTGCCGAGTTCTGCCCGGCTTTCGGCCTGAGCATATCAAAGGATGCCACACCCGGAATATGGGCTCTTCTGGACAGCAGTCTCCAGACAATAGACCAGATCCGGGTGGCTCCGAAGGCGTATTTCCACCGCCAGCGCCCCTTTGAATACTTCCGGGAGCCCACCTTTACCGGAGAAGACGATATAATCCGGGGCGAGGGCAGCTATCCTTCCGGTCACACCATACGTTCCTGGCTCGTGGCCCTGTTGCTGGCTGAAGTCAATCCGGCGGCGGCAAACGCCCTGTACGAGCGCGCCTGGCTGTACGGAGACAGCAGGGTTATCGCCGGAGCCCATTGGCAGAGCGACGTGGACGCCAGCCGCAATGCGGCCAGCATAGGATACTCCCGCCTGCAGACCAGCCCTGCCTTCCGCGCCGATATGGAGAAGGCCAAGGAGGAATTCCTCCGGCTTGCCTTCGTACACATCCCGGAAGCCATCCCCGACGTGCTCCTGGACATACGCTACTACAGCACTTTCAACTTCGTGGGAGCGAGGGTGGACGGTTACCTGGCCCCTACCGCCATTATCAGCAGGCAGGCCGCCGACAGCCTCCGGGTGGTGAGCGACGAGCTGAAGGCAAAGGGCTACCTGCTCAAGATTTTCGACGCCTACCGTCCGCAGTGCGCCGTGGACCATTTCGTCCGCTGGGCCGAAGATGTCTCAGACACCACAACGCGCCGCTATTTCTACCCCATGGTAGACAAAAGCCAGCTTTTCGACCAGCAGTACATCATGAAGAAGTCCGGCCACACAAGGGGCTCCACCGTGGATCTTACCCTCTTCGACCTGAATACGGAGAAAGACGTGGACATGGGCGGCACCTTCGACTGGTTCGGAGATGAGAGCCATCCGGATTTCAAGGGCATCACGCCGGAGCAGTACGCCAACCGCATGATCCTGAGGGAAGCAATGCTGCGCCACGGATTCAAGCCCATTGACAGCGAGTGGTGGCACTTTACCCTTTGCAACGAGCCTTTCCCCGACTGCTATTTCAACTTCCCCGTGCAGTAGCCCCCTATGTCCAGATTTACAAGAACGCTGGGTGCACTGGCCTTTTTCGCCGTCCTGATTATTGCCTGCCGTAAAGATAAGCCCGACGGCGGAGGAGCGCCGCTGCCGGCGGTCCAGCCTGGAGAGTACCTGCTGTCCTTGATTGAAACCACGGACATTCACGGCTACATTGTCAACAGGGATAATGAAAACACCCACTACCGCATGGCCTATATTGCCGACAAGGTGAAGGACATACGCGGGCATGAAGGGGAATACAACAGGGACCGTCTGCTGCTGCTCGACGGTGGCGACCTCTACCAGGGCGCAAGCATTTCCAACCTTCTGGCGGGAAGGCCGGTTTACGTGGCCATGGACATTATGGAATACGATGCCGTGGCTCTTGGCAACCACGAATTCGATTGGGGCATAGAGAGTTTGGTGGAGGAGGACGCCACCTTGCCGGATTACGAAAGGAACGGCAAGAAAGACGTCAACCCGGTACCAGTGGTGTGCTCCAACCTGTACCGCAACGGCGCCAGGGTGCCCTGGACCAAAGATTACGTCATTGTGGAGAAACAGGCCGCCAACGCCGGCGGTGCCGGGGTGAAGGTAAAAATAGGCATTGTGGGATTTGCAGAGAACTACGCCGGCAGCATAATGGCGTCCAGATTTACCGGCGAGGGCTTTTCAATCACGGAAGACTACTCAGCCGCCAACGATATTGCCTCCCGGCTGGAATCTTCCGGTCAATGCGACGCCACCATCCTGCTCACCCACGGTGCCGCAGACTATGCGGCTATCAAGCTCGGGCCGGGCAGCGTGATAGACCTGGTCCTCGGAGGCCACAGCCACCAGACCCTTCTGGGCAAGACCAGCTGGGGCACGCCGTATATCCAGGGAGGCCGGTACTGCGAGCACTACGCTTACGCCGACTTGAAATTCACCGTCAGTCAGGACGGTACCGTGTCTTTCAGCGGCGCCGGCAACCTGGCGACTCCTGCCGTCAACCCCGGCCTGGACCTCCACACCTATGCCGGTCAGAATGAGCAAGAACTTGAAAATGAAATACTTGCAGTATCAGACGAAGCTCTCGCCGCCGTGGCCCGGCAGGCGAACGAGGTAATAGGCTACATAGACGTTAACGCCACCAACTACTACATCAACGGCAGCGGGGAACGTGCCGCGGTGATTTCGAACTGGATGTGCGACATACTCCGCCGCATAGGCAACGCCGACGTGGCTTTCGTGAACGGAGGCGGCGTGCGCACTTCCCTTCCGCTGAACGGAAAAAGCAAGCGGGACATAACCGTTGCCACCGTCTTCGAAATTTTCCCCTTCAGCAATACCACCTACGTGTACAGGATTACCTACGCCGAACTTCTCCAGGTTCTGGAGTATTCCATGACCAGCGCGGGCTCCAGTATGTTCTCACGAATGACCGGCATAGACTGCCACTTCTCCGATTACACCGTACGGTCGATATGGAAAGACGGGAGCGTAATCTATCAGAACAAGTCCTGGGTGGGCGACTGGGCGTCCCGTACACTGACACTCGCCACCAACGAGTACATAGCCACCAACGAGAGGGTGGACCGTTATACCGGAATAAGCAATCCTCTGCTGAAGTGGAACAGCACTTCCAGACTGATAGACAACACTTTAGTGGACAACGAGAACGCCGTCACAGTGCTCCGCAAGGAGGCTGCCGCCTCAGGGGGACGCCTGCACATCGACACCGCCCCGCACTTCATCTACTACAATTAGCCGCCCCTAAAGGCCCCAGTCGGCTTTCTTAACCGTGCCCTCCACCTTTTCCTCTATCCTGTCGTCCAGGGCAGGGAAGAAATCGAGCCCGGTGAGCGCTTCCAGCTCGTCAACGCTCATATAGCAGTCTTTCAGGAAGTAACGCTCTTCGTCGTTATCCATCACGAAGGCTACGGAGCTGTAGGAGCCGTCGGGACGCCGTATGAGCAGGGCTTTGAAGAAGGAATCGGGTATCACCACATGGCGGTCGCCTATCTTGCCGTACTTGTTCCTGCCCACTATGGGACCGGTGGCGACCCACACCTTGCCGTAACGCTTGGCCCAGCTGCGCACCCGCTTCTCCAGATACTGCCAGTCGCCGGCGTTCAAGGTCTCGTTCTGCGGGCAAATGTTTGTGAAATAGAAAGTTTCCTCCATGGCGGAACTGCTGAACGCAGCATCGGCCGCAGGCATCATGTGCCCCTTGGTCCAGCCTGAGCCGGAGTAATCCTCACGCATTGCCTGGGTGACTCCGCGAAGGTCGGGGTCCATCTTGAATTCTATACCTCCGCGGTCCCTGCGTCCTCCGGCTTCTTCGGCAGTGAGTTCGTAGGCGACCCAGTCCGGAATGAGCGTACGCGTGTTGTAGGAACTCACGTATGCGTCGTGGGCTACTGTACGGCCGCCGGCTTGAGACGGCAGTTCCATGGAGGCGGATATGGTCTGTGCGGGAACCGGGACCGAAGGGTTGTCGGGCACTGCAGGAGCGTTCTCGCCGAAGCCTCCGGAAGCCAGCCAGAGCAACCCCCCGAGCACAAGGGCGGCGAGCCCGGCGGAATATTTCACCTTATTTTTCATCGTTGCTTTCTTGGAGCGTACTCACAAATATACCAAAAAGATTATACTTCGCTGAACTTTTTTGTAAATTTGGGGCAAATGTGCGCCTGTATGAAGAACTACGTAACACCACTATCTGAAGAGGTCTTGCTCAGGCCGGCCGAGCTGCTGGCCGCCAGTCCCGAGGAAGGAATGATTGAAAGTATTAACTACGAAGACCTTACGATATGAGCACACGGAATCTGTTTCTCGCTTCCGCAATTGCGGCGGCAGCACTTGCGTCCTGCACCGGAGAACTGTCCCCGGAAGTTTTGATAAGCCAGGACTCCGCCCGGGAGCTCAGCCTCAAACTTGGCATCGAGGGCCATGAAGAAGACACCCGTACGTTTGTACAGTCTGGCGGAAAGGTAGTGTGGAATTACAACGAAGAAAGCATAAGCGTCTTTACGGCTCCAGGCACCCATTGGCAGTTTACCAAAAAGCCTGGTTCCGGCCCCACGGCAGAGTTTACCGGAGTAATCAGCGGCTCCTCCCCGGCTTATGTCGCCGTATATCCATACAGCGAGTTCAACGACATGCAGTCCGGCAGTTCCGTTCCGGGTTACGCGGACTATGATTATTGCATCACCGCCACCCTGCCCCTGCTGCAGGAGTATTATGAGGGCTCCTTCAGCATGGACACTTACCCGATGGCTGCCGCCGCAGCTTCCAATACGTTCACAATGTACGGACTTGCCGGAGGATTAGTCCTGCCGGTCAAAGAAGACGGCACCGTGAAGTACGCGGTAGTACGCGGCAATGCGGGGGAAAGGCTTTCCGGACAGCTTACAGCCGGCCTTTCCCTGACAGACCCGGTCCCGGGCAACATCCAAGTAAAGGACGGCTCCGACAAAGTAATACTTTGCGACCCCTGGCGGGGGACGGCGCTCCCCGGAGGCCCATGGTCCAAGTATCATGTAGTCCTTGCCCCGCTCACCTTCACCAAGGGTTTTACGGTGTTCTACGTGAAAACCGACGGCACCATCGCCCGCGCAACTACCGACAAGGAAGTGACAATCAAGCGTGCAACTTTTGCAATTGTCTCTAACCTGAATGAAAAGATGGAGGCCCCGGTGAGCGTCGAGCCTGTGGACCTCGGCCTTAGCGTCAAATGGTCCCCCTGCGATCTTGGAACACTCGACCCGTGGGATACAGGATTGTCTTTCGCATGGGGAAAGACAGAACTCTGGAATTACTCCGGAAGCGATTATTCCGCTCCGCTTTCAGATGTAATGACAATTTCCGACGATGCCGCCAATACCATTCTGGGCGGCGAATGGAGAACTCCCACCAAGGAAGAATTCCAGGAACTTCTGGATTATTGTGACTGGGCAAAAACCGACGAAGGCTGGAAAGTCACCAGCAAGGCCAACGGTAACTCCATCACACTCCCGGATGCTCCCCACTGGACAGCCACCAAAGGATATGAGTTCAAAGACCGCTCCGTTTCCGCTTGCGATGCCCTTTATGCCAAGAAGTTCATCCGTCCGGTAAACGCCCCCAGCGAAATAATCAATTTTGCCGACAAGACACTTGAAGCCGTCCTGGTATCGTCTTTCGATACCAGCGGAGACGGAAGACTCTCGGCGAACGAACTTGCAGTAGTGGACTACAATGCTCTCTTCGGCGTGTCCTGGGGAGACAAGAGCCGATTCACCAGTTTCAAGGAATTCCGCTACTTCACCGGACTGTCCTCAATTCCCGATTACCTGTTCAGCGGCTGGACCAGCCTGGTTTCCATAGTTTTTCCGTCTTCCGTTGAAGAGCTTCCCAACAGCCTGTGTGAAGACTGCACCAGCCTTACCGACATAGAGATACCGCCCACGCTGAAGAGTGTCGGAGGCTTTTCGGGTTGCACGTCCATCAAGTCGATAGTGCTTCCTGAGGGCGTGGAAAGGATATCGTTCAACGCTTTCATGAATTGTTCAAATCTGAAAAGCATTACGCTGCCCGGAACTTTGCAGAAGATTGAGGCATCCGCTTTCTGGAATTGCTACGGCATGAGCGAGTTTTATGTTCCGAGCCTGGAGGCATGGATGAACGTGGAGCTTGGAATGGAAGCCCATCCTTTCAGTTATTCCCACGAGCCGGAAACTCATATGTACGTTGCAGGAACGGAATTGACCAAGCTTGTGGTGCCGTCCGCCTATACGAGCATCAAACCCATACAATTCTATTTCTGCCGGGGTATCACTTCCGTAACGCTGCACGACGGCATTACGGAAATCGGTAAGGAGGCCTTCTGTCTTTGCACATCCTTGACGGAGCTTAAGCTTGGAAAGGGCCTCAAGACAATAAGGGAAGCAGCTTTCCGTTCTTGCTTCGGGCTAACTTCCCTGACGCTTCCCGAAGGGCTGACAAGCATTGGAGACAATGCCTTCAGCACGTGCTACAACCTGCAGAGCCTGACAATCCCGTCAACTTTGACGCAAATAGGTTCTTATGCCTTCAACAACTGCTCCAGCCTGTCCCATGTCTATCTGGCAAGCCTGAGCAGCTGGCTGGCTGCTGATATCGGGTATTCGGGAGTGCCTTGGACAAGCCTGGGCGAGGAGACACCTCTGCATCTCTACATTTCCGGAGTGGAAACCACCAGCATCAACGTCCCGGAAGGCACCAAAGCCATAGGCAACTACGCCTTCTCCACGTGCAATAGCATTACTTCCGTCACCGTTCCATCCAGCGTAAAGAGCATAGGCACCGATGCATTCCACAACTGCCCCCACCTGGAATCGGTGTCTCTTGCCGAAGGCGTTGAATCCATAGGGAATGCGGCCTTTTCAGGCTGCACGTCCCTGCTAGCCATTGATTTGCCTTCTTCGCTTAAGTCTTTGGGCAATGGTGCACTTAACAGATGCGCCGCCCTCAGTACCCTTGTGATTCCGGAGAACGTTACCAGTATCGGGAATTATGCTTTTTCCTATGCAACAGGACTCACCAGCCTGGAGCTAAGGCCCGTAACGCCGCCGGAAGCCGGCGAAGATTTATTGTTAGG
Source organism: uncultured Bacteroidales bacterium (assembly GCA_946414935.1). Taxonomy (GTDB): domain Bacteria; phylum Bacteroidota; class Bacteroidia; order Bacteroidales; family UBA932; genus Cryptobacteroides. The sequence continues at coordinate 47,047 of CAMKQN010000006.1, forward strand.
TGTGCCGCAAATCCCCGTGTATGTCCCGGCCGGGTCCGTAAGTGCTTACAAGTCAGCATCCGGATGGAAAACCTACGCTTCCTGGTTCAGCGCACGATAATTGAAATCCAATGGATTGAACAATACCAGTATGAAAAGATTCCTTATCTCCCTCACAATTCTGGCCCCGGTAATGGCCTGGGCGGCGAAACCATCGGTTCCTGAAATAGTCCCGATGCCCCAAAAAATCGAGATGACCAAAGGCTCCTTCAAGATGAAAGGAGTCAGCATCAACTGCGACCCGATGACAGATGCGGCAACCCTCAGGGCCGTGCGTCAGTTCGCCGACAGACTTTCGCTGGTGAGCGGCAAAATGTCCGATGTAGCCAGCCCCATAGGCCTCGCCAAGGCAGTGGAGAGCGGAAACACCAATGGCCTCTATTTTATCAAAGACGCAAGTATCGCACCGGAAGGCTACAAGATAAGCATAGGCAAGAAGGCTGCCGTGGTACGCGCGTCCGGCTACAGCGGATTCTTCTACGCACTGCAGACCCTTCGCCAGATGCTTCCTGCATCTATTTACGGCACCGTGCCGGACCTGAAGTCCCGCTGGTTCCTGCCCTGCTGCGAAATCGAGGACGCCCCCCGCTTCGGCTACCGCGGCCTGCTGCTCGACTGCTGCCGCCACTTCTTCAGCACGGACGAAGTGAAAAAGGTGCTCGACGTGATGGCCATCTTCAAGCTCAACCGCCTCCACTGGCACCTTACTGAAGACCAGGGATGGCGCATCGAAATCGACAAGTACCCGAAACTCACCGAGATAGGAGCATACCGCGATTTCACCATCATCAAGCGCGACCTCAACAGCAGCGACGGCATACGCCACGGCGGATACTACACCAAGGAGCAGATCCGCGACATCGTGGCTTACGCCCAGGCGCGCGGCATAACCATTATCCCCGAGGTAGATATGCCCGGGCACATGGTAGCGGCTCTGGCCTCGTATCCGGAGCTCGGCTGTGCCGGCAGCGAACCCCAGCCGTACAAGGTGCGCACCTACTGGGGAGTCTCCAAACAGGTGCTGAATGTGGGTAAGGAGGAGACCATGCGCTTCCTGGAAGACGTGTGCTCCGAGGTCGCCGACCTCTTCCCCGGCGAGTATTTCAACATCGGCGGCGACGAGTGTCCGAAGGACGAATGGAAGACAGACCCCGACTGTCAGGCCAAGATTAAGGAACTCGGACTGGTGAGCGACGAGAAAGCTTCGGCCGAAGCCCGCCTGCAGAATTACGTTACCGCCCGAATGCAGAAGTTCCTTGCTACAAAGGGCAAGAAGATTATCGGCTGGGACGAAATCCTCGAAGGAGAACTGGCGGAGGGTGCCACCGTGATGAGCTGGCGCGGCACCAAGGGCGGCATCAAGGCTGCCTCCATGGGCTATGACGTGATTATGTCGCCCAATATCTACTGCTATCTGGACCACTGCCAGTCCACTGACCTGGACAGCGAGCCCTACTGCATCACGCAGAAGCCGGAGCGCGCCGTAACTCTCACTAAATTGTATCATTACGAGCCCTATGACGGCATGGAACCGTCTTCCGTACATCACATCCTGGGCGTCCAGGGCAACCTCTGGACCGAATTTATCGGCACCAACGAATACCTCGAATACATGCTTCTCCCTCGCCTCCTCGCCCTGAGTGAAGTACAATGGTGCAGCCCGGAGAACAAGGATTTCGACCGCTTCCTGGGATGTCTGGAGCATCACGAACTGTCTATACTGAAATTACTTGGATACAACTTCCGCACTCCGGACGAGCTAAAGAAATAACTCCCATGAAACAGCTGTTCCTCGCGCTTTCGGCATTGTTCTTCGCGTGTTCCTGCACGGAAAGGCCCCTACCCCTGAATATAGTTCCCCAGCCCGCAAGCATAAAGATCGGCGAAGGGTCGCTGAAGCTGAAAGGGATTTCCGTCAGTTGTGACCCGGCATTCGACGGGCAAAGCCGGGAGGCCGTAGAGGAATTTGCCGGAGAGCTGTCTCTCGCTAGCGGACGGAAAAGCCGTTTAGCTACCGGCAGCCCGGACTCACGTGGACTTTGCTTCATCAAGGATGAGTCCATAGCTCCAGAGGCTTACCGCATCAGCGTGACTCAGCAGGCCGCGGTAGTGCGTGCTTCCGGCTTCAACGGCATACTGTATGCGTTGCAGACGCTCCGTCAGATGCTGCCGCTGGCCGTGTATGGCGGGTCAGGAGACTGCGGCGCACCCTGGCGCATCCCGTGCTGCGAAATAGAAGACGCCCCCAGGTTCTCCTACCGCGGCCTTATGCTCGACTGCTGCAGGCACTTCTGGACCCTTGACGAGATTAAGCGGGTCATCGACGTGATGTCCATATTCAAGCTTAACCGCCTCCACTGGCACCTGTCGGAGGATCAAGGCTGGCGCATCCAGATCGACAAGTATCCCCGTCTCACCGAAGTGGGGGCCTGGCGCAAGGGCACTATGGTAGGCGGCGACTGGAACTCCAACGACGGAATACGCTACGGCGGCTTCTACACCAAAGACGAAGCACGGGAACTCATAGCTTACGCCGCCCGCCGCGGAATAACCATTATTCCCGAAATCGACCTTCCCGGCCACATGCAGGCAGCGCTGGCGTCGTACCCCGAACTTGGATGCGCCGGCAGCCAGCCCCAGCCGTACGAGGTCTGGACAATATGGGGCGTTTCAAAGCAGGTGCTCAACGTGGGCAGCGAGAAGACCATGCGCTTCCTGGAAGATGTGCTCGGCGAGATTGCCGACCTCTTCCCCAGCGAGTACATTCACATCGGCGGCGACGAGTGCCCGCGCGACGAGTGGAAGACCGACCCCGATTGCCAGGCGAAAATCAAGGAGCTCGGCCTGAAGAACAAGGACGGAGTGTCTGCCGAGTCCCGCCTGCAGAACTACGTGACAGCCCGTATGCAGAAATTCCTCGCATCCAAAGGGAAGAAGATTATCGGCTGGGACGAGATACTGGAAGGAGAACTCGCGGAAGGCGCCACCGTGATGAGCTGGCGCGGCACCGCAGGAGGAATCAAGGCCGCATCCATGGGATACGACGTAATAATGACTCCAACCACCTACTGCTACCTGGATTATGTCCAGGGAAACGATCTCGAAAAGGAGCCGTTCAGCATTTCCCACCAGTGGTCGGAGAACAAGAAGTGGACAGAGCATCCCTTGTCGCTTGAAAAGGTTTACGGATTCGAGCCCCTGACGGGTATTCCGGAGTATGCTCACAAGCACATCCTGGGCGTACAGTGCAACCTGTGGACTGAGTATATTGCCGAACCTGAGCATCTGGAGTATATGTTGTTCCCACGGCTGATGGCTATTTCCGAGGTGCAGTGGTGCCAGCCCGGACGAAAGGATTTCGACAGGTTCAGAAGCAGCCTTGCCGACCGGCAGCTGCCCATGCTCGACAAGCTTGGGATTAATTACCGGGAATTAGATTAATTAATTATATTTCACCATGAAAAAACTGACTATCTTATTGCTAGCCAGCCTCTTGGCTTTAATTACCGCTTCCTGCGACATGTTCGATGATTCGGACATCAGAGACAGTATATCCAAGCTCGAAAGCCGGGTTTCCTCTCTGGAAGAGCAGATGAACTCCGCCAATGGCAACATCTCGGGCATCCTGGAAATCGTAAACTCCATAAAGGGCAAGGAAATGGTGAGTTCGGTTTCGGAAACCGACAACGCCTGGACCATCACCTTCGCCAACGGAAAAGTAGTTACCATTTCGAAGGTTCACAGTCCTGTAGTAGGAATAAAACAAGATAGCGATGGCGTATATTACTGGACGCTGGATGGGAACTGGCTCCTGGACGGAAACGGAAACAAGATGCCGGTATCCGGCAAAGACGGGAATGACGGAAATGACGGGAAGGACGGGAAGGACGGAAATGACGGAAATGACGGCCAGAACGGTTCGGACGGCATCACGCCCAAGCTCAAGATAGAAGACGGCTTCTGGATGGTTTCCACGGATGGCGGCGCTACCTGGACGAAACTCAGCAAGGCGACCGGAGAGGATGGCAAAGACGGCGAATCGTTTTTCAGCAAAATCGAAGAAGACGAGCTTCACGTGTACCTGACTCTGACAGACGGCAGCGTGCTCGTACTTCCGAAGTCCGACATTTTGACCATTCTCGATCGCGTACAAAGCATACAGTACGTCCCCGATTTCGAAGACGGCAAGATTACCGTCAACTCCGTTCAGCTCTACTGCTGGCCGGAGGCTGTCTTTATCGATCAGCCTACCGAAATAACATACCAGATACTTCCTGCCCAATATGCCGGCAAGATTGCAGAACAGATCCGCAGTTTTTATGTGGACAATGACTGGGCGGGCATATTTACTCAGGAAGTTAATGAGAATCTCGACGAAATAAGCGGCCCGGAATGGCGGGCACTCCTGAAGAAGTATGGCAAACCCGGGAGCATAGCCGCATGGTTCGACGTTCGCCAGGTCAGCACTAGGGCCGGAGGTGAAAGGGACCTCAACTGTGGAATGAAGATAATCGACATCGTATCTGCCGACGACAACAGCGGGGAAATCACATTCAAGGTCCTTCCCGTAAATATCGCATCCGAGAATTTTGCCGCCAGCGGCTTAACTCCCATGTACGACATCGGTCTTACCGACAGTAAAGGAGCCTACATCGCGGGCTGGAGTCCGCTTGACGGGTGGACGGAAGCAGGGCGTTTCCGTGCCGAGGATCCTTATAACATTAATAAAACCCTCACCATGCCCGTGTGGAATCTTCTAGACCTGCAGGCTTGGCAGGGACGCAGTGCCTTTGCCGTGCAGCTTCGGATGTATCAATTGCAGAACCGCGAAATCAGCGGCCTGGATGAAAATGGCCGGCAGGTATACAAAGACTACGAAAACGAACTGGCAAGTGCATTTACCGCTCTCTACCCCGATGTGACTCCGGTTGAACTTCTGCCCGATCCGTACATACCGGATGAGAATGGAGAGCTGCTCCCCGTCAACGACGGCGAAGAACACCAGTATCTCCCCTACAACGCGCTGAGACAAAACGGAACAGAAAATGAGCCCGGCTACCGCAGCATATTGTACGGCCTCACCCCTGCCTTCCAGATCGGAGGCTCTACAGTATCTGCCGCAGAAGCATACAAAATGGGGTACCTGCTATTTGACATTGAATTGGCTTGGGACAGCTTCACATATTCCGACAACAGCTTGGAAGACTTGGTAATCGGCACCGGGCAAGTGTACGCCGAGGTAGAAATGAATCCCTACAAGAGCGAAGAGGAACGTCGCGCGGCTATAGGCGGCACTGTAACAGGACGCTACACCCTGACCTCGCCTTTCGGCAAAAAGACCATTTCCGGCACCGTTGAAATCACGGACGCCCCCGGCAGCCCTGACGATCCCGATTTACCCGGGCCGGATGCCGGATATGACTTCCTGCACAACAGTAATTATACTTTCAACAGCAAGATGGGTGACGGCAGTTTCATCCAAAAGTATGATTTCGCATCCAACGACGGGAGAGTGGAGTGGTGGACACGTGTCAATCCGGCTTATTATACAAGGCCCGCTTCCAATTCCCCTGGGTCTATGGACCGGATCAGTTTTCGCCACGCTCTGGCAGATTATGCTACCGCAGCAATCGACCTGGCTTCACTGGCATTCAATGTTGTGGACTGCAACGACCGTATTTTGAGCGATCAGGAACTGGAGGACGCCGGATTGGAAGTAAAATTCGAATACGCTGACGATGCTCTGGGGGCAAAGCTGCTGCCCGCATCCAGCCAGACAGCAGAATTACGGTATTACAAAGACCTCTGGCAGGGAAACACCAGCTTGTTGTTCCGGACAAACGAAATGCCATTCATACCGGTAAAGGCAAGCCTGTTCAAGAAGACCGGCAACAGCTCCGTGGAACTTCCGACCCGCTTCAGCACGCCGCGGGCGTCAGTGGAGTACCCTTCAGACATTCTGGATTACAGTTCATTCGCTGTTGTAAACTGGCTTCCATTCGGGGAAATCACATGTGAAGATGTCAGGATTGTCCTGAATGGGCACAAGCAGTACCGCATACCTTTGGCGCAGAGTATTAACCTGAAAGACTCCAGACCTGGCGGCATTTCATACAATGTGATTGAAAACGGCCAATGGGTAACAGGCAATGTATCTTCCTGGGACATATCGAAGGGGACATATTCTTCCTCTGACGGCAAAGACCCCAACGGCTACATAGACGGCATCAGCTCCAAAGACGCATACCATCTGGGTGATTTGGAGTTTGACATGGAAGCAATCAAGGCAAAGGTCTCCGGCGATCTGAGACGTTTGATATCCTTCGTGTACAGCTACAACGGCAAAGATTTCTCCATGACACCAATGGACGGAGCTACTCCTTACCTCTCCTTTGACTACTACTCGGGAATTCAGTTCAACGGAAGTATTTCAATTCCCGTGCATGTGGAGCTTACAAATCCTTGGCAACCTGCCCTTGTGGCCAACTATACAATCAATATAGTAAGCGAGGAGTAAAGGGCCGCGATTTAAAATACTAAGCCGCCTTTTGTCCGCAGAAAACGAAGGCTTTGTCAAAGTGCTTCCCGAGTATCCCTTGCGGTCCTCGTCGGTGAAGTACGAACGGATATCGTCGTTGAATATAGAGCGAAAGTATTGTAGTTTGTCCTGCTCCGGAATCGGGTACTGACGGCTGC
>CAMKQN010000007.1:0-46741 GCA_946414935.1 uncultured Bacteroidales bacterium
AACTGTTTCCGTTCCTCCAATGTGCCACCCGACAATACTGAGAGTTTTTCAGTATTTGCCGCAGGCGCCATTGTCAATGAACTCTGTTTTTGTTTCCCTCCCTTTCGGAAGGGGATGCAAAGGTACACATTTTTTTTTACCCACCAAATTTTTTTTTTAGTTTTTTTCAAAAATATATCGAAAAACCTACCAATCCAGCTCCCGCTCCATCCTGGCGGCAATTTCTAAAACTGTTATTTCTGTTTCATTCGCCTACTTAATTACGAAAGCGCTTACAATTAACTAAACCGAATCGTTGTGTCTCAACTGCTGGCCCAAACTATCTAATAAACACACATTATATCATAGTTAATTTCTATCAGGAATTGACTTAAATCTGAATCAAATTACTATCTTTGCACAAGACCAACCCATTTCTTGGTCTATAGCTTGTATATTTCGCATCTTCTTAATATTCACATCTTATGAGACATATAATCCCTACAACATTTTCTATTATTGTTGTTCTGAATAGTTGTTCAAAGAAAGAGGAATTAACAATAGATTATGCCTCTTCATCTTTATCAGTATCCAGGAATACCAAAACAATAATTGGGGAGGAAGATTCAATTACAGACTATTATGTAACGGACGAGGATATTGACGCTTACATACATTTCAAGTGCCTACAAACCAAAGACGATTCGCTCGTTGTAGATAGCATCAGACCAATAACATTCGACTCTGAAGGTGCTATATGTTATCTCATTAATTATAAAGATGGGTGGGAAATTATTTCTGCTGACAAAAGAGCCCCTGTTGTTCTAGCTCATAAAGATGAAGGACATTTAACAATGGACAACCTTAACCAAGGTGGCGTGTATTCGGCCGTTCGTGTATGGTTGAATTGTTTGATGTGGGATATTCAGAGAATAAGCGAGACACAAGATTTTTGTCCCTATAACGATGATGCGAAAAGGGGAATGCAACAGAGTATTGATTTTTGGAATGCAATATCCTCTCCTTCCACTTTTATCAAAGAGCATCAATCAGAGACAAAAGCATATTCCGACCCAACTCCAGGAAGTGGGCATTGGGTACTCATTTCCACAACAACGACAAGTCATACTTCTTCAGTGTATCTAACAACAACTCAATGGGGGCAAGGGTATCCGTACAATTCATATTGTCCACCTCCATATATGAATGCTCAGTTTAATTCAGTCGCTGGATGTGTAGCGGTTGCTGGCGCACAACAATTATATTACCTCCACAATTATTTGGGGATTCCTCAAGCAGGACCGACTTCAGTAGTGGTTTCCGGTTACGGGCCACTTTCCTATACTATGAGTTTTGGGCCTTTTTCCAATTCTGTTTGGAATAATATGAATTATCCATATTCCCCAGAAGTCGCTACTCTCATTGCGTATGTTGGATTTCAAGTGTCTATGCAGTATGGGGAATCTGCATCTGGTGCAAATCCAGATAATTTAATCAATAATGTGTTCTATCAAAATGGGTTGCACTGTTCCCAATACAATAGTGTGCCTTCAAGTATTGTATACAATAATTTATTATCTAATCTTCCCATTATCACTACTGCTAATGATCCATATTATACATCAAATAGACATACATTTCTTATTGACAAATATAAAAAAACAGATTATACCACAATCTACATTTATGAATGGGTTGAAGACCCTATAATTGAGGATTACAACATACCACGAGCACAACAAAAACAAGTAATAGTATATAGTACTGATATTACTGAAATCGGAATGAACTGGGGTTGGGATGGTTATTACGATAATGCCTGGTTTTCTCTATCTGGGAATTGGTGCGTCAATACTTCAAACTATGATGCTAACCGGACAATAATTGCAGATTTCTGCGCACTATAAGACCAGACTATAAAACGGATGATTTATGAGAGTCCTTAGATTTGTACTTATCTCGTTATTCGTATTTTCTCCTACGTTTTCAAACGGGCAGGTTAATCAAGAACTATGGAAAGTTGATATTCATTGTTTTCTTGGACTTGAGAAGGGCGTAAGCTTTGGATTAGGGAGCGAATTATCATTCCTCCCTATTAACACTGGACCGGTAAGGTGGGGAACATCTATAGGTGTGAAGAGATCACTGATGCCTTGGGCTGTTTTGTCTGAAAATGTAAAAAAATCAGAACATTATTGGAGCGTTCCTGTTATGGTGAAATCAGAATACTCTTTCCCCTCAAATAAAGAGATGATAATTTGTCCTTTTATTTCCCTATCTGCCGGATACTCGTTTTCTTCCGGATTCGGAATACAAAAGAGTTTGAATTGGAGTAGTTTTTCGAATAACAATATGGGAGTATGCTTTGAACCAGAATTAGGTATTTCAATAGGAAAGCACTTGTACGTATCGCTAAGTATATTTGGACAATTTATACGTCATTTATGCTTCAGTCAATACGGAGAAGAAACTGATCCCCCTCTATCTGGATCTATATCCATAATACACAATGGATTATTATACAGATTCGACAACTATTCGCCGTATTATTTATCTACATATGCTGCATTAAAAATTGGTGCCCGCTTTTAATACCGCTCCTTAACGAAATCAACCTGCCAATCCAGTTCCCGCTCCATCCTGGCGGCAATTTCCCGGGTGCATAAATTCCCTATGCTGCCCTTGTGGGTATGTCCCAGGTCGGAAACGCGAAGCCCTGCAACGTCCCCTTTATTATAATTAAAGCATCCTTCGTTTACCTCCTTTCCCACCTGTCTGTAAGCATCGCGGAAAGGCGCACCGGCTAGCACGCGAGCGTTAACCTCCTCAACCGTAAACAGATACCGGTACATAGGATTCTCCAGGATATGAGTCTCCACCTCTATATGCTCCAGCATAAAGGCTGCCATATCCAAACACTCGTGCACCGATGCCAGGGCCGGGAAGAGCACTTCCTTGAGCAACTGGTAGTCCCTGTGGTAGCCGTGCGGCATATTCCCGCACATCAAAGCTATCTCGTTCTCCACCGCCATCACCCTGTTGCATTTGGCCCGCAGAAGTTCCCACACGTCGGGGTTCTTCTTGTGGGGCATAATGCTGGATCCGGTGGTAAATGCGTCCGGAAAGTGGATGAAACCGTAATTCGGCGCCATATACATGCAGCAGTCGGAGGCGAACTTGTTTAACGTAAGGGCCACGCAACCAAGGGCTGAGGCCACGCATTTTTCTGCTTTGCCACGGCTCAGCTGTGCGGCTATGCTGTTATAATCCATCACCTCGAACCCCAGCAGGCGGGTGGTCATTTCCCTGTCCAGCGGAAAGGAACTGCCATACCCTGCCGCAGATCCCAAAGGATTGCTGTTCACCACTTTGTAAGCACCGTGGAGCATACACACATCGCTTATAAGCGCTTCTGCATAAGCCCCGAACCACAGGCCGAAAGAGGAGGGCATGGCAATCTGTCCGTGGGTATAACCGGGCAGCAGCACATCTTTGTATTTCTCGCTCAGCCCCTGCAGGACGCTGAACAGTGCCTTCACCTCGTCCCGCACGGCGAGCAGCTGGTCCCTCAGGAAAAGCTTCAAGTCCACCAGCACCTGGTCGTTACGCGAACGGCCGGAGTGGATTTTCTTGCCCACGTCGCCCAGCTTGCGGGTGAGCAGCAGTTCCACCTGGGAGTGAATGTCTTCCACGTCGTCCTCCAGCACGAAGCTGCCGTTCTCCACGCTTTCTGCAATCTCGTCCAGCCCTGCATCCAGAACCGAAAACTCCTCCTTGCCCAGCAGGCCTATGCTTTCCAGCATGCGTATGTGGGCCTTGGAGCCCATTATGTCGTAGCGCGCGAGCTGCAGGTCCATCACCCTGTCGTTCCCCACGGTAAAAGCTTCCACCCGCTCGTCAGCCGTGGTGCCCTTATTCCAAAGTGTAGCCATTTAACTTATGTATTATATCGGTGTAAACTTCTACTGCGGCGGCAATTTCGTCCCGCAGCACGAATTCGTCCGGCCGGTGGGAACGGGAAGACTCCCCTGGGCCTATCTTGACGGCATCGCAGCCCATACGCATCCAGTCGGAGGTAGTGGGGGACGAGAAAGTCCCGATGCCGAGTGCCTCTACCGCACGCACGAGCAGCGAACCCGGCTGGCTGGCGGAAGAACGGTTGTGCAGGTTGCGCGGTCTGAGTTCGCTGCGGCACAAGCCCTGAAGTTCCTCCAGCAGTTCTGCACAAGTATATTGCTCCGTCGGACGCACGTCCACCACGAAGCGGCAGCTGTCCGGAATCACATTGTGGGCCGTCCCCGCAGTTATCTGGGTCACGCTCAGCCACACCTCTCCCATCTGCGGCGACACTTTCCCGAAGCGGTGCGCACGCAAGGCGGCAATGTCATCCAGGGCGATATACAAGGCGTTCACCCCTTCGCCACGGGCGGCGTGCCCGCTCACTCCGTGCGCCTCCCCGTCCAGCACCAGCAGGCCCCGTTCGCTGGTAGCGGCACGAAGACCGGTGGGCTCGCCCACTATGGCCCAGCGGGGCAGTCCGAACGAAGGGTCGGAAGCCAGCAAGCCCTCGGGCGAATACAGCCAGGCGGCGCCGTCGGGTCCGGACCTCTCTTCTTCGCAGCACAGCGCCAGCAGCAGGTTGAAGGACAGCGGCTCCGGACGCAGGGCCCGGAAAACCGCAATCATGGCCGCCACGCTGCCGCCGTCGTCGTTGCTCCCCAGTCCCCTTATGCAAGCAGGGTCATCGCCCGGGTCGAAGGGGTCGAAGCTGTAGCCGCTGCACGGAGGCACAGTATCTATATGGGCATCCAGCACCAAAGTGGGGCGAGATGGGTCGAAACCGTCGCTGCGGGCAAGAATATTGCCCCGGGCCAACACGAAAGGCACGCCCCAGCGGTCCAGGGCGCCGCAGATGAGATTCCGCACCGCCTCTTCCTCGAAAGAGAGAGACGGCACCCTCACCATCTGCCGCAGCAGCTCCAGCGAATCCTCCAGGTACGGATTCATAGGCCCAGCCTGGTTCCGCCGCCGGCAAGCAGGCCGGAGGCGCTTTTGATGATTACTTCGGAAGCCCCGCCACGCAGCGCAGCAAAAGCCGTCTCCAGCTTGGGCAACATTCCCTCCGACACCGCTCCGGAAGCCTTAAGAATCTCATATTCAGACGGATGCAGCTCCGGCACCACACTTTCCGGCCGTTCCGGGTCAGAGAGCACCCCCGGTTTCTCGAAGCAATATACCAGCCGGGCTCCGAGGGCTGCGGCAAGAGCGGCCGCGACCGTGTCGGCATTGGTATTCAGCAGCTGCCCGCAGCCGTCGTGGTTGATGGCACAGAACACCGGCACCAAGTGCTGCTGCAGCAGGTTGCGCACAAACGACACCCGTATGCTTCCGGGGCCCACGTCGCCCACGAAACCGTAGTCTTGCACCGTGCCGTCGGAAAGGGTGCGGGGGCCGCGGCGGGAGGAGGTGATAACCCCTGCGTCGCAGCCGGAGAGGCCTATGGCATCGCAGCCTATACGCTGCAGCTTGGCCACCACCAACTTGTTGTACCAGCCGGCATAGACCATAGTCACTGCCTGCAGGGTAGCGGAATCTGTGACCCTGCGGCCCTCTATCTTGAGCTCCGGAATACCCAGGGCCGCCTGCACCCGGGACGCCAGCACATTGCCTCCGTGGACCAGCACTTTGGAGCCGGCAAGAGCTACGAAATCACGGCAGAAGCCATCCAGGGCCGCTTCGTCGTCCAGGATGCGGCCACCTATCTTCACTACTGTTATCATAAGCTTTCAAGCATTCGTTTCATTACCACCTGGGCGGAAATCTCACGGTTGGCGGCTTCCGGAATCACCAGGCTGCGGGGGGAGTCTATCACCTCGTCGCTCACTATCATATTGCGGCGCACAGGCAGGCAATGCATGAAGTATGCGTCGTTCGTGACGGCCATCTGGCGGGCGCTCACAGTCCAACTGCGGTCTGTGCTGAGTATTTTGCCGTACTGCTCCGGACGAGTGACTCCGGGGCAGCTCCAATTCTTGGCATAAACGAAATCGGCCCCCTCGAAAGCCTTCAGCTGGTCGTATTCTATGCGGGCTCCGGCAGTGAAGCGGGGGTCCAGTTCGTAGCCCTCCGGATGGGTAATCACCAGCTCGTAGCCGGCCGCCACCATCCATTCCGCAAACGAATCGGGAACCGCCTGGGGCAGGGCCTTGGGGTGGGGAGCCCAGCTCAGCACCACCCGCGGTTTCTCCGTACGCTTGTATTCCTCTATGGTAATGAGGTCCGCAAATGCCTGGCAGGGGTGTACGGTGGCCGATTCCAGGCTGATTACCGGCTTGCCGGAGTATTGTACGAACTGCTGCAAAATGGTCTCTGCGTAATCTGCTGCGCGGTCTGTGAGCCCGGCGAAGGAACGCACCCCAATGATGTCGCAGTAGCTGGCCATCACCGGGATAGCTTCTCTCAGATGCTCGCTTTTGTCGCCGTCCATCACCACCCCCAGCTCCGTCTCCAGCTTCCAGCTGTCCTGGCCTACGTTGAGCACTATGGCGTTCATCCCAAGGTTCTGGGCGGCCTTCTGGCTGCTCAGGCGGGTGCGGAGGCTGTTGTTGAAGAATACCAGCAGTGCTGTCTTGTTGCAGCCCAGGGCCTTCCAGGCGAAGCGGTCGGCCTTCACCGCAGCCGCTTCCTTCAAAGCCAGCCGCAAGTCGCCAATATCGTTTGCGTAAAAAAACTGTTTCATCTTCGTAACAACTTAGCACTGAAGTGAAAATGCGGCAAAGAACCGGTCAGCTTCCGCTTTCGTCAGGCACAGCGGAGGCAACAGGCGCACCATATTCTTGCCGGCCACTCCGGTAAAGATATGCTTGTCGTATAGCAAAGCACGGCGCAGCGGACCGACCTCACCGTCGAACTCGATGCCTATCATGAGGCCGCGGCCGCGGACATCGGCAATACGGGGACTGCCGCTCCAGCCGGCTGCGAGTTTCCGCAGGCCGGAGAGCAAATACTCCCCTACCTTCGCAGCATTCTCTATAAGATGCTCATCTTCAATAATATCCAGCACGGCCAGAGCGCAGGCGCAGGCCAGGTAGTTACCGCCGAATGTGGTGCCCAGCATTCCCTTCACCGCCTTGAACTCCGGAGAAATAAGTATGCCTCCGCAGGGGAAGCCGTTGGCAATTCCCTTGCCCATGCTGATGATGCCCGGACGCACTCCCGCCCACTGATGGGCGAAGAATCTGCCGGTCCGGCCGTAGCCGCTCTGCACCTCGTCCAGGATAAGCACGGAGCCGTACTGACGGCACAGGCGCTCGAGCCCTTGAAGGAATTCGGCGGAGGGAATGTGTATGCCGCCGCAGCCTTGTATGCCCTCCACGATCACTCCTGCCACATCGCCGCCGCGAAGAACTTCCTCCACGCCGTCCAGGTCGCCCAGTTCGCAGAAACTCACTTTGTGGCAGGCGTTGAACGGAGAAACGATAGCGGGGTTGTCGGTGGCCGCCACGGCCCCTGAAGTGCGCCCGTGGAAACTCTTTCGGAAGGCCACTATACGGTCCCTGCCGGTGTGGAAGGAGGCCAGCTTCATGGCGTTCTCGTTCGATTCGGCGCCGCTGTTGTCCAGGAAGAGGCTGTAGTCCCCGTATCCGCTGGCTTCACCCAGCCGCCGTGCCAGTTCCTCCTGCAGGGGATTGCGTACGCTGTTGGAATAGAAGCCGATACGGCCTGCCTGCGCGCTGAGGGCGGAGACGTAACGGGGATGTGAATGTCCCACGGATATCACCGCATGGCCGCCATAGAGATCCAGATACTCCGTGCCCGCCTCGTCCCAGAGCTTGCATCCGAGACCCCGCACCGGAGCCACGTCGAAAAGGGAATATACGTCGAACAGTTCCATGCTAAAACGCCGTTGCTTTAAGGTGCAGGCCGCAATCTTCCGGCAGTCCGCACATCAGGTTCATATTCTGCACCGCCTGCCCTGAGGCCCCTTTGAGCAGGTTGTCGATTACCGAGCACACCACCAGCTTGCCGCCATGCTTCTCCAACTGCAGCAGGCACTTGTTGGTGCCGCACACCTGCTTGAGGTCAACCGGTTCCGGACTCACGAAGCAGAAGGGGGCGTCCGCATAGTAATCTTCATAAAGCTTGCCCGCTTCCGGTCCGGAGAGAGGACATGGGCAGCTCACGGCGGCGAAAATGCCGCGCTGGAAGGGGCCGCGCAGCGGGATGAAGTCCACTTCCGGCTCGCTTCCGCTGAGCTTGCCGAGGTTGCGGCGAATCTCTTCAAGGTGCTGATGACTAAAGATTTTGTAGGCGGACACATTGTCGCTGCGCCAGCTGAAATGGGTGGTAGCGCCAGGTTTCACGCCGGCTCCGGTGGAACCGGTAATCGCCGTCACATTTATCTCCGGAGGGAGTATACCGGCGGCTGCAAGGGGCAGCAAGGCAAGCTGTATGGCGGTAGCGAAGCAACCTGGATTGGCCACGCTCCCCGCTCCCTTGATGCGCTCGCGCTGCAACTCAGGCAGGCCGTACACGTAGCCGTCCGACCCGTCCCGGAAATCTTGAGCCAAGTCTATGACCTTCAGGCCCTCAGGCCGGGGCGTTGAAGCCCAGAACGCGCGGCTTGCACCGTGGCCGGAACACAGGAAGAGCACATCTATGCCGGCCAGGTCAAAGCTCTCGCAGAAGCGGAGCCGGGTGTCTCCGAAGATGCCTTCGTGGACCTCGCTCAGCAGCTTTCCGGCGCTGCTCGACGAGTGCACGAAACTCAATTCCGCCTCAGGATGGTTGAGCAGAATGCGTATAAGTTCGCCTGCGGTGTAACCGGCGCCGCCTATGATGCCTATCTTAATCATGAGCTAACGTTTCTCGTCGGGGTGCACGCTGTAGTATGCCCTCAGGGCGGTGGCGTTTACTTTGATGAAGCCCTTGGCATCTTCCGCGGTCCAGGCCTTCGCGCCCTCGCCGTACTCACCCAACTTATTATGTACCAAATCGTTCGGAGTATCGCACCCGACGGTGGAGAAACAATACGGGCGAAGCTCCAGGGTCACAGTGCCGCTGACGTTGCGCTGACTGCTCTCCAGCATCGCCTCTATGTCTGCCATCACCGGCTCCAGGTACTGGCTCTCGTGCAGGAACATTCCGTACCAGTTGGCCACCTGGTCTTTCCAGTACTGCTGCCACTTGCTCAGGGTGAACTTTTCCAGGAACCTATGGGCAGCTATGATAAGCATGGGGGCGGCGGCCTCGAAGCCCACACGGCCCTTGATGCCGATAATTGTGTCGCCCACGTGCATGTCGCGCCCTATACCGTATGCGGAGCCTGTTTGCTCTACAGCCCTGATGGCGGCGACCGGGTCGTCGTAGGTCTTGCCGTTCACGCTCTTCAGTTCGCCCTTTTCGAAGCCGAGGGAGAGGATTTCGCTGCCGGTCTTGCATACCTGCTTGAGGTAGGCCGATTCGGGCAGTCCCTGCCTGGAATCGAGAATCTCGCCACCGCAGATGGATGTGCCCCACAAGCCCACGTTATAACTGTATTTGAGCTTCGCGAAGTCGGCCTTGAAGCCGTGGGCGTTCAGGTAGTCCACCTCTTCCTGGCGGGACAGGTTGCCGTCGCGGGTGAGGGTGATGATTTCCACTCCCGGGCAAAGCACCAGGAAAGTCATGTCGAAGCGGACCTGGTCGTTGCCTGCGCCGGTGGAGCCGTGAGCAATGGCATCCGCTCCAATTTCTTTGGCATATCTGGCTATTGCCGCCGCCTGGAACACCCTTTCGGAAGATACGGAAATGGGATAGGTGCCGTTGCGGAGCACATTGCCGTACACCATGTAACGCAGGCTCTTGCTGTAGTACTCCCCGGTCACGTCCAGGGTCACATACTTTGAAGCGCCAAGCTTGTAGGCGTTTTCTTCGTTGGCCTTGAGCTGTGCGGGGCTGAATCCGCCAGTGTCGGCGCATGCCGCGTGCACTTCATATCCCTTTTCTTTGGCAAGGTACATTACGGTATAGGAGGTATCGAGGCCCCCGCTGAACGCCACTACTACTTTCTTTTTCTTGTCCATATAGTTTTTTCTTGTTTGCCGGAACGGAAAGCTATTCGCCCGGATGGTGTATTTCCAAATGCTCCTCGGGATCGTACAGCAGGCCGGTGCAAAGGCACATCCTGTAATCGTTCGCCTGCAGAATGTGAAAATTTCGGCAGCCTTCGCAGCCCTTCCAGAACTCCGGATCGTCCGTTAGTTCGGCGTAAGGCACGGGACGGAAGCCGAATTCGTAATTCATCTTCATCACGGCCGCTCCTGTGGTGATAGAGAAAATCTTAGCCTGCGGGAAGAGTTTGCGGGACAGGATAAATGTCTGTTCCTTAATACGTTTGGCGATCCCCATGCCGCGGAACTTGTGAGCCACTATCAAGCCGGAATTAGCCACGAAGCTCTTGCCGCCCCAGGATTCAATGTAGGAGAAACCTGCGAATTCACCGTCATCGGCAAGGGCGATAACGGCTTTTCCGGCGTTCATTTTCTCAATGATATACTCCGGACTGCGTTTAGCAATACCTGTACGGCGCTCCAGCGAAGAGATGTAGATTTCCTCGCAAATCGCATCGGCATATTTTGCGTGGCTGCCGTCGGCCACTGTAACATTGATATTCATCTTTCCTGTTTTTCGGAGCGTCAGCCGGAGGGAACTAAAAACCCTAATGGCAAGACAAACCGGGATTGTCAATTGCAATTATCTTGGTTGAAAACCGTATTGAAAACAGAACAAACGGATTTCCGGAATGTGGAAGATCAATACTCGCTCAGGGTAACCGGGAACTGATTGATGAGGTTGGCGCTTCCGAACAGGGCGGCGGCGTCCAATGTCTCCTTCTTAGGATGTAAAATATTGATTTCCAGCTTACCATCGGGTATTTGGGATAATTCCATATCCCAAAACAAGCGGCCGATAATCTCATCGCCGTAACCTCTGGCCACAAAGTTTCTGGAGATAAAAAAGTTCAAGACCAGCTTGTCCAGGTCCTGCAGTCCGCCTGCGGGAAGCATATTTCCGGAGGACAAAATAGCCAGCATATTACCCATATCAAGCTTGGGAGATACCGGATGGGTAGAGCCGGAGGTCAATTCCTTAATAAATGACGCAAATTCTTTACTGTCATCCCTGGACGCCAGCACAAATTTGGGATTGCTGCCGTTGGAAAGATAGAAAAGCACTTTGCGGTCCTGGTCATTACGCACAAAGCTGTGAACGGCATCTATCAATCCGGACAAAACAGTCCCGTCATCATCGTGAGCTATGTAGTACAGCTCCACGGTCCTGGATTGTGCCCTGGAAAGCAGCACGGAGCTTAACAGCAAAATGGTCAGGAAAAACTTTCTCATCGCAGTATAACTTCAAGTGTCTCAATAAACAACGCTAACTATCAGAATTTGTACACGAAGCCCAGCTCGAGGACGCCGGCAAGACCGCGCTTGATGGAGCGCAAGCTGCCGTTGAAATCGTGCACCTTCACATCTTCATACACCTCTCCGTTGAACCACGGGATTACAGGATAAATCTGGTCCGTTTCATCGTACCACCAGGACGGCTCATAGTTCCTGAAGAGCTCGCTGCTGATGAAATTGCCTTTGGCACCGCCCACGCCGTACTCGAAGCCGGCCATAAAATAAAACATGCCATCGGGGATGATGTAATACTCAGCGCCCGCCTTCACGAACGCAGAGGGCGAAAGCAGATTGTAACCCGATGAATTCACTCCGTAGCTGACCCGGTGAGGCTCCAGGAAATGCCTGGTCACATTGGTCCTTTCCGGCAAAGTAAACGAAAGCTTGTAGTTTTCCGAAGTGGAAAGCTTGGTGTAGAGTTTAAGACCGGCATCTGCAATCCCCTTTAACTCCTTTGTTATGCCGTATTCGAAGGAGGCGAAGTGGAGGGAAATCGCCAGGTCCGTGAAGCCGTAATTCTCCTTTGCACTGAGGCTGTACTCGCGGACATCAGGGAAAGAGTACGACACAGTTCCTTTTCCGGTGGTTTCGGAACTCTTGACGGTAAACCAGCTGTGTGCGATTCCCAGACCTATCGCCGGGACATACTTGAACTTGTCGTCCATCTTGAGGCTTATGCCGAAGTCAACCCCGACTTCTATTCCCATGGACTTGGGGTTCTTATGCACCGCGGTCACGGTATTTACCGTCAACGGATTGAATAACAATGAGGTATATGCCCTGGCACGAAACCTCTTCTGCTTCAGGGAGAAGCTCTCCATGCTGTAACAGCCTTTGCCCATCCTGGAATTGTGGGTCAATACGAAGTCATCGTCATCATAGGTAAAGGAGCCTCCGGGAGGGAGGACTGCATAACCGCTTTCGTTGAACACGAGAGGATAACCGTTGTAGAGCAGCTTGGGACCGAGCTCATCTTTCTTGTCCACGATTCTGAACGCCCCGCGGGGGAAAGTACAGGCCCGGTTCACACGGCCCTTTATCTTTTCAATGCGGAATACGGACTCGTCGGGCATCCATACACATTCCAGTACGATACGGAAGTCGCCGCCCATCATATCGGAAGCGTTAGAAAAGCTGTATCCGTCGGGGTCTTCATAATCCACGCTCTTGTCGAGTTCCACACTCGCATGCCAGACTCCGCCGAGAGACTCGAAAGCACTCTTGCGAATATTCGAAATGCTCGCCGAACGGCGGGGAAGATCCTTCACGTAGTCCGCATAACGGCTCGCCGGAACCGTCTTGCCGAAATCTTTGCTGGATATATAATCGCACCATACTCCGGCATCGGGCGAGACAAACAGGTCCAGGAAAGCATGGACGTCCGAACGCTGTTCCATTGCACAATAGCGCCCGTAATCTTCCGCAAGATCCAGAAGTCTATCGTTCATGCGCCATCTCTTGGAGGCGTCAAGGTCCTGAGCATGCAGGAGCGGCGAGACCAGTGTCAAGGCCGCAATAATCAAATACTTAGATATTCTCATAACAACAACAGGCCAAATCCTCGCAGCCTTGAGCCAAGGTCCGCAAAACACCCTTTATCGCCGCCACGTAGCCAAAATGCAAATTTAAGTATTTTTCACTAAAGATGCTTCTCCTTTCAGAAAAAACTCTAAGAATAGGCAAGTGCCTAAATGCTATAGCTTTATAGCTTGTATTCAAAAAGACTTCACAGCAGCACCGTATCTGCAAAATCCAGCATCCAGGTCCAGTCCAGGGCAGATATTCCATGAGCCTGGTCACGCCGGACGTAACCCAGGCACTCACCTATGGCAGATGTGTCGTAATCGTCCGGCCAATCCACCTCCGGAAGCCCCGGTTTTCCGAGGAAAGACCACACCGGAGAAGCCGCCTTGAGGCAAAGGAATTCCCCCCGGGTGTCGAACCAGGGATTGTCGAAGCCCTGCACCAGCAGTGCACGCGGTGCTATGCAGCTTACCAGAAGGTGCTGGTCGAAAGGCATTTCGGCCGCTTCCTTGTTGGCATATTTGGCATATTCCGGAGAGAACCAATGAGTGAAGGTGGAAGTCTCGGAATACACGTGTTCGCCGAAATTCCGTTTGGCCAGAGGGACGCCTCCGCCGCCCGTCTGGTTCACAACCACAGCGGCAAAACGCTCGTCGTACGCCCCTGCCAGCAAAGCGGCTTTGCCGAGCCGGGAAGAGCCGGTGACAAGCACCCGGGAGCCGTCCAGCGCGCCGTCGGCGCATATCATGTCCATACCCCTCATCAGGGCCCACGCCCAGGCTCCGAGCGCACGCGGGCCGCTCCGGGTGCGGCTGTCCGGCCACAGCGCGAACGCTCCGCCGTATGCCAGGGAGTCTTGCATCTCCACCAAATCGGGGTCCGCGCTCACATCGCCATAGCATGCCGTAACAAGGGCATAGCCCCTGGCAAGTATCATATCGACCGGGAAAGTGGAACGAAGGTTGCGGTTCTCATATACCCCGCGCCCTTCTTCACTTGCCTTGTTGCCGCTTATCTTGAATTCGCCGCTGTCGTCCAGCCAGCAGTCCGGAATCAGCACCTCAGGGTCCCGTATGATGGTGTGGTTGCCGTAGTAATTGAGTAGCAGGATAACTGGCACGGGGCCTTTCACTTGCAGAGGCTGCAGTATCATCCAGTCAATCTTGGGGCCGGTCTTGTCCGGGCTGAACCACATACGCACCTGCCTGCGCCTGGCGAAACCTGCCAGCGTAGTGCCCTCTTCCATCGCTTCCGTATATATGGGGCAGGGGCAGGGGATACGGCCGTACATCTCTTTTTCGAAAATGGAGAGGATTTCCTCGCGCCGCCGTCTCCACTGCTCCCTGTCCTGCACCGGCCTGCCGTCGGCAAAGACCAGCGGATCTTCCAGGGTATATGGTTTCACTGCCGCCTCGTCCTTGTTGAATGCGAAACGCAGCTTGTTGTGCTTCCACCGGATACCGGACAACTCGTACTGGCTGTCGTCCAGGACCACGTTCTCCTTGCGCCGGAACTTAATGTCGCTGTCCTTGATGACTATATCTGATGCGTACGATTTGGGTATGTCATTACGCCCCTTCAGGTCAAAAAACTGACGCCAGGGCTTCACGTAGAGCACCTGGCCTACGTTGCCTTTGACTTTCTCTATGCTGATGCAGGAGTAGTCCTGAGGCGTGTCAGGCCTCATCTTTAGCCAAAGCAGGCGGTCGGTACCCTTTAATTTGCAGTCCCTGAGGATCACGTTGCGGGCTCCCACACATTCGCTGCCGAACACCAGCACGCCGGCTCCGTGGCCGAAGGTGCAATGCTCAATGAGAATTTCGGAATTTGTTCCATTGTCCGGGTCTGTGTCGGCCCACGGGCCCTTGCCGCCCTTGACTGCTATGAGGTCGTCTCCGGTAGCGAAACTGCAGGAATCTATGTGCACCTTGGAACAGGCGTCTATGTCAACTCCGTCGGTGCTGGGAGCCTTTACCGGCTTTACCGGGGCAAAAACCTTGAGCCCGCGAAGGCGTACTTTTTCACATTTGTACAAGTGTATGTTCCAGAAGCCGGAGTTACGGAGTTCCACGCCGTCTATCAGGATATTTTTCGCATTGCTCACGGAGATAAGCCGCGGCCTGCGGACTTCCAGGTTGGTGCAGGCAGGATTTTCTTTACGCCGCTGCCAGAAAGCATCCCAATACGGAGCGCCGCCGCCGTCGATGGTGCCGGGGCCGTGAATCGAGAAGCCGTCAACCCCTTCAGCATTTACCAAAGCTGCCGCGTAGGGTTGCAGGACACCTTCGATATGTGTCTGTGTATCAGGGTAATCCCCGGTGTTGCCGCTGCCCTTGAGCACTGCCCCGTCCGCAAGCCTGAGGTGGGTGCGAGGCTTGAAAAAGAGCGCCCCGCTTAGAAACACACCCTCCGGGACAAGCACCGTCCCGCCCCGCACGGAAGCGGCATCGATAGCCCGCTGGATAGCATCTGTCTGCAAAATGGTGCTGTCGCTCACGGCGCCATAGTCCATTATATTGAAGGTCTTTGCCTCGGAGCCTTTTACCTTCTGCGTGGAGCCGGCGAACCAGGGGTCGATACGGGTGCTTCCATCCGGCCAAAAACCTATGGAAGCAACAGCCGCTAAAGTACAAAGGAGAATTGCTTTCATACCTTCAAATATAAGAAAAATTATGGTTATATTTGTGTGTTCGCACACAAATCACTTATGTTCAAGAGATTACTACTTTCTGCGTTATGCCTCTCGCTCGGCATTTTCTCTTTTGCCGGAAACAACGCTTCCCACGACATAAAATCCCTTGGCTCCTGGGGGCCTTACTCGAAAGAGTATTTTGGCATTTCACATATCGGGGACATTTCCTCCGAAATTCAGGTAGAGTTTTGCCTGGTAACCGGGCAATACAGGCGTAACTTCAAGATTCCAAACGCTTTGTTCGAATCCGGAGTGCACCCGTGGGCGGTCTCGGCAGACATGAAGCACATTACTTACAGGCACGAGATAGAGTGGAAGGACAAGGTGTACGTGGATGCCACCTGGCACGTGCTCGATTCCTGCAGGGTGCTTCTTGAAGCCAAGTGTGTGAACAATACCGAACTGGTCCAGAACATCAGCCTGCAGCTGGCGGTGCGCAAGGCCGGCGGCAGCAAGGGGCAGTGGGTTCCCGAAATCACCGAAGGCCCCGGCCGCTTTTCCGTACGATATCCCGAAGTGAATGATACTTACAGTGTTGTATGGGACTATCCGCTAAGCGAAGTGCGTCAGTGGCAGTGCTCCAAGTTGGAGCAACTCATGCCGGTGAAGGTCCACGACCACGTGTTCAAGAATTTAAAGGGTGACTTCAAAGGACATTTCACGGCCAATTTCCTGCGGCCCGTAGTGCTGCAGCCTCAAAAGGATACTACAATTTGGCAGATGATAGTCTGCGGCAAAGACTGCGACGCTGCAGCAATACCCACCTGCAAAAGTGAGTGCAAAACGGAAATGCCGCTCGGCCTGCAGCTCCTCCATGCAACCCTGCTTACCAATGTGGTATATCCTATAGACGCATTCGGAGAGCCTGTACGCCATTTCTGCCCGGGCAAGAATTGGAACAGCCTCTACACCTGGGACTGCGGTTTCATAGGCTGGGCAATGAGCGAAATCGACCCTCAACGGGGTTACGAAATCATACGGCAGTACACGACAGGCCCGGAAGAAGAAGCCCCTTTCGTACACCATGGGACCCCGCTGGCCACACAGATATTCGCAATAGCCGACGTGTGGAAGCGCTGCGGCTGCGATGAAGCCCAGCTGCGGGAAATCTACCCCAGGCTCAAGCGATTCTACGACTACATGTCGGGGCCTGAGTTCCGAAAGCCGAGCGGCCTGCTGGAGACCTGGCATCTGTTCTACAACAGCGGAGGCTGGGACGATTACCCGCCGCAGCATGCCCTTCGCCCCCAAAAGGAATTGCGTGCCCGCACCACTCCCATGGTCTCTACTTCTTACTACATACGCTGCGCCAAGATTCTACGGCTTATAGCCAGCCATCTGCAGGGAGTTTCCAAGGCAGGACAGAAAAGGGCATTTGCAGCCGATATCAAGCAGTTTGACGCAGACATCGCCGCCATGTCGAAGGGGATCCTGGACAACGCCTGGGACCCCGGGAGCACTTACTTCGGCTACGTGGAGCATGACGCCGCGGGCAAGCCGCTGCAGATTTACCGCACAGCAGACGGGGCCAACTTCAACATGGGACTGGACGGCGTGAGTCCCCTGGTGGCCGGCATAGTCTCCCCCGCGCAGAAAGACGCTCTGCTCAGCCATATTTTCACGGAAGGCCGCTTGTGGAGCCCCTGCGGCATTACCGCAGTGGACCAGACGGCCCCTTATTACCGCATTGACGGCTACTGGAACGGCACCGTGTGGATGCCGCACCAGATGATATTGTGGAAGACCATGCTCGACCTGGGACTTCCCGGTCAGGCACGACGGATAGCCAGTACCGCCATGGAAAACTGGGAGCGCGAGTGCGCAGACTCATATAACTGCTACGAGCATTTTATGATTGCCACGGGACGCGGCGGCGGATGGAGCAATTTCTCCGGCCTGTCTTCGCCCATAATCAACTGGTACAACGCCTACCATAAGCCCGGTACCGTTTCCACGGGCTTCGGCACTCTGGTCTGCAAAGAGGAATGGAATGAGGCTTATACCTCCGTGTCGCTCACGCTGGAATTCGACAAAGAACTGGCCGGCAAAGAAATAGCCATCATAGTCTGCCTTGCCGACGGCCCCAGGGATATAGTGGTAAAGGCCGGCAAGAAGGCTGTCAAACTAAAAGTGTAACTTAGTCCAGACTGCTCTCCAGCAAAGGGAGCACGCGTTTGGGATGACGGTACTGGAGTATCATGTCAACCATACGCTCGCGGTGCAGGTCCGAGCCGGCTACTGCATACATTTTATGCCGCAGCAGCCATTTGGCTTTGGACTTGGCCGTATGTCCGTAAGCCCCGGACAAGGATCCGAGATTCAGCTGGAACAAGACTCCTGAAGCACGAAGTCTCTTATAGTCAGCCTTTTCCATATAGATATACCGCTCCGGATGCGCCAGGACGGGGAAGTACCCTGCGCTGCGTATATTGTCCAGAAGGCCTTCGAAATTTGCCGGAGGATTGAAGTAGCTGGTCTCCACCAGCAAATGCGTACCCAGCTCTCCAATGGGCAGCAAATCCCGCGCGGCAAGCCTGTCTATAAACAAGCTGTCCATCATATACTCCGCTGCAAGGTGCAGGCTTACCGGTCCGGTATAGATCTCCTTAAGACGCGCGAAGCGGGCCTTGAGCGCAGCGGTTTCGTTCGGCACGTCTTCCATGATGTGAGGCGTGAGCCAGAGGGTATTCACCCCTTCCCGCTCAAGACGGGCGAGTACGGCCAGGGATTCCTCCTCCGACCGTACTCCGTCGTCCACGCCCGGAAGGACGTGGCTATGAAAATCCGTTATCATCAGTTTTTCGATGCGGCTGTCTTCTTTCCGTCAGCATCGTTGTAATAGCTGTGATAATAAGAATGATAGCCATAGCGGTAGTAATAACGGCCGCTGCTGGCGGAAGTGCCGTTGAGAATCATTGACAGGCTCTTGAATTTGCCTTGCTGGTAGAGACCTTCAAGGTCACCCAGCATCGTGCGCTCGAACAAGCCAGCACGTACAATGAAGAAGGTACGGTTGCAACTGCGCTCGATAATCTGGGCGTCGGCAACTATCTCGATGGGCGGGCAGTCGATTATTACGTAGTCGTAATCTTCCTTCAGGCTTGCAATGGCACTCTCGAAGCGCTGGTCCGCAATCAACTCGGTAGGGTTCGGAGGCACTGTACCAACGGGCAGTCCAAAGAGAGTAGGATACTCTGAATTGGAATGGATCAGGCCCTTGAGGTCATCGGTACGGCCGGCCAGATAATCGGCAAAGCCGACTTTCACATTACCCATGTTCTTGGACTGGGAGCAGTGGCGGAAGTCGCCATCTATAAGCAATACTTTCTTATTCTTGATAGCCAGGGCAAGAGCCAGGTTCAAAGAAACGAAGGACTTGCCGGAACCGGGGTTGAAAGAAGTCAGTCCGATGACGCAATGAGGCTCGGTCTGGGTCATGAATTCCACGTTGGTACGAAGGATTCGGAAGGCCTCGTTGATGGCGTTTCGATTGCCCTTTTCTACTACGATCGCATTTCCTTCGCTGTCTGTCTTCTTTCTCAAGAATCGGATGAACTGCCTGCGGGACAGATATTTACGCTCTTTGTCGCTGACCGGGATCTCGCCCAGGAAAGGAACCGACATTCCCTTCAGGTCGTCGCGGCTGCGGACAGTGGTATTGAGTGCGTTCATCAGGAAAAGCACGCCCACGGGGATGAGCAGTCCGAGCAGGAAAGCCACCAGGAGTATCTTGCTCCTGGAAGGAGAGATAGGGCTCATGGAACCGGTAGGAGGATCGATTATACGGGTATTGTAGGCGGTAAAGGCCTGGCCGAGCTCGTTCTCTTCACGCTTCTGCAGCAGGAACAAGTACAGGGCTTCCTTGACTGCCTGCTGGCGCTCTACGCCGAGCAAGTGCTTGGCCTGGGTAGGGTTGGCAGCGATACGGGAAGTATTCTTGCGTTCGATTTGCTGGAGGTTGGCAATCTGGGACTCCAGCGAAGTGATAAGGTTGTCCACTGAGCCGACGATGGTGCGGCGCATCTCCACAATGGCGTTGTCGGCCTGGATGACCAGCGGGTTGGAAGTACTGGAATTGGCCAGCAAACTGTTGCGCTGGAGCACTTTGGCGTTGTACTCCTTGATCTGGGACTCGATACCTCCGCTCTCTATTCCGGAGTTTACGGGGAGGAGCTTGCCGGGATCGTTGTCGGCCACCACGTACTTGCGTATGTACCGCGCCATGGAGAGCTGGTTGTTGAGCTGCTGCAACTGGGCGTCGATGGCGCTGTTGCGGTTCATGTACATATTGGCCACGGCTTCCACGTTAGGCAGCAGCTGCTCGCTCTTGTAGGAGGAAATGTCGCTGTCCACGCTGGCGAGTTCCCTTTCGATAACCGAGAGACGCTCGTTGATGAACATGGAGGTGCTGTTCGCCACCTGGTTCTTATCCTTTATCCAGTTTTCGTTGTAAACCGCTATGAGAGTGTTGAGTACGTCCTCCGCCCTCTGGATATTGATATCCTGGATGGTGAGGGAGATGACGTCCGAGCGCTCCTTCATGTAGTTGTTGGTTACAGACAGGCGCCTGCTGAAACTGTTGGTGGTGGAGTACAGGTTGTTGCGCACCACGTGGAAAGTTCCGGGGATGTTACCGTTGAACGAGCCGCTGGGAGTGATGCAGACAGGGCCTACGGGAGTATGGATGGTGTCGTTCAATTCACCCGCAGCCGTAACGTTTCCAAGCTTTTGTCCGCTAAGGACGAAATCTTTGAGGACAAACCGCTTGCTGCTATCGGATACGACCGTAAAGGAGGCCGACTGCATGTCCCCCAGAGAGTCGATGGCGACCTTTACCGGAAGGGTCTGGGCGTACATCAGCACACGGTGGCCGGGACCGTCCACATAGCAGGAGGTCTCCAGGCCCAGACGACGCACGACGGCCATCATGTTGGATACGGCCGAGAAGGCGCTTACCTCATTGGTCACCTTGGCGTGGGATGAGACCAGACCGAGATTTGAGAAATCGTAATCTCCGGCTGAAGCGCCCTTGGACTCCGACTTGATGAGCACCTTTGCGGTACGCTCATATACGGGAACGGAACGGCGCAGATAGAGGAATGCCGCCCCCACGCAAAGTGCGACGGTCAGCACGAACCAGTACCAGTTCGCAAGGCACTTGGTAATCAGGTCCTTCAGCTGGTTTACGTCGTTGGAGTTCTGCTGGGAGTTGTTTATGTTATTGTTTTCCATATACTTAGCGGATAAAATACAAGGCTATTGTAGAAGCGAGCGAAGCCACGCTGATCCAGAACGAAGTACTCAGGACATTGTTGCCGTTGACGGTGGATTCACGGGCCTTTACGTCGTTGGGCTCCACATACACGATGTCGTTCTGCTGGAGATGATAGACAGGAGAATTCACCACGCTCTGTACGGAGCGCATGTCCACGACATATTTCTTTTCAACTCCGTCTTCCGTGCGCAGTACGGTCACGCCGTCGCGCTTGGCACGTATGGTAAGGTCGCCGGCAGAGGCAATTGCGTCGAGCAGCGTGTAGTCGTCCCTGGTGATGTTGTAACGGCCGGGGCGGGCAACTTCGCCCATCACAGATACGGCAAGGTTGGTGAAGTCTATCACCACCACGGCGTCTCTGGTCATCTGGCTGGAAATCAGTTTCTTTTTGATGAATGCTGCAGCCTCCTCACGGGTCATGCCGCTCAACTGCATGGTACCGAGGATGGGGAAATCGATATTTCCTTCAGCATCCAGGGTGTAACAAGCTACGCCCTGCGAATAATTCAACTGGGACTGTGAGGTGCCAAGACGGGTAGGAGAATACACCAGGTTGAACAAGCGGGAAATGTCCGGGTCGCTTGTGCTTACGATGATTGAAATGGCATCCTTGGGACGCAGGCGTATCTGCTCCTCCGGGCGCATCAGGGCAGAAGCGCCTTCTTCCAAATCCTGGAAATACACAATCTTCTTGGTAACGCCGCAAGACGCGAGCAAAACACAGGCGGCAACGGCCATCAGCAAATATTTAAAAGTCTTCATTCGAAACAATTGCTTGTCTTTTTAACGGGCAAAGATAAGCAAACCTTGGAAGACTCGCAAGAATATTTCAATTTAAAAGCGCATCACACTGCGCACAAGCATATTTTCATCCCGGGCGCCAAGGTAGGATACCGTATAATGCCTGCCGCCTTTTGCCACGTTCACCACCACATGCCCCCCTTCATAAGACGCTTTGGCCACATCGTTCATCCACGCCGATCCGCCGTCTGCAGCGCGTCGCTCAGCCGGCATAATGGTAGGGCAAATCACCCTGTCGCCGGGATAAAGAGACCTGTCCGCCAGCAACTCCATGCAGGGAGGAAGGTTATGCAGCTGATCCCATACGCAGCTCACCCAAACCTGTGGTCTCAAGGCAGATACAAGCCTGGCACTCATGGAATTATGCCCATGATGGTTAACTTTTGCCACATTCACAGGGCTGCAGACCCCGGCAATATCGTCCTCTATGAAACGGGGCGTGCCATCCGGGTCCTTGAACCTGGCCGAAAAATCACCGGCGGTATAGAAACTGAAGGCTCCGTAGCTGAAAATCATCCCCAGGCTCATGGCGTTTTCGTTGCGAATGCGGGAACCGGCCGCCCTCTTTGCCTGGAAAAGGTCGGTAATCGTACCGTCAGGAGCGGCTATACGGCCGTTGGCGCATATGTTCCGCACCCGGAAGCCGGGGTATTTCCCGGGTTTGTGCAACTGTATTATCTGGTCAGTGGCGCCGAGCCGGAACTTTTCGATTTCCAGCCCCCTGTGCCGCTGCATATAGCTGTAGAAGCGCTTCATATGCTCCGCGGTATCGGGATCGGCTCCGTCAAGCGTATCCGGATCAGGATCGGCGTAATCCGGCCAGCACCGGTCTATGGCCTTACGGAAATTGAGAATCTCCGCCGCCTGGGAGAAACCGCTGAGGCAATATTCTTCCCCGTCCCGCAACATCTTTTCCGCATAGAAACGATCCGAGCCGGCATGGTCGTTATGATAATGGGTCAGGAGCATATAGTCCACGTCTTTCACCGCCGGATTAACCCTGGTCACATAGCGTGCAATCCATTCTCCGGCGTGCTTTTCCGGCCCCGGCAGCAGGGGCACCGCCTTCTTTCCTCTGGCAAGGGCGTCAAAGTCCCCGCAGTCCAGCAGCATAGTGGTACCGTCGGGGAAAATCAGGAACATGGATTCAGCTACTCCGGTGTAGATGAAGTGAATCTGGAACTCCCCCTCCTTCCACCCTTGCCAAGGCTTTCCCGCCATGGCGTCCCGGCATCCGGCAGCAAAAGCCGCCTGCCAGTCGGCAAGGCAGATGGCTCCTCCGGCAAGCAGCGACGCTTTCAAAAAACTGCGCCTGTCCATTATTCCAGCGGTTTAACTCCGTCCGGTCCGACATGGAGCCGCTGCCGGCAGTCTCCGCCGTACAGCCGCACCCAGGTCGTAAAGCCAGGCTCGCCTCTGTGGAATTCGAATATCCGGACACCGGAGACTTTGTCTTCGCTCCGGCCATCCGCTCCAAGGTGGTTGTAAACCGTTTCGCCTCCGCAATAACGTCCGTATATCATAGTCACCGGACCATAGTCCAGCACGAAATCGCAATCGTGTTCATGACCGTTGACGACCGCAAAAACATCCTGCATTTCCAGGAATTGTCCATACAGGCCGCTGTTTACTTCGGACGGGCATGGCTTCTCTTCGTTATTGCCGTAAACCTTGGCGGACTTATGCTCCTGAAGGCTTGCCATCTCAGGAAGCGGAATGTGGAAAAAAGCCACGGAAGGCACCGGGACGCCTCCGTTGGCCTCACGGAAACGGCCGCTTAGCCGGCGGTACCATTCCACCTGGTCGAACCGGATATAGTCGTAAAATTTATGTTTCTTCCCTCCGACATCGAAGTCAGTCTTGTCTCCCGAGTCGAAAAGATAGAGCACGAATGCAAGGCTGTCCGACGCAGAAAGCGTAAGCACATCGTTGGAGTTGCCGGTGATGCCTTTTTCGGAGGCCGGGCGGTTGACGCAGCCGGGGATACGGCGTATAGTTTCATAAACCTCATCCCGGTTCAGGTCGAACTGTCCGTCATGATTGCCCAGCGCAACTGCAAAAGGCACTCCCCGTTTCACCAGGGGTGCGAAAATCTCCTCCAGACCGGGACCTGCCGGGGCACCAAAAATAATGTCTCCGGTATGAATCACAAAATCCGGCTTTTCAACGTCAAGCACCTCTTCCACGCAACGCAGCGCCCTGTCCGAACGGGCATCTCCGGAGATATAGTGGGTATCCGTCAGTTGGACTATCTTGAAACTTCCATCGCGGTTGAACTGAAGGCTTGCGGCAGGCTCTGTCCTGGAATCCCGGGAGCAAGCTGTCAACGCCGCCAACGTCATTATTACGGATAACAGTCCTTTCATCTTACTGATAATTAGGAAGATCTATTGTAACCTCGGAAGTTGCCCTGAGGGGCAGCCACAGCACCAGCACCGGGCCGTCCCAGGCATTGTGGATACCGGATCTTACGCCGTCCAGGTCCGCTCCGTTTATTTTCACCGAACCGGGAGCAGTTGAAATTCCTGGCATAAGCAGGCACAGACCATCTGCCGGATGCTCGGGGGAAGCGGCAAGGCGCAGCTGCTTCGGAGCCCCGGAAACCGAGGATGGCAGGGTGTAGGCCCTTTGGCTCACATCATAGGGAACGGGAATGCCGTTGCAACTCAGCTCCGGAGCACGCAGCCAGGACTTTGCAAGCGGCAGGAGCGATGCGGCATCGCCTTCCGTGCAGCCGCAGAGCATAAGTTTGGTCATCTTGTTCCCTTCGACGGAATGGGGCGCGTTATACTGGGTAGCGGTGTAGGTGTGGGAGGGGGCATCGGCCACACAGGCATAGCGGCCGATAACGTAATCCTGGGCGACCGGCCAGTGATTTCGCCAGGGGAACAGGGAAAACTCGGACCAACGGCCGGCATAGCGGTCGATTTCCGGGCCTGAATGTCCCTTTTCATTGAGTCCGGGACCGTCTTCGAGGATAAGGTAGGGATTCCAGCGGCTGGCAAGATAGCTCACCTGAATATTGGCACCGGGAATGGACTGCTCGTTCTGGCGGGCCTTGCCTTCGAAGTCCCATCCGAACTCGGCATGCCTGCCGTCCATAGCCGCCACGGACATTATACGGGCTGCATCCAGCACATCTTCCGGCCGCTGGGAGGGATGCAGGACCTGCAGGCTCTGGCACCATTCGTACCAATGGTCCAAGTGGTCCGACCACAGCACCATCTTGCGCACGCCGGCACCGTCTGGATAGAAAATATAGGTTTCCTCGGAGCAGTCGCCCCACATGGTCTCTTCGCTTTGATAGGGTATCTTCTGGTTTACCCCCACCGGCAGGTTGCGCCACACCACCACGGTTCGTGCAGGCGTATTCTCCACTATGCGCACGCTGGAAAAGTCGGCGTGCTTGTCGCTCATGCTTTCAGGACAGCCCCAGCCTGTAACCTTCTTGCGCTCGATGAACTCGTTACACATCCAGTTTCCCTTCTCGGTAACGAAGCAGGGAGCATAGGAGATACCGTGCCAGAAAACCACTTTCCATGGCTGTCCGGGGCCGAATCCCACCACCACATCGGAAAGCTCTCCGCGCCAGCGCTTGTCGAACGCCTCATAATATTTGAGGGGAATATACCATGCGCCGAAAGCCAGGCCGCCGGGGCCTGAAGGCAGTACCCTGTCTTCGAAACATGGAGCCTCCGGGCGCACGAACTTCTGTTTCAGTATTTTGGAGAAGGCATTCTTGTCGTCATATATGCAGAGCTCGTCGATCGCTCCGTCGATGCTGCTGTATATAGGGATATTCTGGTTCTCAAAGAAGCCGGGCGCGCGCACCTGAGTGCGACCCACCCAGAGATCGTAGTCTTTCTGCTCCACCCAGGGGAGCTCCAGCGGCAGCTTGGCTACCTGCTTCCCGTTGACGGCAAGGAAGATACCGCCGACGGCCTTGAACTGCGCAGTCAGCCGTGACCACTGCCTCAACTCCAGGCCTCCAGGGGACACGATTTCCTTCCATTCGCCTGCCGATTCCACCTGAAAATGCACCTTGCCGAGGGCGTCCACCCACAGAGACCAGCCGCCAGGAGCATCCGTACGCTGACGGCACGCCACTGGGCACGGGCTCTTGGGGAATGATACCGGGCACAGCCACACATCCACAGTGAAATGGCTCTTCGGTGCCGGGACCTCGGAGGCAGGCACTACTATACGGCTGTCGAAGCCGTCAAAGAAAGCCGCCCGGCCACTGACTCCGGGAACCGTCCCGTCGTCGAACGAGAGGGAGAAAACAGCCTGAAGTGCAGCCAGTATGATACAGATGGTATTCATGGCAAAACGCACCGGCGCCTGTGCATCCGGTCAGGCAAATATAGTGATTATTCAGTATATGAAAATTCCGACAGTACCGGATAATGGTCGGAAATGTAAGTGATACCGTAATCCCTTTTATCCACCGAGTAGCTCAGGCACTTGAGCGGCCCGCAAAAAAATATGTGGTCTATGATACCGCCGCCCTTGCCATAACCGTTGTCGGTATCCGTGGTCCGGAAACTGGACTTTGCTGCGTCGAGCCTGGCATAGCCCATGGGGTAGTTGACCAGCCTGTCCAGCTCCGGGGAATCCGGCCTGGCGTTGAAATCTCCCAGGAAGAATAACGCTTCCTTGCATGCAGGCCCTATGACGCCTCCGCTGAGCTGGGACATAAGGTTAAGATGCAGATTGCTCTCCATAGTCCTCAAATCCGAGGCATTAGGGCAGTTCTTGTTGTTCTGGTAATGGGTGGTGAACAGCCATACCGGCCTTCCAAGTTTTTCTTTATCAGCCAGTTTTACCCATACGGAATTAAGCGGATGGGTGGTATGCCAGGAACCGTAGTCGTTAGCTTTGTTTTTGGCTACCACCTGATCAGGCGTGTCGCTGTGCCAGAAAACCCCCTTGTCGGAAAGGTCAAAGCGGGATTTCTTATAGAGTATGGTAACGGATGTCTCGTCTGTAGTCGCATCCAGTATGCTCTTCCCGCTTTCGCGTCCTATTCCATACAAGCCGTACTCATCCTTAACCTGGGACAGGATATAAGCCGCCTGAACCTTTTCCACCTCCTGCATACCGATGATGTCGGGCTTGCGCGTGAGTATGAACTTGCACACCGCGTCCTTGCGCTTGTCCCATACATAATCGCCATCAGAAGGTTCCGGATAGCGTATGTTGAAGGTACATACCAAAAGATCCGCCTTATCCTGCTGCTGCGGGCCGTCCGGAGTATCTGGATTACCCGGACAGCCCCACAGCAACGGAAGCGTCAGCGCGAGCAATGCACGCTTGAAAAAAAGGCTACTTGATGACATAATTTACAGAGTGTGCACCAGCGTCGAAACCGGCTCCCCAAAGGAGCGAAGCCGCATTTTCCGCATTTATGGCCGTGCCGCCCACGCTTCCGGAAACCTCGATCGGAGCGCTTGAAGAGCCCAGGGTCACTTTAACCGAATTGCCTGCGAATCCTCCCACAAGCATACCTATGATTGAGCCGGCCGCCGAAGAGACACTGCCGGAGACGCTGCCGCCTTCAATGACGGCGGAGTGGTTGTTGGGAATCCAGCCTATGAAGCCTGAAACGCCTTCCAGAAGCACTTCCGACCTCACATCGGCCTTGGAAGAACAATTCTTGACAGTCTGTGCATAGCCCCAGTGACGACCTATCAAGCCGCCCACCTCGGAGCCTTTGTATGCACCTTTGATAGTAATATTGCCGGTATTTGAGCAATTATCCATATAGGAAGGAGCGCCTGCCACGCCTCCGCAGCGTAACCTGGCAGTTCCGCTTACCTGTATGGCACCGCTGTTGGAACAAGATGACATGGTGCCCCAGTTGCTCGGGTTGGTGTTGTCGTTATCTGACGCAGGCCAGCCGATAACGCCTCCGAGGTGTATCCAGCTCTTGCTGACATAAGCCTCCAGATTTATGGCTCCGCTGTTGGTGCATCCGGATACATTGACTCCCCTGTTCTTGCTCGGAGCATCGTCGGAAGGATTGTTCACTCCGCCAAAAACGCCGCCTATGCACTGCTGGTGGTTCTGCCCGGCAAAGTCCGTCTTGCCGCTGGACAACACGTTGACCACGATCTCTCCGGAGTTGGAGCAATCCGTCACCTCGCTTGAATAGCAACCAGCCACTCCGCCTGTGAACATACGTGCCGGAGAGGATGACATTCCTTCAACCTTGGTCTCAGTCCATGCCACTTTTCCTTCGTTCTTGCACTTGTCGAGAGCCGCGAAAGCATATCCCGCGACTCCTCCGACGGAAGTGGCCACTTTCTTGTTGTAGAACTCACCTACTTCTATGTTCTCCGGGTCGGAAGGATCCCTGGCAGGGCAGGCGCGGCCTGTATGGTAACCGCCTGTGAGGCTTATCTCGCCGTAGTTTTCGCAGGACGAGACACCGCTGATCGTGTAGGCAACCACACCCGCTACGCCCTGGCTGGTGAAAGACTTGTCCTTTTCGGTCTCTACCGCCACCTTTCCATAATTCTTCAGGCCGGAAAGGGGTGCGTCAACGTTGACGGACATACCGACCAGGCCGGCAATCAGGTTGCTTATCTTGCCGCCTCCTGCATAGCTCAGCGTCACGCTGCCCTTGTTGACACAGTCGGTCACAATACCCTCGTTGCGGGAAGTGATAGCGCCAAATACATTGGTGTCGGGAGCAAAGGTACAAGACTCATCGATGACTATGTTTTTGAGAGTACCCTTGTTCACCTTGAAAAGGGGCCAGGAAGCTTTCAGGTTCTTGATAGCGTGGCCTTCTCCGTCGAGTATGCCGGAGAAGCCACTGGCAGGAACCAGGGCGATGCCGGACATATCTATGTCGGCTGCCAGGCGGGCCTCGTCAAGCGACTCCGAAGTCAGGCCGGCCAGCCATTCGGCGAGAGCCTGGCCCGTCCTGATGGAGACCTTGTTGTCGCCTTTCTGCTGTATAGTCAGCACGTTGGGGCCGGAACCCAGTTCGGGGGCGAAAATCACGGTGCCGATACGGCCGTCCACATTCTCATTGTCGGTCACGCTCACTGTAACGGTAACGGTTCCGGACCCTGTCTTGGGGTCTATCGTTACCCAGTCGGGAGCTTCGCAGGTCCAGGAACCATCGGCATAAATCTTTACGGACTGAGGCTCGGCTCCTATGGCTTCAAAGTTCAGGGTAGAAGTGCCAACCCTTACGACGGTGGCCTGCTTGGTGTCATCTCCTCCCGGTTTCTCATCATCCGGTTTCTCGACGCAAGCCGCAACGGTCGCGAGAGTCAAAAGCAAAAAGAAGTACTTTTTCATATTACTCGTTATGTTTAAAATCTTAGAAATCAAGTCCGTCGTTCCATCCCGGGTTCTGCAGGAGAAGATGGTTCAGCACCCTCTCGTTGGTGGGGATGGGATATAGGTAGTCCCGCTCAGGGTCGAAAGTAAACTTGTAGGATGGACGAGGGTTTACATATCCTTTGTTTCCGTCGGACAAGACTATATCCGCACCTATCTTATACACGAAGGTAGCATTGGAAGAGGGCTTGGAGCCGGTGTAGAGGCATATATCCGCTTTGCCGTCCTTGTCCCAGTCATACTCGCCGGCACCGGGGAAATACATTCCCTGGATGAGGCCCCTGCCTATCCTCTCGCCCTCTGCCCAGCGCAGAAGGTCCTCGTAGCGGAGGCCTTCCAATGCAAGTTCCACAACTCTCTCCCGGCGGATTTCAAGTATAACGCCCTTGTTAGGCCCGCCGACCTTGGGGTATCCGGTCTCCTTGGAAGCGAGGAAAGGATCCGGCGACGAATTGGCGTTGGCAAGATTAAGGTCCGGCATTCCGGCACGCTTGCGAAGCAGGTTGACGCTTTTGTCCAGGTCGCCCTGGCTCAGGGTGCCAAGTTCGGCTTTGGCTTCGGCGAAGATAAGATAGACCTCGGCAAGGCGTATAACCGGCATATCGTTGTAGGAATTGCTGCGTATATTGGCCATCACGAGGTTGTCTGACGGCATCACGTACTTTGCAATGGAATAGCCCGTAAGCGAGCAGTCCATATCGCAGGACATTGTCCTGTTGGTGGAAAGCCTGGTGTATGTGTATCCCGGTATGCGTATGGTCTGGTGAAGCCGGGGATCGCGCTTTGCGACTTGGTCGGCGAAGGTCTTGGTCGTCCAGCCGGACACCGATGAATAGCGTTTTCCGTCGGCCATAAGGTAATGGTCGACGAAGTTCCTGGTGGGGCTGTTGCGGCCGCAGACAGGCAGCAGGGCTACGCCGCTGGCGTCGTGGAAACACTTCATGCTGTAGTCGTAATCGATTGCCAGAATGAATTCTCCTGCGTCCTCTTCATAATTCGCAAAGAGGTTCTGATAGTCATAGTCGGGATGCCCGGTAGAGTAAAGCTTATGCGGTCCCAGGTCCATCAGCTCCTCTGCGGCATCAGCTGCAAGCTCCAGATAATAGGAAGCAGGCTTGGCACTCGCCGGCAGGGTCCAGAGGGTGATATCGCCTTCGTGGTACTTGCGGTAGGTGCCCTCAAAGAGGCAGAAACGGGCCTTGAGGGCAAGTGCGGCCCATTTGGTGGCACGGAAAGTCTTGCCGGAAGGATAAGCGGACGGCAGGCCCTCTATGGCGTTGTCTATATCCTCTATCATTTTGCCAAGAATGACGTCACGGCTGTCCCGGGGCTTATAGAGTTCGTCTTTTTCTTCGGAGGACAGTTCATGGTCTATCCATGGCACGTCGCCGAAGCGCTTTACCTTGTCGTAATAGAACCATGCACGGAAGAACTTGCAGAGGGCCTCATATTCCCTCCTTACGCCTTCGTCGGTGCACCTGTGGAGGTTGCCCAGGCAGGTATTTATCTTGCGGAGCGTGGTCCAGGTCCAGCCGCCGCCGGAGGCGGGAACCGTGCGGAAGGAGCCGTTCAGCAGGGTGTTGCTGGGATTGTTGCCTATCACAAGGTCGCTCTGCTCGTCGTAAGGGGCGTCCGGCAGTATGGACGAGTAGAAGGAGTTGGTGAACAACTGCAGCTGGGTGGCGTTCTCGAAATAAGACTCCTCGGTGATGTCGTCCAGGGGATATTTGTTCAGCGCATCTTCACATGAGATGACGAGGGAAAGCGCCGCAACGGCCAGGATTATGTTGTAAATCTTTTTCATTCCGTCTCTCTTTTAGAATTGGATATCGACACCGAACATGAAAGTCTTCTGCCAAGGATAGAAGGTACGGCCGCGGGATTCGTCTTCGCTGTGCATCATGGCCTCGGGATCGAGGAAGGCGCAATGGTCGAAGAGCGGCGACCAGCAGGTCAAGTTCTCACCGGAAAAGTACAGTCTGACTTTCTCGAGTCCGGCAAGCTTGGTAATCTTAGCCGGGAGAGTGTAGCCGACCGTGAGGTTCTTGAGCCTCAGATAGCGGCAATTCTGGAGATAGCGCGAGTTGACCCGGTTGAGGTAGCCGCCGGAAATTTCGGCGATATAGCCTCTGGCACGGGGGAAGTAGGCTCCGGTGTTGTTGTAGTCCCAGACGTCCTTCAGGAAATCCCTCCTGATGAATGACTGCATCGAGTTGGAATACGGGCCCCAGAACGGGAAGCACCAGCGTCCGGGATACCAGTAGTGGTCACCGGTGCCCTGGAAGAACGCGCTGGCGTCAAAGCCCATCCAGTCCATGGAGAAAGTAGCGCCGTAGGACAGGCTCGGCAAGCTGTTGCCCAGAATCCTGCGGTCTCCCGGGTCATCCAGGGTATTTGAGCCTATTCCAATAGCCTGGTCGTTGTCGAGGTCCTCATACTTGAGGTCTCCGGCCTTCCATCCGGATCCCATACCGGCAGTGATGTAACTAAGGTCCACGAGTGCGGCATGCTCCTGAGCTTCGTCATCGTTCGCGAAAAGTTCGTTTGCGGTAAAGCCCCAGATATCCCCTAGACGCTGCCCCACATAGTAGTCGCTGAGCAGCTTGCCGGGGTTGTTGTCGTACTTGGTGATGTATGAATCGTAATTGCTTATGTTGGCAGTTATTCCGTAGCCGAAAGGCTTCCCGGCAAGCTTGAACTGGTCTCTCCAGCTGAGGGAGAACTCATAGCCGCGAGTGCGGAGGTTGGCGGAATTCTGCTTGGGGGCTCCGGCGCCGTAGACAGCTGGAAGGGCATCTCCGGCGACCAACATTCCCAAAGTATTGCGGATGTAGGCCTCGCCGGTGAACTGCAGACGGTCCTGGAGCAGGCCGGCATCAAGTCCGACGTTGTATTGCCGCACGGTTTCCCAGGTCAAGTCTCCTGCATTGGGGGCGGAAATCGACGCCGATCTTGCCAGCGCCCCTTCTCCGAACATATAGCTGGAATCGGACAGCGATATCTTTCGTATGTAGGCGTAATTGCTGACCACCTGGTTGCCCAGCGAACTCAAGGAAGCTCTCAGCTTGAGGTTGCTCACCACGTTTTTCGCCGGGGCGAAGAACGGTTCCTCGCTGATGCGCCATCCTGCCGACACTGAAGGGAAAAAGCCCCAGCGATGGCCCGAGGCGAAGCGGGAAGAGCCGTCGTAGCGGCCGGACAATTCGAGCAGGTAGCGGCCCTTGTAGTCGTAGTTAACCCTTCCGAAAAAGCCCAGCAGGGCATATTCGCTCTGTTCTCCGTCGATGTACTGCTTGGAGGAACCGTCAACGTCGGTACCCGCCAGCGAAAGGTCGTTAAGGGTATCGGAAATCAGATAATAGGCAATAGCTTCAAGGTACTGGCTGTACTGCGTCTCGTAGTTGCCGCCCGCTACCGCCGTAATGTGATGGCCGCCGAAAGTGTCTTCGTAGGTGGCGAAGAGGTTAGCGGACTTGTAGTCGTAGGTCCGGGCCCTCTCATCGAGCTGGTTGGTGCCCACGCCTGTGGTCCTGAGTACTGGTTGTTCGTCCGGGTACTGCTTGTACGTGAAGCTGGTCTGGCGGGCCGTGTCGTGGTTGCGGCGTTTGCGGAAGGTGAAGTTGCCGGTGAGCCGGAGCTGATTGAACGGAGTAATGTTGAGCTCAGTGGTGTTGGTAAAGTCGCTCTTACGCTCGATGTGTTTGTCTTTGTTTTCAAAAAGCTTGATGTGCACCGCATTGCCGACGGCATAGCTGCTGACGAAATACTGTGAGTAATACACCCACGAGCCGTCGGGATTCTGCAGCGGGAAGCACGGAATGGCGTGGGCCGTAACCATGGACATC
Source organism: uncultured Bacteroidales bacterium (assembly GCA_946414935.1). Classification (GTDB taxonomy): domain Bacteria; phylum Bacteroidota; class Bacteroidia; order Bacteroidales; family UBA932; genus Cryptobacteroides. The sequence continues at coordinate 32,920 of CAMKQN010000007.1, forward strand.
ACCCGGTCTATATTGTTGGTACCCAAGCCTAAATAGCTGTATTTCTGATCGTAATAGGAGGTGTTATTGGAGATTGTGGCCCACTTGTTTATCCTTCCTTCGAACCTTGCGCGGAACTGGTACTTGTCCACGACGTCAGGATTGACTTTGATAATACCCTGCTGCCTGTCGAACATTCCGGAAACGAAATACTTGAAATCTTTGCCGCCGCCGGTAATGGAAATGCTCTGCTGCTGAGCCGGATTCCGGTCGGAGAACAGAGTATGGTACCAGTCTGTGTTGGCGTAGTATTTCCACTGCCTGATACCGCCGGAGGTCTCTTCCACCACCCAGGGACGGGCAGGGTTTTCGGTGACGTCGTTGACTCGCTCGAGCAGTTCGTTCATATCGTTGTCATTATATTTCAGATACTGCTCTCCGGGATACCGCGCCTCCCAGAACTTGTTGATGGTATAGACGCTCCAGTAGCCCCGGGTCTCGAAGTCGGTGCTGGTGGTGGGAGCCTGCCAGCCCCAGCGGCCGCTGTAACGCACTGTGGCCTTTCCGCCGGACGCCTCGCCGGACTTGGTGGTCACGAGTATGACGCCGAAAGCCGCACGTGCCCCATACACGGCCGCAGCGGCACCGTCCTTGATGACAGATATACTCTCCACATCCTGAGAGTTGACGCGGCTCAGGTCTCCTTCGGCTCCGTCGATGAGCACCATAGGGCTGGCTCCGTTGATGGAGGTGTAGCCTCGGATATTTATGTCCGGGGTTTCGTTCATTATACCTGTGGAAGCCGTGATGTTCAATCCCGGCACCGAACCCTGCAGCATACTGGTCACATCGTGGGCGGTGCGATTCTGGAGTTCGTCGCCCTTCACGGCAGTGACTGCCCCGGTCAAGTTGACCTTCTTCTGGGTGCCGTAGCCCACAACCACCGTCTCTTCCAGCATCAGCCTGTCGTCTTCCAGCACAATGTCCACCGTAGTCTGGTCCGCTGCTATTTTTACGGAGGTAGAAATATAGCCAAGGCAGGAAACATCCACGGTAGCTTCTCCGCCTTTCACTGAAAGAGTCCACTTGCCGTCCATGTCGCTTACGGTACCGTTGGTCGTACCCCGGACTATGATGCCGGCCCCGGGAATACCCTCTCCAGAGACGTCATTGACCTTTCCGGAAAGCGTCCGCTGCGCATAAACCGCCAAAGAGCAAGCGAACAAAAGGATTATTGCTGAAACTACTGTTTTAGTGAACTTCATACGCATTGATTCGTGGCTGGATTCAGAAGTAAATGGTGCCCTGACCGTCGTCAGGCATATCTTCCAGACCGTTCCCTGAAGTATCCTCGGGAGAATATTCCGGCATGGACTGGGTAATAGCGTTCAATTGAACGGCTTTCGAAGGCTGCAAAACATCGGCATCGCAGCTGCAAACGGCAACTGCGATGACCGTAAGAAATATTGCGCCCGCCCGGTTCATTATTGGTAATCAAATACAAGCGTTGCCGTAATCGGCCAATGGTCGGAAATATATGTCACGCCGTTATAGGCATAAGTGTCGGTATCGAAAGATCCTGCCTTCAGACCATGTTTGCTGTTGTTGTAGAAGTTCTTGTAGGCAATATGGTCGATGTTGGTGCCGTCGCTGGACCAGGAACCGCCGGAATATGTAACCTTGAAATCATTGCAGCTGGTAGGATATGCAGTCTTGCTGGTCTTGCCGTCCTGGTTGCGTGCCCAGTACCAGTTGTTCAGCCTGGAATCCCCATTATCATCAAACAGATTAGTGGTAGTAGCATTTAAGTCTCCCACGATTATCATCGGCAGGTTTTCCGTATTGATGGCTGTTATCTGGTCGTAGAGTATGGTGCACTCGGCCTTGCGTGCCGCGTATGCTGCTTCCGTATAATGGGCGGTGAAATGCGTGTTGAAGAAATAGAACACATAGCCGTTCTCTTTCCAGCGGAATTTGATCCAGGCGCAGTTGTGACCGTCGTCGGAGCCGACGCTGGAAGGATTGCTAGAGAGCCAGAATGTGCCCTTGTCCAGGATGTCGAATATTTCCGTCTTGTAGAAAATGGCATTGGATGAGTCTGTGTTGTAATCCTGTTTGTTCCAAAGATAGCCGCTGGAACTGCTGGACTCCTTGCCGTAATCCACGCCGAGTCCGTAGGCAGCGTAACCGCTGGTATTGCCCAGGATATTCACGCGCTGGCGGTATTCACATTCCTGGGTGCCGACAATGTCAGGGTTCTGGGTATTGAAAAATGCATACACTGCATCTTTCCTGGCGCTCCAGTAGTGACTGCTTCCCCAGCTGCTGTTGTCGTCGTTGCTCTGGCAGGCAATGTTGAATGACCAAACTTTAAGCTCGGGATGGGAAGTCAGGGCTGGTGCGGGCATTGTTCCGGAGACTGTGGTAACTGCTGATCTGCTGATGGTAAAGGAAGAACTGACGGTCTTGGTCGACTTGTTGTTGTTCGGCAGAACCGCAGTAATGGTAAAACCGTCATACTCCGCCGGAGGCAGTACAAAGTAGAACTCGGTATCGGAATCCGGTTCCAGCTGGACAGCGCTATCGCAAGTCATAGTAATCTTCTTGTCAGCATCGGAACTGCCGTTCATGGTAATGCTGGTATTGCCCCGGTATGCTACGCCCTCACCGCTCACATAATTGCCGAATGTAAGCTCCAGTCTCTTTACCTGTATCTCGCCACGGAGCTTCAGACGCATCACGCCGCAAAGGTTCTTCATGGTGAAGGTCCCGTCAAAAGCATCTTTGGTGGCGGACAGCATAGGGCTGTTTCCAGGAGCGAAAGTGCCCTTTGTGTATGGAACTTCAGCAGGCAGAATCCAAGTGAATTTGGTGCTGCCGTTATAAGTTGCGCTGGACGGATACACGGCGAAATAATGGCCGGCACCTGCAGCAGGCTCTGCTCCGTAGAAGGTGCCGCTTCCAGTACCGGCACCGCTGCCGAGAGTAAAGACGTTTCCCGCAGTACTACCTTCGCTGAACACCATCAGCTTGTCCCCGGTACCCCACAGGACGCTGCTTCCATCCAGGGAAGTCTTGGCGGCATCTGAACTGTAAACCAGGATTTCCGCGAGTCCGGAACGATCCGGAACGTCAGTTTCTATCTTGTTACAAGAGAACGAGATAGCGGCAACGCCCGCAACTAAGTAAAGAATCTTGTGTTTCATTTTGTGTAGTTTCATGATGTGTGCGCACACACTTATGCAAATTTATTGTTTTTTTCTCTTTCTGCCAAGCATTTCCGAAAAAAAATCCTGGTATTTTTAATCAGTGGAAAGAATCTTCCCGCTTGGATAGAGATACAGAGTTTATTACACCCTTCTGTCCGACAGTCGCACCCAGGTGCAGAAACAAGGGTCTCCTGCCGTGAATTCAAACACAAGCACTCCGTTTGGTTTGAGGTCGTTATATACTGTGCTGCAGCCGCTGATGTCCGGCCGCCGGGATTGAATCTGCTCCGCTTTTACTTGCAGGATTCGGTTATTATTCCCATCTTTGCGCCACTACAAGTCTGTGTGCCGTAGTTCTAAGAGGCTACAAAGCGAGTTTGGCTATATCGTGCTGAGCTCGCTTTGTGCGTTACAGGGGGGGGGTGCGGCGTCTTGCAGGCCCGAACTTAAATTATTTAAAACTAACGAATTATGTCAAACTATCACAGCTATTCAGACAATGCACGAATGTTTTTCGACGATGCCCCCGTAGGGGTGCTCAACTCTCCGCAGATCCGCCGCCCCCGGCGAGGCACAATCGGCCGGTATGTGAATATCCTTCTGGATGAATGGTTCAAGAAGATCCTCGGCTCGAGCAAGAACAAGGACATCCTTCTGAACATCCTTCAGGAACTCATCCCAGAGCGCAAGATCGTGGACATCAAATACGACCGTAAGACGGTCCGCAAACGTAACGTGTTCAAGGACTGCCACGACGCCTTCTTTGACGTGGAGTGCATCGACGGCGACGGGACTCGGTTCGTGGTGGAGATGCAGCGTGCTCACCAGGAGCATTTTCACGATCGTGCGTTGTTCTATTCAACCTTTCCGTTGCAGGAGCAGGTGCTGGCGCGGGGGAAGGCGTTGGAAGCTAACCTGGAGGCGGAGATGGAGTTGGGGCTGAGGCCGGAGACGCACGACCTGCATTTCGACTACCCGCCGGTGTACGTGGTGAGTTTCCTGAACTTCTCGTTCCACCCGTTCTCGGAGCGGATAGTGTACCGGTACGACCTCCGTGAGCGGGAGAGCGGGGAGCTGATGACGGACCGGGTGAACTTCATCTTTCTGGAGATGACGAACTACAAGCGCGGCTACGATGAGCCCCATCCGGAAGACTCCTTCGCCGAGAAGCTCTCGTGGGCACTCACGCATATGTCGTCACTGACGGAGCGCCCTATGGCGCTGATGGAGGAGGTCTTCGCGAAGATATTCGAGGCGTGCGAAGTGAGCGCACTGAATTCTGAAGAACGTAAAGATTATAGAAATGATATGACAACACAGTGGGATATAGACGATATTGTCAACAGTCGTTATTGGAAAGGGAAAGCGGAAGGGAGAGCGGAAGGGAGAGCGGAAGCGAAAGCGGAATATGCTCGGGCGATGTTGGCTGATGGTGTCGATACATCACTCATCGTTAAATACACCGGTCTATCTTTGGAGGAGATTGCTGCTCTGCAGCAGGTCTGCTTATAATGTGGTGAGACCTGGCACAATTTGGGGCGATTTCGTAGCAGGTCCTGCCGGAGGATGGCAGACCTGGCACGGGGCGGGACCGATATGCGTCGGGGAAGAGATCGCCGCCAGAGTATTCTGAACAAATGTCGCCGGAAGTGCAGCACGGGCACTTCCGACGACATTCATAGATCCGGGACCGGAGCTTCCGGCCAGATGCTGAGACTACTCGATTCCTGCCTGGGCAGAGGTTACAAGGGTATAGTTGAAATCAACCTTTGCGGTATTGCTGCTTCCATCAGAAGCGCTGTACAGAGAGCTGGAACTTCCCATAAGCCACTTGTTTGCAAGTGCCGTGGAGGTAATTATATCCCCCTGCGTAATGACGGCCGGATCTGCATTGGTGCCATATTGGAACTTGGTAGTGTTCACAACCTGGACGGGAGCGCCCGATGAGCCGAAAGTAACTTTATAGCTTGTAGAGCCCTTGCTCTTACACTGCCCGCAAATAATCCCCTTATAATTATCTTTGCTTTCGGAACCTGTTCTCTGACCGAACGTGCAGGCTACTATACAACCTTCCGCTACGGTAACGTCAGCAGTAGGTGCGTTCACATAGCCGAACAGACCACCCATGTAATAATCCTTGGACTCGAAAGTACTCAGAGTGGAATTGGGAGTATTGCCTGTACCGCCGGAATAGAAGTTTCCGGTAGTTACCATACCCGTATTGGTACAGTAGCTTACTGAAGTCGTGTTGGGAGACAGGATGGGAAGAATGCCTGCGCTGACCGAAGAGCCCGAAGTTTTGTAAGCGCTGATCCAGCCATTGTTCGTACAATTGCTGATTTCCTGCGGGGCATCTTTTCCGCCGGAGATACCGCCAATCCAGACAGTGAGACTTCCGGCCCAGGTAAAGATGTATCCGTTGTTGGTGCAATGCCGGATAACGCCCTTGCAGGAGCCGCAAATTCCCCCGGAATAGTAGTTCGCCGTACCCTGCCCGCTCGGATCGCTGACAAGGCGTCCGTTGTTGATACTGTACTCCACCGGAGTCGTGGCTGCATATTGGAGTCCTACGATTCCGCCGATCCAGGTATCGCAGTCGGTGTGGGCCTTGTAATGGAATATCTCTCCGTCGTTCACGTTATAGGTGTCGTCGTCCGCCTTCGTTACGACGAGATTCTTCGTGTTGCACACACCAAGTATACCGCCCATGGCTAAGTGTGACTCGCAAGCCGCATCGTCATAAAGCTTTCCCGAGTTGTAGCAACCCTTAATGGTGCCGGCGTAAGTAACCAGTCCGACAACTCCTCCGTATGCCTGACGGTATGAGCCGTTGGTCGCAGCCTTGAAGAATATCTGTCCTGAATTGGAACACTTGTTGACCAGAAGACCGCCATTCTTGGCCGTAAAAGCACCCAGCACGCCACCAACTCCTACTGCGTTATCCCAAGAACTTGTTTTATCCGTAACTGAAGCGGCTTCGTTGATGATATTACCCTCATTGTCGCAACTATCAATCGTAGCGTTCGCATCCCAGGCCTTTCCTACTATACCGCCAATGCGGGAAACGCCGATACAGTAATTGTGGACTTCACCGTGATTGACGCACGATGACACAAGCGCATAGGACCCGTCTGTAGCACCCAGGATTCCGCCAATTGCAGAATTATCAGTGGTCTCACTTGCGGAATTGTCGGTAATTGCGCCATAGTTGTGGCAAGCGGTAATTGTGATTCCGTTGCCGGAGCCACCGTTGCAGGAGCCAGAGATGCCGCCCGCCGCATGCTTGCCTGTCACAGAAGATGCAACAGTAACGGGCATGAAGTTGGTAACGCCGCTGATGGTCGTCTTCTTATGCGCATAACCGACTATGCCGCCGTAAGTCCAGCCGCTTCTGGCGCCGGTAACAGTGATGGAACTGCTTCCGTCAGCACTTGTGCCGTTCGATGAACCGAACACGACATCCTTAAGGACCGCCTCTTCCTCATTCGATGAACCCAATGTTCCGATGAATCCTACATTGGCCGCATCGGAAGATATGGTAAAGTTGTAAATCTTATGATTCTGGCCGTCGAAGATGCCAAGGTACTCGGGTACAGGCGTCCAGGCATAGCCGCCGAGATTGATGTCGGCGCCGAGCTTGACCTCATCACCTTCCTCATACCCGCCAGCAGAAGCCACCCTGCGCCACATTTTCAGCTGGGCTGCGTTCATGATGACGGGAGGACACCAGGTGCCGACATTGTCAACGGCTCCCAAGTCAAGGCCTCCGTTACGTACGAGATTACTTGTGGATGAAGAACTCAGCAAAGTCTTGCTGCCATCGGAAGCGGTGAGTATGAGTTTGAATCCTGCGCTGAATTCCGTAGGCCAGATTGCTATATAATAATCTCCGGCAGGGAAAACAGCCTCCGCACCCTCTCCGTCTTGATATTTCAGCAATACGTGATCGCCGCCGGCGTTGGTCAAATCCATACGGGGAGCACCTTCGCCACCATAGAAGAAATGGTTGCTTCCGCTGATTTTTTCACTTGAATTGCCTTTGAGGAGCACAGTTGCCACGTCAGACCTGGTAATGCTTACTTTAACAAGGGCGAATTGGTTGGTAAATGTCAGGTTGTCCGTATCTGTAGCCACTGCCGTCGAGACCAAAGCATTGGGATCTACGCAATGGGAACCCTTGATAGTCTGGTTCCTTGAAATGGTCAGGCTGAAGCAGGAGTTCGTAGCGTTGACATTGCTTGCTGCAGAAAAAGGAGCTGCCGCATAGTAGGTTCCCGCACTCGCCGCAGAGCCGGAAAACTCGGCTCCGGTTCCGGTGGCTGAAACACTGGATGTGGTGAACTTATTAAGGTCGGTACCGTCGAAGATGGCGATTTCATCTCCGTCTTCCCACAGAATTGAAGTACCGCTGATGTCCGCCTTAGTCTGCTCGGTAAAAGCCGAGAAAACCATTGGTATCTTGTTGGACTCTACAACTGTTCCTTCTTCGGGAGAGGAATTCTCTTCCGGGGTAATCTTCTGGGTGCATGACAATACGGCAAGAGATGCCAGACTCAATATAAAATAATGAAGATATTTTTTCATAACACAATGCTTTTTAATTAGTTAATCTTCACTATCCCATTCTGGGCCGGATGACAAAGCATCAAAACTACGTGAGTTTTGCTCACTGGCAACGCACAGTTGAATGCGCTGCGCCAGCATAATAATCTTACATTCCGGAGTAAGATAATCTACATAATTCTTTCTTTTCATATCTGTTCGTTTATTCTATTCCTGCCTGGGTTGGTGACACAATTGTGAAATTGAAGTCAACTTTGTCTGTATTGCTGCTGCCGGTGGAGGCGTTGTACAGCTTACTCTCAGTTCCCATAAGCCACTTATATGCATTGGCTGTAGTATTGATTACATCGCCGGGAGTAATGGTTGCGGGATTAGAGTTGGAGCCATACTCGATTTTGGATGTATTGACAATCAAAATTGGGTCGGAGGCCGTACCGAAAGCCAGTTTGTACGAAGTACTCGAGGTACTCTTAGTCTGTCCGGCAACTATACCGGTCCATCCTTCCTTGGATGGGCTCTGGTTACTGAGGGTACAATTCACGATGCAGCCGGTTACGTTGTCCGTAACATCTGCGCCGGGGGCAAGGACTTCTCCGAAGAGACCTCCCTTATAGTAGTCTTTGGACTGGAAATTAATGGGCTCTCCAGCTGTGTTGCCACTTGAGTTGGTATATACGTTCCCTGTTGTTATCAGACAGTTGCTCAGGCAGTTGCGAACTTCAGTCTTATCTGCCTGGAACACGGCGAGGATACCTCCCAGACGCGTACTTCCGCTGGAATTGTAACCGCTGACGGTACCGTTGTTGATGCATCCCAGGATACTTGTAGGATACTTGTTCTTGGAGCCTGCGATTCCGCCGAAATATGCGATATGATTGCCGCTCCTGGCGATGAGGAAGCCGTTGTTGACACAGTTGCTGAGAACACCTGAGGAAGCGCCGCCGCAAATACCGCCGCCATAAAACTCCACTTTCGCAGTACTCTGGTCGCCAAAGCCCACTATGCGGCCTTCGTTGGTGCAGTATTCAATGATGGAGCCTGTCTGCTTTTCAATCAAGCCGGCGATTCCGCCCACATACATGTTCTTTGTATGGTTGCGCCTCTGGAAATACTGCCCGGTATTTACCGTGGGGCTGCCATTGTCGGACTTGGTAATGGTCACGCTTCCTCGGGTGTAACCAAGTATGCCTCCGGCAGCCAGCCAGGAGGAGAACTCCGTCATTTCGTAACAGAATTCCGCACTATTAGTACAACCTTTGATGATGCAGCCATTCTTGGTGGAACCGCCTACGATGCCGCCGAAGCACACATCATAAGCCGAATTCGTGGCCGCTGCCTGATATAGCTTGCCGGTATTGGTACACTCGTTGACAACGGTCGTATTGCCCATGAAACCGAGCACCCCGGCCACATAAATATCCCAGTTTCCTTTGGTGCTTCCCATACTTGCCGCCGAATTGCTTACGCTTCCAGCGTTCACGCATCCATCTACAAGCAGTCCGGTCCCGGTGGATTTGCCGACTACGCCGCCGATGGTGGACACACCGACGCAGGTATTGTCAATGCTGCCTTCGTTGGTGCAGGAAATCACGCTTACATCTTTGCTTCCTGTCGCCCCAAGAATGCCTCCCACGGCGGAATCCTCCGTGGTTTCACAGGCGGCTTTGCTAGTTATGGTAGCGTAATTCACACAGTCCTTGATTGTTGCGTAGTCGCCTGCCGCACCCGAAATACCTCCCACGGCGTGTCTTGTAGTTACCGCTGCGGACGCAGTTACCGGAACGAAGTTAACCACATTTTCTATGACGCTGTTCTTGTGGGCGTACCCCACCAATCCGGCATAAGACCAGGAATCCGCACTGCTGTTAAGCAGCTCTATCTGGCTTGACCCGTCCCAAGACGAACCGTCCGAAGATCCGAATATCACATTCTTCAGCACCGCGAACTCTCCGGAAGATGATCCGAGAGTCCTGAGGAAACCCATACGGTTGTCGGATGCGTATCCGACCTTGAAGTTGTATATCTTATGTCCCTGTCCGTCAAAGATGCCAAGGTAATTGGTAACAGGCTTCCAGTCATAACCGCCAAGGTCGATGTCAGCCCCGAGCCTTACCTCGTCACCTTCGCCATAAACGCCTATCTCAGCAAGGTTGCGCCAGGTTTTGAGCTGAGCCGCAGTGACAATCTCCGCAGGACAGTAATTCACATTGTCCACAGTGGAAACATCCTGTCCGCTGTTGCGCACAAGCACCTGCTGGGAGGTCTTCTTCTTTGCCCCCTTAGCCCCTTCTTCCGTAGTAATCACAACAGTGTAGCCTTCACTGAAAGTGGTAGGCCACAGCACGATATAGTATTCTCCCGCCGGGAAGGCAGAAGCCTCACTATCCGCAGAAGCTTTATACACGATTCTCACGGACTTGCCTGCAGCATTGGAAAAATCCATACGCGGGGCGCCTTCGCCGCCATAGTAGAAATGGTTGGTGCCTCCGACGTTTTCACTGTCGTTGCCACGGAGCATAACGGACACAACATCATTCCGGTCCAGCTTCACCTTCATGAGCGAGAACTGATTGGTAAACACGAGCCCGCCGTTGCCGTCATCGACTGCAGTTGACACCAAGGAACCGGTATCTACGCAATGGCTGCCAATGATAGTCTGTGTGGACGGAATCTTGACGCTCAGCCTGGTGTTCTCCGTACTGATATTGGTGGCTGCCGAGTAAGGTGCTATGGCATAATAGCTTGCGGCATCCGCAGCTGAACCGGAGAAAGTGGCGGTACGGCCATCGTCAGAGAGGTTTACAACGGAAAACTTATTGAATGCGGAGCCGTCGAATACTGCCAGTTCATCATCGGCCTCCCAAAGTATGCTTGGGAAACTTATATCCGACTTGGTGCCCATAAGTTCGGCCTTGGCCTGGAATGTCAAGGGAACAAGCGACGGCTGCCCTGAATGAACAGCATCGGATTCAATCAGAGATATTTCGATTTCCTTTGCGCAGGAAGCAAAAGCAAAAACGCTGAGAATTATGCAAAAATACTGTTTCATGGCTTACCTCTGTTTTAAATCAAAATCCAGTCGCCTGACGCATCCTCGAGAGAATCGAGTTCACGGTCGCTGGTGTCCATACTAATGCAGAGCAAGTCAGCTTCCTCCGCAAAAGAGGAAGCACATAGTGGAGAGAAGTATTTTCTTTTTTTCATACTATGCTTGTTGTCACCTAATAATCAAAACAATAACGCAACCATAGGGTTTGTGTGTGCGCACACATTTGGGGCAAAGGTACCAATAATATTTTTAAAAACAATACTTAAATGCTATTTTTATTCACTGCCCCGCCAGGAGTCGAGGTTCTCCCGTAACACAATATCGATGGGCAGGCGCTCTTTCCTGTTCTTGTCCGGTGCGCCGTACAGAAGGTAATGCAACATAGACTCAACGGCATAGAGGCCTTGTTTGCCCGGATGCTGGTTGATAAGGAAGTCAATGCTCCCGGCCTCCACGCAGCGGGCGTTGCCATCAGTGATGTCGAAGCCGCCTACCACCAGATCACTGTGCCCGGAGGCGGCAAGTGCATCGGCTACATAATACCCGGCAGAGATTACCACGGCGATTCCTCCCACCTTGGGGTTTCCGCTCAGGAAATCATTGATTTCCGAGGAAATGGAAGAGTTCCCTTCCATAGAAAAGAAGCCCTCCTTGAGCACCCGCGGAGAGTTGTGTTCTGCAAAGAAAGACTTGAACGCCTGTAAACGCAGGGCAGAGTTGTTGGAAATCTGGGTACCTATACGCTTGGGCAACAGAACCGCGATTTCGGAATACGCAGGAGTGAAGCCGTCCATCAGGCGCGCCAGCAGACGGCCGCAGCTGATCTGGTCCACCATAAAGGCCCCTACGGGATTTGTGCCGGACACAAAACCGTCCACGAAAACATAAGGGATGCCGCTTTCGTCAAGCCGGGAGCACAATTCCCTGGTCTCCTCGATGAAAGTGGTAGCCAGAATGACGGCGGAGCAGTTCATTCCAGCAACGGAACGGTAAACTTCCCGGCAGGAGAGAGAGTTGAACTGATCAAAGAAGAAGTATTCGTACTGGATTGAAATATCGCTGTATTCACGGAATGCCCGGTCCAGCCCCTTTTTCATCAAATCCCAGTACTCCCCCTTCTCCGAAGAGGGGATTGAAATGACTACGTGCAAAGATTTCCGCGTTTTTTTGAATGCAACGGCGGAAGTATGGAGATTGTACTTATAAGACTGGGTATTCAACACCGCCTGTACAGCTTCCAGAGCTTTAGGGGAAACTTTACCTCGGTTGTGGAGCACACGGTCTACAGTCCCTACGGACACACCTGCCTCTTGTGCTATTTGCTTAATTGTCAGTTGCTGCGCCATGGAGACCGCAAATATACAAAAAAAAGTGCAGCTGTTTGCATTTAAACATTTTTTATCTACCTTTGTGTGCGGACACACAAGCAAAGGAAATGAAGAATCTTAAAGGAAAAGTGGCTGTCGTGACCGGAGGTTCGCGCGACATCGGCCGCGCAGTTTCCCTGAAGCTGGCAAGCGAAGGAGTCAAGGTTTGCATCAATTACTGCCACGACCAGTCCAAGGCGGAAGAAACCCTGGAAGCTATACGGAAGGCCGGCGGAGAAGCCATAATCTGCAAAGCGGACGTGACAAAGGAAAGCGAAGTCGTTGAACTGTTCGCCGCTGCCGCCCGGACATTCGGAGGCAGCATCGACATACTCGTCAACAACGCCGGCGGCATAGTTGGCCGCAAATCCATAGAAGAACAGGACGAGGCCTGGTACAACAAGGTTCTGGACCTGAATTTCAAGAGCTGCTGGCTCTGCACGCGCGAAGTCCTGAAGTATATGGGCAAGGGCGGGGCAATCGTGAACATATCCTCCCAGGCGGCGCGTGACGGGGGCGGCCCCGGCTCGTCCATCTATGCCTGCGGCAAGGCGGCGATGCTCTGCCACACCAGGGCTATGGCCAAGGAGCTCGGCCCGCAGGGCATACGCGTAAACGCCGTTTGTCCCGGAATGATAGACACTTACTTCCACGACACCTTCACCGCACCCGCCAACCGGGAGGCCCTGCACCGCAGCGCGCCCCTCCGCAGGGAGGGAGACGCAGCCGAGGTTGCCGGGCTCGTATGTTTCCTGGCGAGCGGGGAATCGGAATATGTTACAGGCACGGGAATTGATATAAACGGAGGGTGCCTGTTCTCCTGATGAATAAATTCTTTAAAAACATATTGCGCTGGATTGCAATGGTAGGGCCCGGGCTGTTTTGTCTGGGCTTTACCATAGGTACGGGTAGTGTGACCTCAATGGTCAAGTCCGGAAGCGTGTACGGCACCCGGCTGCTATGGGTGCTGGCAATCAGCGCCTTCTTCACTTGGGTGATGACAGAAGCCTACGGACGTTTCGGCATCCTCACCGGCGACACTGCCATTCACGGCATCAAGACGCGGCTGAAGGGAGGCAGGATATGGGCCGTGATACTCATCTCAGGGCTCGTGGTCAGCCAGTGGATAAGCCTCTCCAGCATTCTCAACATCACCTCAAATGCCGTTTCGGAAGTGCTTTACCTGTGCATCCCAAGTCTTTCCGAGGGAGCGGCATACTGGATTGTACTGGGCTGCGCAGTGCTCATCGCAGGCACGGTCTGGGCTGTCCTCAACCGCGGCAACTACAGTACATTCGAGAAGATTCTGTCAGTTCTGGTGACGCTCATGGGCCTGGCGTTCATATTGTCTATGTTCATCCAGCTGCCTTCTCCCGGAGCAATAGCCAGGGGCTTCGTACCCAGTCTGCCGGAAGGCTTCGAAGCCAGGCTCTTCGTGGCGGCGTTCGTGGGCACCACAATGTCATCCCCCACTTTCGTTATACGTCCTATGATTATCAAGAGCAAGGGCTGGGGCCGGAATGACATGCACGCCCAGAGGCGCGATGCCGCCGTGAGCGCTGCTCTTACTTTCATCATTTCGGCATCCATAATGATATGTGCCGCCGGCGTACTGCATTTCGATGAGCTCGCCCATCTTGTCGTAGTCGATGGTC
>CAMKQN010000008.1:0-42625 GCA_946414935.1 uncultured Bacteroidales bacterium
GCCGGAGGCCGAGAATGCCCTTGGGGGCCGCCGCGTGAGCGGCCGTGGGGGAAATAGCTGTACAGATTTATTGCAGACAGACTATTTCTGGGGGGCGTACGTTCGAAGAAAAGTAAAAAGTCGCTTAGCGACCGGCCGGAGGCCGAGAATGCCCTTGGGGGCCGCCGCGTGAGCGGCCGTGGGGGAAATGGTAGTGCAGATTTATTGCAGACAGGATTATTTCTGTCTGCAATAAATCTGCACTGGACACCCCGTCAAATTGAAATTCTTCCTCAGCTGGTTTTCCAGGAACCTTTTGTACGGCTCTTTGATGTACTGCGGCAAATTGCAGAAGAAAGCAAAAGCGGGAAAGCTCGTCGGCAACTGAGTGATGTACTTCACTTTCACGTACTTACCCTTCCATGCCGGAGGCGGGGTCTCCTCGATGATGGGTAGTAGGGCTTCATTGAGCCGGGCGGTGGGAATCTTCCTGGAGTAATTTGCGTAAACCTCTGCGGCAGCGTTCAATACATCCTGGATACGCTGCATCTTCACCACGGACGTGAAGATTATGGGCACATCGTCGAAAGGGGCGATACGCCTGCGGAGGGCCTCGGTATATTCCTTAAGTGTGTTGGAATCTTTGATGAACAGGTCCCATTTGTTCACTACCAGCACGCAGCCTTTGCGGTTGCGCTGTATAAGGGAGAATATGTTCATGTCCTGCGCCTCCATTCCGGAGGTGGCGTCGATCATCATAATGCACACGTCGGAGTGCTCGATGGCGCGTATGGAACGCATAACCGAGTAGAACTCAAGGTCTTCATTCACTTTGGCTTTGCGGCGTATTCCCGCCGTATCCACCAGCATAAACTCGTGGCCGAACTTGTTGTAATGGGACTCGATGCTGTCCCTGGTGGTGCCTGCCACGGGTGTCACTATGTTCCGTTCTACCCCGAGCAGGGCGTTGGTGAGCGAGGACTTGCCCACGTTGGGCTTGCCTACGATGGTGATTCTGGGCAGGCCGGCGTAAGGGTCTTCGGTCTGTGCGTCCTCCGGCAATGCGGCGACGACCGCGTCCAGCAAGTCTCCTGTGCCGGAGCCGTTGGCCGCCGAGATGCTGTACAGTTCTCCCAGTCCAAGGGAATAGAACTGATATGCGTCGTACATTTTCTCCCCCGTGTCAACTTTGTTCACGCAGAGCACCACGGGCTTTTTGGAGCGGCGCAGCACGTTGGCAATTTCCGAGTCGTAGTCGGTGATGCCGGTTGCCGCTTCTACCATGAACAGCACAAGGTCCGCTTCCTCGATGGCTATTTGTACCTGGGAACGGATGGCGGCCTCGAACACATCGTCCGAGTTGCTGGTGTAGCCTCCGGTATCCACTACCGAAAACTCCCGGCCGCACCATTCGCAACGGCCGTAATGCCGGTCGCGGGTAACGCCGGCGGTGTCATCTACGATTGCCTGCCTGGCACCTACCAGGCGGTTGAAAAGGGTGGATTTGCCGACGTTAGGACGTCCGACTATCGCTACGAGACTCATATAAACTACAATCTTTGCACGCGTCGGAGAAGTCTCCGGAGCAGTGCCGTTTACCTTGCAAGGCGGCGTCCTCGTCCTTGTAGCAGCGGATACCGCGTTTGCGCATTTCTTCGTTGGAACCTACATCATAATGGGGGAAGTCCTTGCCGCGTACCAGGATGTTGAAACTCATCCCCAGCACGCCCAGGCCCAGGACTACCAGCGCCATAATGAAAGTCGCCCCCATATCAATAAATGAAGTCGGGGCTGATGGGTTCGTAATTATATACCTTGTCGATGATGCTGGCGAAGACCGGAGCCATCGACACGATTCTTATCTTGCTGTCTCCTTCCAGCTCGGGATGGGGGATAGTATCGGTGATGAATACTTCCTCCAGTGCGGAGGCGTGAATCTTTTCCACTGCATTTCCGGAAAGTATGCCGTGGGTGGCGCAGCAGCGTACGCTTGCCGCACCTTTTCCTTTCAGTACGTCGGCGGCTTTGCAGAGCGTGCCGGCGGTATCGATCATATCGTCCACTATCACTATGTTGCGGCCTTCCACGTCACCTATGGCTTTGATTTCGGCCACCACGTTGGCGCGTTCGCGGGTCTTGTGGCAGATGATCACCCCGCAGTCCTGGCGTCCGCCTATGCTCTTGGCATAGGAGTTGGCCCTCTTGGCTCCTCCCATATCCGGGGCGGCGATAGACAGGTTCCTGAGTTTCAACGCCTTGATGCAGGGGATGAACACCTTGCTGGCGTACACATGATCCACCGGAATGTCGAAAAATCCCTGAATCTGGTCGGCGTGCAGGTCGCAGGTCATCACACGGTCTGCACCGGCTGCGGTAAGCAGATTTGCGGCAAGTTTTGCTCCGATGGCTACGCGCGGCCTGTCTTTGCGGTCCTGGCGTGCCCACCCGAAATATGGAATGACTGCAATCACTTTGTCAGCAGAAGCCCTCTTGGCGGCGTCGATGGTGAGCAGAAGCTCCATCAGGTTGTCTGCCGGAGGGATGGTAGATTGAAGGATGAAAACTGTAGCGCCACGCACACTTTCGGCGAAGCACGGCTGAAACTCTCCGTCGCTGAAAGCAGTCACTTGAAGATCGCCCAGGTGGATTGGAGTGTCGTCGGGGCGGTGACTTTCGTTCAAGGAGTCAATCACCTTGCAGGCAAAGTCCCGGGATGCCCTGCAGGCGAAAAGTTCCATGCGATGAGTGTGGATCATAATGAGTTCAGTATTGAGTTGATGTATGAAAGAATGTCTTCGCGTCCTTTTCCCGTGGCGGAGCTGCTAACGAACATGGGGGGCAGTTCCTCCCAGCTGCCGGAGAGTATCTCCCTGTCCTTGTCTATCTGGCGCTGCAGCGCGACGGGACCCATTTTGTCCGCTTTTGTGAAAATGATGGCGCACGGGATGCCGTTCTCTCCGAGCTCGGAAAGGAAATCGGTGTCTATAGCGCCTATGTCGTGCCTGCTGTCAACCAGTACGAAAAGGCACTGCATCTCTTCCGAATTGTGGATGTAATCCCGTATGACGTTAACGAGCTCCCGCCTCATCTTGTCGGGGAGTTTCGCATAACCGTAACCGGGCAGGTCAACCAGGTACCAGCTGTCGTTGATGAGGAAATGGTTTACTACCTTGGTCTTGCCCGGAGTGGAAGAGGTCATGGCCAGCTTGCCGTTGCCGGTAAGCATATTGATGAGGGAAGATTTGCCCACGTTGGAGCGGCCTATGAAAGCGAATTCGGGCAGTTTCCTCTTCGGCTTCTGCGAAACCCGCGCGCTGCTTCCTGCAAATATGGCCTCAGAGATTTTCATGTCCCGAACTTTTCAGTACAAAGATACAATAAATTTCTTCTTACGGAAAAAATAATGATTATGGCAGTATAAGGCTCCGGACTTGTAATTCTGAGGTATTTTGTTTATATTTAAAGACTTTTTTATGAATATAGAGCAGGGCTACATAGAATTGCTGGAACTGCAGCAGCTTATCAGGGACGGCGTGGAAGAAGCGGTGCCGGGTTCCGTACGCGTCAGGGCCGAGGTGGCTTCGCTCCAAAGGAAGGCCAACGGCCACTGCTACCTTGAGCTTTGCCAGAGTGACGGCCGCGGCATAGTCGCCAAAATGCGTGCGATTATCTGGCAGTCCCATGCCGGGGCCCTCCTGAGCAAGTTTGCCAACGCTACCGGAGCAGCCCTGGGCCCCGGCATGGCCCTTATCTTTGAAGGCTATGTGCAGTACAGCGAAATTTTCGGCCTTTCGCTCATAGTTGACGATATCGACGTAGAACATACCCTGGGCGAAGCGGAGCTGCTCCGCCGCCAGACTCTGGAGCGGCTGGAGAAAGAGGGGCTGCTGGAGCTGCAGAAGGAGTTCGCCCTGCCGGCCGTACCTTACTCCCTGGCAGTGATATCTGCCCCCGATGCCGCAGGGTACGGGGATTTCCGCCGCCATCTTCTGGAAAACGAGTACGGATTCGCCTTCGAGCTCACTTTGTTCGAAGCAGCTATGCAGGGGGAGTCGGCTCCGGCATCCATTACAGCCGCCCTGGACCGGATTTCGGCGGCTCGGCAGAGCTATGATGCAGTGCTGATCCTCCGGGGAGGCGGCTCGACTCTCGACCTGATATGCTTCGACGACTACGGACTTTGTGCCGCCATTGCCCGCTGTCCCGTCCCGGTGTTTACCGCAATCGGCCACGACAGGGATAATCACGCTGCAGACCTGGTTGCCTGCGGGGCGGTAAAGACACCTACGGCCCTGGCGGACTTGTTTGTAGATGCCGTAGCCACTGAGGACGAGCGTATTACCGGCTTCCAGACCCGTCTGAAACTGGCTTTCACTTCCAAGCTTGCCGTCCAGGAAGCGGCAGTACAAAAGGTCCTGCACCGTATCCTATTCGCCTTCAACCACATCCTGACGGCCGCCGACGCCAGCCTTTCAAAGCTTGAGACCCGTGTCACGGCCGCCAATCCGCGCCTCCTGCTCAAACGAGGCTATTCGTTGATTACCAACGACAAGGGAGTTTTCCTCAAGCGCGCAGCAGATGTTGCCGAGGGCGACCGGATACGGGTGATTTATGAGGACGGAACGCTAAATTGCACAGTAAATGGAAAAATTTGAGTACTCCAAGGCGATGGCGGAACTCGAAGAGATTGCCGCCCGCGTAGAAGACCCCGCCACAGGTCTTGACGATATAGACAAATACATCAAGCGCAGCGAAGAATTGATTGAAGCCTGCCGGCTTTACTTGCGCAGCGCCCGCGAAAAGATAGAAACACTAAACAAATAGCCGTCAGGCACTAATTGAAAAATGAAGAAAATATACCAGACCGACCCTTGGCTGGAACCCTTCCGGGGAGCGATAGACGCGCGTCACGAGCGAATCCTTGCCGACAAGCGTAAACTCGCCGGAGACCGTTCCCTTGCCGATGTGGCCAACAATCATCTCTACTATGGCCTCCATAAGGAAAAGGGCTCCTGGGTTATCCGGGAGTGGGCCCCCAGCGCGACCCGCATCTACCTTATAGGGGAATGTAACAACTGGAAACGCACACCGGATTATGCCTTCACCCCCGTAGGTCAGGGCAATTGGGAGTTGCGTATCCCTGAATTGTTCCTCCGTCACGGTTCCCTCTTCAAACTTTGGATAGAGTGGCCGGGAGGCGGAGGGGAAAGAATTCCGGCCTATGCCACCAGGGTGGTGCAGGACCCTGAGACCAAACTTTTCTGCGCGCAGGTGTGGGACCCCTCAGTTCCCTATGAATGGAAGCACCGTAATCCGGGACCTCGCCCGCATCCCCTTATCTATGAGTGTCATATAGGCATGAGCGGAGAGGAGGAGAAAGTGGCGACTTTCGACGACTTCCGCCGGAAAGTGCTGCCACGGGTAAAGCGCCTGGGCTATGATGTGCTGCAGATTATGGCTCTTCAGGAGCATCCCTACTACGGTTCCTTCGGCTATCAGGTTTCCAGCTTCTTTGCTCTCAGCTCCCGTTTCGGAACGCCGGAGGAGTTCAAGCGGCTGGTGGATGAGGCCCATGCCGCCGGTATAGCCGTCATCATGGATATCGTTCATTCCCACGCCGTAGGCAATGAACTCGAGGGCCTGGGGTGCCTGGACGGCCGCGAAGACCTGTATTTCTATCCTGGCGACGCCGGCCGCCATCCTGCCTGGGGTACCCGCTGCTTCGATTATGGCAAAGACGAAGTGAAATACTTCCTGCTGTCCAACTGCAAATACTGGATGGAGGAGTACCACATCGACGGCTTCCGCTTCGACGGGGTTACCAGTATGCTCTACTGGAATCACGGCCTGGGAGTGGATTTCGGCAACTACGACTACTATTTCAACAGCGGGGTCGATGAAAACGCCGTGAGTTATCTGGGCCTGGCCAATATGCTCATACACGAACTCAATCCCAAAGCCATCACCATAGCCGAAGATGTGAGCGGCATGGCCGGTCTTGCGGCTCCTTTCGCCGCCGGCGGAGTGGGCTTCGACTTCCGCATGGCAATGGGCATCGCGGACCACTGGATCAAATGGATAAAGGAACTCTCCGATGAGCAGTGGAGCCCCGGAATGATTTGGTGGGAACTTACCAACAAGCGGGCGGACGAGAAGACCGTCAGCTATGCCGAATGCCACGACCAGGCTCTGGTGGGCGACAAGACCATTATCTTCCGCCTGATAGACAAGGAGATGTACTTCAGTATGCGGAAGGATCAGCAGAACTCCCTGGTGGACAGGGGAATAGCCCTTCATAAGCTAATCCGGCTGGTGACCGCCGCCACTTGCGGGGGAGGCTACCTGAATTTCATGGGCAACGAGTTCGGCCATCCCGAATGGATAGACTTCCCGCGCGAGGGGAACGACTGGTCTTTCAAACATGCCCGGCGCCTCTGGTCCCTGGCGGACAACCCTGATCTCCGCTACCACGGTCTGGAGGAATTCGACGTCGTGCTGGTGCACCTTCTCAAGCAGCTTAAGTTGCTGAAAGGGGCTCCGGAACTGCTTGTGGCCGACGAGCAGAAACAAATATTGATTTTCCGCAGGGAAAACTGTATCTTTGCGTTCAATTTTAACCCGCAGGGCTCTTTCCAGGATTACGGATTCTCAGCCCCGGCGGGAGACTACGTTAAGGTATTCGATTCCGATGAAACCCGTTTCGGAGGATTCGGCCTCCTGCAGCCGGACGAGAAGCATACGGCACTTGACCAGCGCTCGCCCAACGGCAATCAGGCTTATGACCATACCATGTACCTGTACCTGCCAAGCAGGTGCGCAATAGTATTGAAAAAGACTGTATAATATGGCTTTCTTGAAGTTCAACAAAAACGAGCTGGTGAACCTGGCTTACTCTCTCAAGCGCGAAATCATCTGCGCCAACAAGACGGGAGCGTATTGCAACACCTCCATCGTGACCTGTAATACCCGCCGCTACCACGGTCTTCTTGCCGTTACCCTTGACAGGTTCGGAGGAGACCGCTTCCTGTTGCTGTCCGCCCTGGACGAAAGCATCGTGGTGAACGGAAAGCAGTTTAACCTGGGAATCCATTGTTACGGCGACATCTACGAGCCCCGCGGCCACAAGTATGTGGTGGACTTTGCGGAGAATCCGGAGCCGTGCATCACTTACCAGGTAGGCGAAATCACTTTCCGCAAGAGTCTCATATTGTCCCTGGACAAAGACCAGATCCTGGTCAAATATGAACTGATCAAGGCTCCTTCACCGGTTACCCTTATCATCAAGCCCTTCCTGGCATTCCGCAACATACACGACCTCACTCACCAGAACAACGAAGCCAACACCTCCTTCACGGAGATAGGCGGCGGCGTTTCCTTCCGTATGTATCCCAATTACCCGGACCTGCACCTTCAGTTGAGCGACACCAAGGCCGAGTGGAAGTACATGCCCTGCTGGAACAACCGCATCACCTATTCCGACGAGTACCGCCGCGGCTTCGACTGCACCGAGGACCTGTTCACCCCCGGCGTTTTCACGCTCAAGCTTTCGCAGGGCGGCTCCGTCGTATTCTCCGGCTCCACGGTAGAGGTGACCCCTTCCCAGCTGAAGCGGGCTTATAATTCCTACCGGGCCAAGCTGCCGGAGGTCACGGGCTACCGCGACCAGCTGGCCTGCTGCGCCGATAGCCTGATAACCCGTCACAACGGGGTGGAGATGATTAATGCCGGCCTTTCCTGGATGTACACCGGACTGCTCCGCGAGACGCTTCAGGCTCTTCCAGGCCTCACATTGTACGGCCTTCACAGCCCGGCCCATTTCGAGGAAATCCTGGACAACCTGATAGCCGAAGAGCAGGAGAGACTGATGCGCCGCACTACCCAGGTGGAGGCTCCCCTGTATATGGCCAGCACCCTTCAGGCATATATCGATTACGGCGCCGACCCCAAGAAAGTATGGAAGAAATACGGCGTCACGGTGCGGGACATCATAGACAGCTACCTGCCGGGCCGCCGCAGCGAGGTTGCCATGCATCCCAACGGACTGCTCTGGGCCCAGGTGGACGGTGTGGCGCTTACCTGGATGAACGCCTATATCAACGGACGGGCCGTCACGGAGCGTGCGGGCTATCAGGTGGAGACCAACGCTTTCTGGTACAACTCCATCTGCTTCGCCGTTGAAATGGAGCAGAAGTACGGCCCGAAGAACAGCGCCTTCGCAGCCAAGTGGGCCCCCCTCCGCGAGCAGATACGCGACAGCTTCCGCAATCTCTTCTGGGATGAGGATCGCGGCTGCCTGGCGGACTATGTGGATGGCTACGGCAGAAATATGGACGTGCGGCCCAACCAGCTTTACGCTGTATGGGTGAAGTATTCGCCGCTCGAGGAAGAGTGCGTGCCCTCAATACTCAAAGTGATTGACAACGAGCTCGTTACGTCCCGCGGTATCCGTACCCTTTCACCCCGTGATCCCAAATACAAGGGCGTGTACGAGGGCTCCCAGACCGAGCGCGACCTGGCCTATCACCAGGGCTGCACGCGTCCTTTCCTGCTGGAACAGTACATAGACGTGAGCTTCCGGGTCAAGGGACCGTCCTTCGTTAAGAAGGCGGAGTGGCTGGTGGAAGGCTTTTGGGCAGACCTGAGCAAGCACGGCGTAGGCGCATTCTCCGAACTTTATGACGGCGACCCGCCCCACGAGCCCCACGGAGCTATTTCTTCCGCGCTCAGTACTGCGGCCCTGCTTATCGTGGATGCAATGATTCAAAAACACAAGGAGGTATAGTAACATGAGAGTATTGATGTTCGGATGGGAGTTTCCTCCCCATATTGCAGGCGGTCTCGGAACGGCCTGCGAGGGCATCGTCAAAGGTCTGGCCTACAATGGAGTAGAGACTTTGTTCGTGATGCCCAACGCCTCCGGCGATGAAGACCAGAGCGCGACCACCATCCTCAATGCCAGCGATGTGGAAGTGCGCAACGTAAGTACTACCGTGGAAGAATTCATCAACAAGGTGAAATTCTTCTACGTGGACTCCAATATCGTGCCCTACGTAGATCCCGAAGAGTATTTCGACGCAATCGAAAAGATGAAGGCGAAGGGCGTGAGCCAGACGGAGATAGGCTTTGGACAGAAATTCCGTTTTTCCGGAAAATACGGTGCCAACCTCATGGAGGAGGTGTCCCGTTACGCCCAGGTGGGCGGAACCATCGCCATGCAGCATGTGGACGAGTTCGATATCATCCACGCCCACGACTGGCTGACCTACCTCGCCGGAATAGCCGCCAAGGAGCTCACCGGCAAGCCGCTGGTGGTTCACGTGCACGCTACCTCCTATGATCGCGGCGACGAGAAGCACCTGGATACCAGGGTGTTGGATATAGAGACCCGCGGAATGCAGGCGGCGGACAGGGTGGTCACGGTGAGCGACCTTACCCGAAATATTGTCATCAACAAGTACGGAATAGATCCCGCAAAGGTGGTGACCGTCCATAATGCCGTGGACTTCAGCGGACGCGAGGATATCAGCGTGGAACGCGGGATCAAAGACAAGGTTGTCACCTTCCTCGGCCGTATCACTTTCCAGAAGGGCCCCGAGTATTTCATTGAAGCTGCAGCCAAGGTGCTCAAGCGTACTAAGCACGTACGCTTCGTGATGGCCGGCAGCGGAGACATGATGAACCGCGCCATCAAGCAGGTGGCCAGGCTCGGCATTTCAGACCGCTTCCACTTCACAGGCTTCCTCCGCGGAGCCGAAGTGCAGAAGATGTTCGCCCTTTCCGATGTTTACATTATGCCCTCTGTATCAGAGCCTTTCGGCATATCGCCGCTGGAGGCCATGCGTACCGGGGTGCCTTCTATTATCTCCCACCAGTCGGGTGCCGCCGAAGTCCTGAAATATGCCCTTAAGGTAGATTTCTGGGATGTGGATGCACTGGCCGACGATATTTACGCCCTCGTCTCTTATCCCGCCCTTACCGAGTTCGCTTCAAAGCAGGGTTACGACGAGGTGAATGAACTCAAGTGGAACGGCGCAACTGCCAAATTGAAAAAAGTTTACGAATCGTTATTATGAAAAAGTCAATCTGCCTTTATTTCCAGGTCCATCAGCCTACAAGACTCCGTCAGTACCGCTTCTTCGATATAGGCAAGGACTCTCATTACTATGATGATTTCGCCAACCGTACTATTTTGAAGAGGGTGGCCCAGAAGTGCTATCTTCCAATGAATGAGTTGCTTTTGGAGGCGATAACCAAGTCCAAGGGCAAATTCAAGGTGGCCTTCTCCATCTCCGGTTCGGCTCTCGAGCAGTTCGACCGTTACGCTCCCGAAGTGCTGGAAAGTTTCCGCAAGCTGGCTGCAACCGGCAAGGTGGAATTCCTCTGCGAGACCTACTACCATTCCCTGGCTTCACTTGCTTCGCCGTCGGAGTTCATCCATCAGGTGGAAAAGCATAAGGCGCATATCCAGAAGGAGTTCGGTGTCACCCCCACCACTTTCCGCAACACCGAGCTTATCTACTCCGATGCCATCGCAAGGCAGGTATATGACCTCGGATTCAAGAATATGCTCACTGAGGGCGCCCGCCATATCATGGGATGGCAGAGTCCCAACTATGTATATACTGCTGAATCCCAGCCCAAACTCCGCTTGTTGCTCCGTAACTACGGACTCAGCGACGACGTGGCCTTCCGCTTCTCCGACAAGGGCTGGAACGAGTGGCCCCTTACGGCGGAAAAATTCACCGGCTGGCTCAAGGAAGCAGAAGGGGACGTAGTGAACCTCTTCATGGACTATGAGACTTTCGGAGAGCATCAGCCTGCCGAAAGCGGCATTTTCGACTTCATGCGCGCCCTTCCGGCAGCAGTGCTTGCAGATGGCGGCATGGAGTTCGTGACGCCTTCCCAGGCCATAAAGAATATCAAGCCAGTCGCGTCCCTGAGCGTGCCCGATCCCATTTCCTGGGCAGACGAGGAGCGTGACCTGAGCGCATGGCTGGGTAACGAGTTGCAGCAAGATGCATACAACAAGCTGTACCGTCTTACCGAGAAGCTTGCCATCATAGGAGACCCCGAACTTTGGGCCGACTTCGGTCACCTGCAGGAGAGCGACCATCTCTACTATATGTGCACCAAGTTCTTCTCCGACGGAGAAATCCATAAGCGCTTCAGCCCGTACGATACACCGTATGAGGCGTTCATCAACTATATGAACGTGCTCAGCGACTTCATTATAAGAACAAATTATGCAGAACAACAGATTTGATGTAGGAGAACCGGCATGGAAGAGCGTCATGGTGACGCGTCACCTGCCGGAAGAACTTTCCGGACTTGAAACCCTCTGCAAGAACCTTTGGTGGTGCTGGAACGAGGATGCTAAACTGCTTTTCAGGTCCATTGATTCCGAGCTGTGGCATACATCCGGCCACAACCCGATGGCTATTTTGGACAAAGTAAGTCTAAAAAGATATAAAGAACTTGCCAAGGATGTGTCCTTCCTCTCCCGCCTGGGAGCGGTGATGGATGATTTCAACCGCTATATGGAGCTCAAGGCCCAGCGCACCGAGCCGTCCATAGGCTATTTCTGTATGGAATATGGCCTGGAGACCTCCCTGAAGATTTATTCCGGCGGTCTTGGCATACTTGCGGGAGACTACCTGAAGGAGAGTTCCGATATGAACGTGAACCTCGTGGCTGTGGGCCTGCTGTATCGCTATGGATATTTCACCCAGCGCATCACGCCCCAGGGAAACCAGGTTGCGGAATACGATGCCCAGGACTTCCTGCGCATCCCGGCTGAGCCGGTGCTTGACAAAAACGGCAGCTGGCTTACCGTCAAGATGACGCTCCCCGGCCGCGATATGTATGCACGTATATGGAAGGTGGCGGTAGGCCGTACCGACCTGTACCTGCTGGATACCGATTTCGAGGCCAATCTGCCCGAAGACCGTTCGGTGACCCATCAGCTTTACGGCGGCGATTGGGAGAACCGCCTGAAGCAGGAAATCCTGCTCGGCATAGGCGGCGTGCGCGCTCTCCGTCAACTCGGCCTCAATCCCACAATCTACCATTTGAACGAGGGGCATGCCGCTTTCGCAGGCCTGGAGAGGCTTCGCGAGTTCATGCAGGAGCAGAAGCTGGATTTCAACCAGGCGCTTGAACTTATTCGCGCCAGCGGCCTCTTTACCACCCATACTCCCGTGCCTGCCGGCCACGATGCCTTCGAGGAGGGCCTCCTGGCCAAGTACCTCGGTCACTATCCGAACCGCTACGGAATTGCCTGGGACACCCTTCTTTCCCTGGGCAAGATTCACCCCGACAATCCTTCCGAGAAGTTCTCCATGAGCGTCCTGGCTGCCAATATGAGCCAGAATGTGAACGGCGTTTCCATGCTTCACGGCAAGGTGAGCCAGGATATCTTCAAGGATATGTACAAGGGCTACCTGCCCGAGGAGCTCCATATCAGCTATGTGACCAACGGCGTACACTATGCCACATGGGCCGCACGCGACTGGAAGGCCATACATTACAAAGTGTTCGGCCCGGAATTCCGCACCGGTCATTATGACAAGAGCTGTTTCGACCGCATCTACAAAGTGAGCGACGACGAGATCTGGAATGTCCGCAAGATACTTAAGGACGAACTGGTAAAGACGGTTACCGAACGTATCTCGGACCCTGCGATATGCAGCCATTATACTCCGAGCCAGATAGTCAAGATAAACGAGTCTTTCCGCCCCGACATACTCACCATCGGTTTCGCCCGCCGTTTCGCGACCTATAAACGAGCCACCCTGCTGTTCAGCGACCTGGACCGTCTGGCTTCCATCGTGAACAACCCCGAGCGCCCGGTGCAGTTCGTGTTTGCCGGAAAGGCCCATCCCGCCGACGGCGCCGGACAGGACCTCATCAAGCAGATTATCGAGATATCCAAGCAGGACCGTTTCCTTGGCCGCATAGTCTTTGTGCCCGGTTACGATATACGTCTTGCTAAGCGTCTGGTACAAGGCGTGGACGTATGGCTCAACAACCCTACCCGCCCTCTCGAGGCATCCGGTACATCCGGCGAGAAGGCTGCCATGAACGGCGTCATGCACTTTTCCGTGCTTGACGGCTGGTGGGTCGAGGGCTACCAGGAAGATGCCGGATGGGCACTTCCCCAGGAGCGAACCTACGAAGACCAGCTTTACCAGAACGAGCTCGATGCCGCCACTATCTACGCGACCATAGAGAACGAGATTGCTCCGGCCTACTACAACTTCAACGACCGTACGCATATCTCCAAGGAGTGGGTGGGCTATATCAAGAACACCATCGCCAAGGTGGCAAGCAACTTTACCACCAACCGCATGCTTACCGACTACTGCAACCAGTATTATTTCCCCCAGGCTGAGCGCTACAATGTGCTCAAGGCATCCAATAACGCAGGTGCCAAGGAAATAGCGGCGTGGAAGCAGCGAGTGCTGGCAGAGTGGTACAATATCCGGGTGGTTTCCTGCCATCAGCCCGACGCTTCTTACGTGGTATCCAAGAACGACCCTATCCACGGTGAGGTGGAGCTGGACCTCGGCCGTCTGAAACCGGAAGACATCGGTGTAGAGCTGATTCTGGCTACCAGCGATTCCAAGGGGGTCATACACATCCAGGACATTACCCAGTACGAAGTGGTGGAGTATAAAGACGGCATTGCCCGCTATACCATTTCCATAGAGCCTGACAGCACCGGTATGTATCAGCTGGGCATACGCATGTATGCCAAGAACCCTGCACTGCCGCATCGTCAGGACTTCCCTCTGGTACAATGGCTGTAATAGCCACTGGCTTTTTCGACGGTGTCCATCTCGGGCACCGTCTTGTAATCGATACACTGCTCTCCGAGGCCGCAAGGCTCGGGGAGCAGAGTGTCGTTGTAAGCTTCTGGCCTCATCCCCGCGCCGTGCTGCAGAGCGGGGCCGACGAACTGCGTTACCTCAGTTCCAGGGAAGAGAAAGCGGAGATCCTTAAATCGCTCGGCGTAAACCGCGTAGAGACGGTTACTTTCAGCCGGGAATTCGCAGCATGGCAGGCCGGGGAATATCTACGTTTCCTGAAAGCGGAATTCGGGTGTACATCCCTTGTGCTGGGATACGATACGCGCTTCGGCGCGGAGCAGTCCTGCCCGGACCGTATAGCGGAGATTGCTTCCGAAATGGGGATTGAAAGCGTGATTACTCCGCCGGTAGAGCTGGACGGGACGGTAATTTCTTCCAGCCGCATCCGCCGTGCCCTGGCGGGAGGAGATGCCGCCTGTGCCGCAAAGTTGCTCGGCCGTCCGTACAGGCTCCACGGAGTAGTGGTTACCGGCGACAAGATAGGGCGTACAATTGGTTTCCCCACGGCGAACATGAAGCTCTATGAGCCGCTTATGCTGATTCCCCGCCCCGGAGTTTACCACACTGCAGTGCACGTATTAGGGGCTACTTTTGCTGGAATGACAAACATAGGTACCCGCCCCACTGTTAACAGCGGTAATACCTTGACAATAGAAACCCACATTCTCGGCTTTGACGAGATGATTTACGGTCTTGATATAACGGTGGATTTCATAGACCGAATCCGCGACGAGCGTCGCTTCGGCTCTCTCGATGAATTACGGAATCAGCTCCAGAAAGACGCAGAAGCAATAAAACTAAGCGCAGCGCCAGCTTTCGGGGTCGCGGAATCCTAAAAGGAAAGCTCCCGTTTCCATACGTTTTTTACCGCTCAGTTGAAGATCCAGAATCTTGACTGCGCCGTCTCCCGTACCCACCGCCAGGTAGGTTTTGCCGTCGCTGTATATGCGTCCCGGTTCCGTCTTCTCCACTCCGGGCACGCCGTCCATTTTCTCCACCTTGAATATCTTGACGGAGATTGACTTCTCAGCATTGGTTGCTCCTGCTGCAGTGAGCGTATCCGGGGGGATGGTGGTTGCTCCTGCTGCAGTGAGCGTAGCGAACGCAGCAGGATATGGTGACAGACCCCGTACCAGATTGACGATTTCCGCGGAACGGCGGGTCCAGTCTATGTGACAAAGCTCGCGGGTAAGCTTGGGCGCAGGATGCAGCACCTCGGACCCTTGCACAAAGGAGCGCTGCAGACGCAATTCTACATTATGCTGCAGAATCAGGTCCACGGTGTCGGTAACTACCTTGCGTCCCATTTCCATAAGCTTGTCGTGTAGCGTGCCGGCGTCGTCGGAGGCATCGATCAGGCACTCCTCCCTCATGATAATGCCGCCGGTATCGATATTGTGGTCTATCATGAAGGTGGTGACACCGGTGCGGTGCTCGCCGTTGATGATGGCCCAGTTGATAGGAGCCGCGCCACGATATTGAGGCAGCAGGGAAGCATGCAGGTTGAAAGTACCCAGACGAGGCATCTTCCACACCTCTTCCGGCAGCATACGGAATGCCACCACCACGAAGATATCGGCCTTGAAGGCTGCCAGCTGCTTCAGGAATTCGGGGTCGCGCAGCTTCACCGGCTGCAGGACAGGAATGCCGTGCTGCACAGCATATTGCTTCACGGCGCTTTCGTTTACCTTCAGGCCGCGGCCGGCAGGTTTGTCGGCAACCGTAACTACGGCCGCTATCTTGTAACCCTTCTTCACCAGTTCATCCAGAGGAGCCACAGCGAATTCCGGCGTACCCATATATACTATGCGTGGCTTGCGGAAGAAGCCCACTATCCTGCTCAGTACCTTCCTCCAGGTCGATTTGACGGTATCCATGTTGAACAGCTCTGCGTCTTTGATTGCCTTGTAAGTCAGGAATATACCCATGGGGGCCAGGATGTATGCGGCGGCGAAATCACCGTGGAAAGCGCTCAGGGAGCCATCTTTTGCGAGTTTTTCGCCGGAAATCTGTACAATCCAATAAACCACGAAGAAGAGCACGGATATAATGGCGCTGATTCCAAGTCCGCCTCCTTTCTTTATCATTGCGCCCAGAGGCGCTCCGATGAAGAAGAAAATGAAGCAGGCCAGGGCCTGGGAATACTTCTTGAAGAGTTCCACGTCAGTGCGTCTCAGGTAGAAAGAGGACTGGTATATGTCGTGATTGAAGGACATTACATCCATTTGCATCTTGTCCGACTCGCCGGCGGCACGGTCGAAGGCCTTGACTACTTCCTCGTAGCGCTCCCAGTTCCACATATCGTCCGACTGGTAATACATGCTGAGGTCGCCACGCTTGGCGGTGTCCAGCTGTTCCCGTTTGGTAAACACGGAGTTCGCGCGCATACGCGCATAGTGGCTCAAGAACGCATCGTCGTTCTTCCTGGTGAGCGAGTCGCTCTGTGCGACCAGCTGGGAAAGCCGCATAGATTTGGCCTGGTCGCCGAAGCGGCTTGAATCGGAATGCTCGAAGGAATAATTGGACAGGGGGATGATGAGCTGTTCCCGGCTGAAATCCACGCGGTTCAGCGCGAGGGATGTGTCCCGGTAAGACATTTCATTGGTTTCCTGATAGTTGGAGCCATTGAAAAGAGTAAAGATGAGGTAATCTTTCTGCCGGGACATTTTCAGGAGAGCGGAGTCGGCCACAATCATAGAAGTGTTGCCGCGGCGCGACGTATGGTCGTACACCTGCACCTGATACATCATTCCGCTGTCGTCATTCTGGTCCTGCACCCTTAGCACATAGCCTTCTATACCCTCGTAGAAAGTGCCGGAGGGAATTTTGATACTTTCCTTGGTACGGGTAATATCGTCCCGGAGAGTGAAAATCTCGTTGTATGCCTTGGTCACCAGATTGTTCCCGATGAAGAAGGCGGCAACGCTTATCAGGAATGCGGTCACGATGAGCGGCGCAAACAAGCGGCCTAGCGAGATGCCGGACGCCTTGATAGCCATAAGCTCCTTATTCTCACCGAGTTGCCCCATCACTAGCACGGAAGCCAGAAGCACCGACAGCGGCATGGCTGTGGGGAAGATTGTGCAGGCTCCCCACATCATGAACTCCAGGATGACACCCAGGCCGAGGCCCTTGCCCACGAGCTCGTCGATGTAGAGCCAGAGGAACTGGAGCAGCAGGATGAACATAACGATCAGCAGTATCGCGACAAAAGGTCCGATAAACGATTTGAGCATGTACTGATCGAGCTTCTTCATCCCGCAATTGAGTTATTGTGCCGTCGCTACCTTTACGAGTGTTTCCAAAGCATCCTTGAGGCCTGCAACATTCTTGCCACCGGCGGTTGCGAGGCCGCTCTGGCCTCCACCTCCTCCCTGGATGAACTTGGCGGCTTCACGTATATCCTTTCCTGCATTGCGTCCGGCGGCAACAAGGTCGTCGGAATACATAAGCAGCAGCTGGGGTTTGCCGTCGGCTTCGTATGCAGCTACGAGTGCAGTATTCTTGAGCTCCTTCTGGAGAGCCAGGGCGGCATTGCGCATCATGGCAGGGTCGAACTTTTCTCCGGAGTGGCTCACCTGGATGAGTTTGATGCCGTTCACATCTTCCGCTTTCCCGGTGAGGAAACGGGCAAGTTCCGCCGCTTTCTGCTTGGCAAACTCTTCGGCCTGCTTTTTCAGCGCGGCGTTGTCGTCCAGCATCCTCTGGATGGCGCCGGAAAGGTCCGGAACATTGTTGAACAATGCACGGGCCGACTTGAGCAGGCCCTGCAGGCCGGCTACGTATTCTTCGGCCTCCTGGCCGGTTACCGCCTCGATTCTACGGATGCCGGCAGCAATTGCCGACTCGGAAAGAATCTTGAAGTAGCCTATGTTGCCGGTGGCGGAGGTATGGCAGCCTCCGCAAAGCTCCACGCTCGGACCGAACTTGACCACGCGAACCTTGTCGCCATACTTCTCTCCGAAGAGGGCCATAGCTCCCAGTTCCTGGGCCTCCGCCATTGTGGCGTCGCGCTTTTCGGAAAGAGGGAAGTTGCTTCGTATCAGCTCGTTGACCCGTTTCTCCACGGCTGCAAGCTGCTCGTCGGAAAGCTTCTCGAAGTGGGAGAAGTCGAAACGGAAGCCTTTGTCGGACACGAAGGAGCCCTTCTGTTCGACGTGGGTGCCGAGGATCTCTCGCAAAGCCCTGTGCAGCAGGTGGGTACAGCTGTGGTTGGAGGCGATGCGGCCGCGGCGGGGGGCATCTACCCGGAGTACAAACTCTCCTTCACAGTCCTGCGGCAGGCGTTCGGCTATATGGATGGTGAGCTCGTTCTCTTTCACGGTGTTGAGTATGCGTATCTGCTCTCCGGAAGCTGAAGTGATGGTTCCGGTATCGCCGATTTCGCCTCCCATCTCACCATAGAACGGGGTGCAGTTGAATACCAGCTGCAGCATCTCCTTGTTTTTCTGGACTACTGTGCGGCTCTTGAGCAGCAGGGCTCCTGGTACCTCTGTTGTATCGTAACCGAGGAATTCAACGTCCTCTCCTTCGTGATAAACGGTCCAGTCTCCGAAACTGTTGGCGGTGGCGTTGCGGGCGCGGTCTTTCTGCTTGCCCAGCTCCACCTGGAAGCCTTCAAGGTCAACTTTGAAGCCCTTTTCGGCAGCGATCAGCTCGGTGAGGTCTATGGGGAAACCGTAAGTGTCGTAGAGGCGGAAAGCGTCGGTCCCGGGAATGAGCCTGGTGGCGGAGTTGCGCTCGATACACTCGTCCAGCAGCTTGATGCCGCGGTCCAGGGTGCGCAGGAAGGCCAGCTCTTCTTCGCGGATTACGGACTCGATGAGTTTCTGCTGTGCCGGCAGCTCCGGATAGGCCTCTCCCATATCGTCCACCAGTTGCTGCACAAGGCGGCAGAGGAACGGTTCATTCAGTCCGAGGAAGGTATAGCCGTAGCGGACGGCGCGCCTCAGGATGCGCCGGATGACGTAGCCGGCCTTAACGTTGGAGGGCAGCTGGCCATCGGCGATGGAGAAGCTGATGGCGCGGATGTGGTCCGCTATGACACGCATCGCCACATCGGCCTCGGCGCTCTCTCCGTAGCGGTGACCGCTGAGAGAACCTATCCTGGCAAGCATTCCGGTGAAAACGTCGGAGTCGTAGTTGCTGTTTTTGCCCTGCAGCACCGCGCAGAGGCGTTCGAAGCCCATACCTGTATCGATGTTCTTCGCAGGAAGGGGCTCAAGATGACCGTCGGCGAAACGCTGGAACTGCATAAACACCAGGTTCCATATCTCTATCACGTGAGGGTCGGACTGGTTGACAAGATCCCTTCCGGGAATGCCGCTGGCAGCTTTTTCCTCCTCTGAGCGGATGTCGATATGAATCTCGGAACTGGGGCCGCAAGGGCCGGTGTCGCCCATTTCCCAGAAATTGTCGTGCTTGTTGCCCAGGATTACGTGGTCGGCGGGAAGATGCCTCAGCCATGCCTGGCGGGCTTCCTCGTCCAGCTGTGTGCCGTCTTCGGCGGAACCTTCGAACACTGTGGCATAGAGCAGGTTCTTGTCTATCTTGTACACTTCGGTGAGAAGCTCCCAGGCCCAGTCTATGGCTTCTACCTTGAAGTAGTCACCAAAGCTCCAGTTGCCGAGCATCTCGAACATGGTGTGATGGTAGGTATCGTGGCCGACCTCTTCCAGGTCGTTGTGTTTTCCGCTCACTCTCAAGCACTTCTGACTGTCTGTCGCCCGGTTGAACGGGGTGGTCTTGTTGCCCAGGAAGATGTCTTTGAACTGGTTCATCCCGGCATTTGTGAACATGAGGGTGGGGTCGTTCTTCACCACCATGGGAGCGGAGGGCACTATAGTGTGCCCTTTGGAAGCAAAGAAGTCCAGGAACTTCTTGCGTATTTCTTTAGATGTCATCATATCCGGCAAAGATACTAATTATTTATAATATAGCATCTCTGTGCGGCCATGAAGTTTCCCCGGCTAGCGGGAATGGTAAGGTCCAACTGCCTTCAGGACTTTGCGGGAAGGCTCCGAATCGGAAAGAGTATAGACAAAATACTTGGAGCCGCCCTTGCAGACGCGTATTACGATATGGCCGTCGCTTCCTTTTACCTGGTTCCAGTTCAGGTACTTGCGCATGCTCTCGCAAGTGTTGGTGATGTAGATGTCCGTTCCCGGAACCACCTTCGTAACCCCTTCGAAGACAGCTTGCCGGGGATGCCCGTCCGTCCAGCTGTTCACGATCCAGCAGCGCGGATTCAAGAAGGACATGGCATTGCAGACGTGGCCGTTTTTGGCTACATAACCATATCCGTTGGTATTGCCCACGCCGTGGTGGTCGGCTTTCATCACATCCACGGCTCCGCAGGCTTTTGCCATGGCGCTTTCCACGTCTTTCCAGGCAAAAGTGGAGCATCCGTCATACTGGGCGTCACCGGCATGGAAAAAGTCAAACTTGCCATAGCTCAGTTTGAAGGCGGTGGTGCAATGATTCTCCTCGGGGCATTTGTCGGCATTGCCAACGCTCTTCGGATTGGCGACGCTTATCTCGCTGAGGGAAGGGAAAGTGGCTGTAGCACTGGTGGTGCCTTTTCCGTCCCATACAAAGCCGTTCACCGCTATATTCTGAACCTTGAAATCACCGCATGCAGAAGGATTGCGAAGAGCTCTTATTTGCTCGTCGCTTCCGGCCTGGAACATTTCCGCCTTCATCCCCCTGTTGGCGGCGTGCCACTTTACAGCCGTGACATAATTCTTTATGGCAGAGGCGTTTGATGATTTCGTCAGCATGTCGAACGGGTAGTTGTAGTCTGGCCAGCCCCGGTCCAGTAAAGTCTTTGAGCCCAAAATATCCAGCACCTCCGGCAGACTCTGCTTGCGGTAGCTGCCACTGAGGTCCGAGGCAGGAAGGGCGGTGCTGAACCCGCCGAAGTGGTCTGAATGGAAGTGGGTGTTGACTACGTAGTCGAGGCTGTTGTTGCCGGTCCATGCCATGCAGCTCTTGATATATTCCGCGATGTAAGCTCCCGCCCGGAAATCTGCATCTTTAGTGGGATCCCAGCGGGAACGTATGCCGGTATTGGTGGTGCTGTTTACGTCTCCGGTGGCGGCAAGGGAACCTGCTGCATCCACCATCATCTGGGTGCCGTCCGGGAATATGATGAAGGTACATTCGCCGGTGGTAGTATTGATGAAATGAATGTCCAGCATGCCTTCCTGCCAGGCAGAAAGCGGCTGCCCGGCAGGGTCGGCTTTGAAGTCCTCGGTTTCTTCTGTCTTGCCTCCGGGGACCGGAGGTCCGTAAGGATCGTTGTGGCAAGCTGCCGCAAGCAGTGCAGCTGCCAGCCAGAAAGGCTTGAATCTCATCTACAAGAAGGCCGTGAAGGGGCCGTATTTAGCTTTAACTTTAAACTCCAGATTGTTGTCGTTCAGTACGTAAATGTAGTATTTCGTGCCTCCAGGCAGTACGCGGATTACAACATGACCGCCGGTGCATGCAAATTTGCCCGGATCTATGCCGTTGCTCTTCAGCGTAGCTACATTGCTTTCCGCAAGGTTGGTGGTGAAAACGCGCGTAGAAGGATTGGCGGCGTAAACCCTTTTAAGGGTCTCGGGGTTGGGCTGCACGTCGCGCCACACGCCTGCTATGTAAAACTCCGGTTTAAGTTTGCCCAGCAGATCTGCGCCGTTGGTATTGGCGGTGCTGTGGTGGCTGGCCTTCATGCCTTCAACCTTCTTAACTACTTGTGATATAGGTTTTTCTATGTCTTTCCAGCTAAGTGAAGACTTGCCGTTGTACTGAATGTCTCCGCCGCTGAAAAAATCAAAGTTGCCGTAGCGGAGCAGGAAAACGTTGGAGAAAATGTTTTCGTCTATGTTCCATGCCGTGTGGTTGGAACTGCACTCGGCGGCGCCCGGCACGTAGGTAGTGTTGACGCCGGTTCCGCTGCCGGTCCAGATATTTCCTCCGGAAGCTATTGTGCGAACCCCGAAGTTGCTGTACTTCGAGCGGTCGTGCTTGAGCACAATCTGGTCTTCGTGGCCCACCTGGAGGGTCTCCCGGACCGTTCCCTGCTTGCGGGCGGCATAGTCCAGGTAGTTGATATACAGCTGATAGCGTTTCCTGCCGCCGTCGTCGAAGAAATCGGCGGAAGGACGGTCGGACCAGTCTCCGCGGTCGAGGACCTTGTCTATGGGGATGGACAAGCCCACTTCGGCAATACCGTTCAGCAGAAAGCCTCCGTCGTTGAGGTTGACCGCGCTCACCTTCTCTCCTTCCTTGTTGTAAGGGGTCCAGCCGAATTTGGCATATTCGCTGCGCCAGGAGCCTATATGGTCTCCGTGATAATGGGAGGTCATGAAGTAGTCCAGCCTGCCGCCGCTCACTGCTGGAGCGAAATGCTGGATGTACTGGACTATAACCGAGCCGCTGTTGATGCTGGCGCTGGGCTTGGAAGGCACCCCCTGGGATGCTGAGCTGCCATAATTGTAACTCTCTGCAGGCGGGGCCCCGGCGGCGTCGCAGAGCATGGTGGTACCGTCGGGGAAGATGTAGTAGAACGCCTCTCCACGGCCTCCGTTTATGGAATGGATGTCCAGATATCCTTCCTGCCAGGCAGGCAGCACCTGACCCACGCTGACGTCTATCGCCGGGTCAAGGGTAGCGGGGGTGCCGCCGTGAGAAGTCTTGCCGTTGTCGTTGCCCTTGTCTTTGTCGCACCCCGCAAGGAGTGCGACAAGACAGGAAGCTATCAGAATCGTTCTGAATTTCATTATTTACCGATCTCGATTAAAACGTTCACACCTGCAGGACGGGAACCTCCGTTTGTAGTATCCTTCCTGGGGATGCGGAGTACGGGATTCTCCCTCTTGGAACCGGCGGAGTCTCCGATATCGTTGGCTTCACGGCTTCCGTCGGCCATCATCGTGGAAACGCATGTAAGGTGATACTCGATTTCGCTAGCAGGGGCGGTAAGGGTGTAAACCTCATCTACGATAGTGTTGTACTGCAAAGGATTGTCAGGATAAACGGTATTGCCGTCGGCATCCGTAGTGGTATCCTTTGTGCCATCGGGATCGTAAACGAGTTCCACGTTGTACTTCACTTCGGTGGCACCTACCGTAAAGCTCTTCACTGTGCCCACGGGAACGAACTTGTCGCCGTCCTTGATTTCGAGCAGCCAGTACTTCAAGGTGTTGCGGGTATTGGGGCGCAAAGGCAGCACAATGTGTACTTTGGTGCCTGCGGCAAGGTTTTCGGTGGGAGCCGTCAGGTAAACGATGTCTCCGGGCCAGTTGCCGTACCAGCAAGGCTCGTTGGCGTTACCCATGCCTCTCTTGCAGCGGCCGTCCGGGTTAACCGAGGTCTTGTCGGTACCGTTGCAGAAACGTATCTTGCCGCCTTCCACGAGATTGGAAGGGCAGTAGTGGTTGTCGTTCAGGAAGCCGGCAGCGTTGGATTCCGCCGTGGGCTTCTTCTCGTCGTCCTTGGCGGGCTCAAAAGTGAAGTTTCCGCTGAAGAATGCGGTGTTGTCTGCGGTGAACTCCCATTCGGCCAGCACTTTCACCGAAGTGAATGCACCGGGCTGCTCAGGTTGTTCGGGCTGTTCGGGTTGTTCGGGCTGTTCGGGTTGTTCGGGTTCCGGTTGTGCGCCTGCTCCCTGGATGATATTGATAGTCACGGTCTTAATGCCGGCGTTCTTGAGTCCGCTCTGCTTTTCGGGAACCACCTTGACTTCGGTGGTGACGGCCTCGGGCTTGCCGTTAGCCGGGAAACTCACGTTGATGGTGGCGTTTCCGTTTCCGGACACCGGGTTGAAGACGAAGGCCGAGTTGTCACACTCTACCGTCCAATTGATGTCGGCTTCCACACTGATGCTTGTGGAAGTGGCTTCTGCAGGCAGATTTACGTCGCCGGAGGGGCTTACTTTGAAAGTCTTGGCCTCATCGGCAGGCTGGGGCTTCTCTCCGCAGGAAACTGCAAGCAGGCTGGCCATAGCAAGAAGTGCAAAAAACTTTTTCATATCAGGTAAATTATTAATATCCGGGATTTTGGGTAAGCATAGGGCAGACTACGCGCTCATCTGCCGGTATGGGGAACAGGTACTGGCGCGGTACGAATGCCCTGCGCACATTGATTTTATAGTAGTCGGGGAAGTTCTCCAGACCGGAAAGGTCGATAGTGGAACTGGGCCTCATGTGAGGACGGAAATCCTTAGGGAAAAGCCAGTAGCCGGAAGCCTCGTTGGCGGGCATCTTGACGGTCATATCCGGAAGTCCGTAAATCGGAGTCGTAAGACATTCTTCGCATACTCTCCAACGGATAAGGTCGAACCAGCGGCGGTTTTCCCAAGCCAGCTCGCAGCGGCGCTCGTTGCGTATGATGCGGCGCAGGGCGGTCTGGTTGGTCTCGCTTACCGCCGG
This sequence comes from uncultured Bacteroidales bacterium, assembly GCA_946414935.1. Classification (GTDB taxonomy): domain Bacteria; phylum Bacteroidota; class Bacteroidia; order Bacteroidales; family UBA932; genus Cryptobacteroides. The sequence continues at coordinate 24,260 of CAMKQN010000008.1, forward strand.
ATACTTGTCCGTCTCTTTTACGCCGCACTTCCAGGCGCGGGCCCTGATGCTGTTGATGGCATCGAAAACGGAGTTGTCTATCTGGTTCAGCTCCATCTTGGCTTCGGCATACATCAGCAATACGTCGGCATAGCGGATGATGCGCATGGGAGTGTCGGTGTGCCGGTCGATCCATTCTTCATCGACACCTTTTTTGAGCATTAAACCGTTGTACGAGGCGTTACCGCTGTCACCGGGAAGCGTATCCTTATTCTTTGCCAGGGTGCAGCCCAGAATCCAGTTTCCGTTGGCTCCTACGCAATTCTGTTGTGTGGTAGTGCCGGCTGCAGATATCCCGGTGTCCTTGTTCCCAATCCACCAGTTGCCGTTTGAGCCCACTGAAGGGACCTGTCCGGGATAATCGGCCGCTGCGATTCCGCTGTCTTTGCCTGTGGAAACCTGCGGGGTCCTGAGGGCGCTTGCCCTGGGATTGTAGATGTAGTCCATGAATTCTTCGTCGAAAGGAGTGGTGATTTCGCTCAGACGGGGATCACGGTTCTTATAGGGGTTCGCAGGGTCGTAAAGGGGAGATTCCTCCACGGTCAGTCCGTCGTTGCATATGTATGCAAAGAACAGATCCCAGGAAGGCTGGGCTACGTTGGTGCCGCCGTTGTTGCGGGGGACAAATGACCGGATACCACTGGAATTGCCGTTGTTGTCCTGGTAGGCATATGCAACACCCTCCAGGGCAGGAAGGGCAAATATCACTTCGGGGCTGGTCTTGGTAGAGGAGAGGAACAGCTCCCGGTAGTCGGGATGCAGGCTGTAAACACCAAGGTCCATGCAATCTTTTGCGGCAGCCGCGCAGGTAGCCCAGTCACTCATGAACAGGGCGGCACGGGCCTTCATGGCAAGGGCTGCACCCTTGGTGATACGCTGGGTCCCGGTGTAAGAGACCGGAAGGGCGGCAGCTGCATCGTCAAAGTCCGAATAAATCTGTTCCAGTATCACGTTTCTGTCTATACGGCCAAGCTTGTATGCATCGTCCAGGCTGATGTACTCGGTATAGAAAGGCACATCTCCGAACAACGTGATGAGGTAGGTATAGAAAGATGCGCGGAAGAACTTGGCTTCCCCCGTGTACTGGGTGATTTCGGCATCCGTGAGTTGGCCTTTGGCTTTTTCAATGCCTTGAATAACGGTGTTGGCGCGGGCGACGCCCTTGTAAAGGTTTGCCCAGTGTTTTGCACCTTCACCCCAGTTGTCGCTGATTGCTCCACCAAGCCAGTCATAAAGATTCGTGCGTTGGCTCCAGTCGTCAGACCAACGGTCCGTGACGTGATTACGGAAGCATTCGGTGTACCAAAGGACCGGCCGGTAAAGGCCGTTTAGTGAAAGCTCCAGTTCCTGGGCCGAGGAGTACCAGTTCTCGCTGGATCCCTGGCTCTTGGGACTGAGTTCCAAATCCACGCATGCGGTCAGGAGGGCCGCAGCTGCAAATGCTGTGAATATGTATTTTTTCATTGTCATCGTATTTATTCTATGACCATAATCTTCGGGTTCTCAGGGACTTGGAGATACTTGTTATCTTCGGAAGCCTCCAGCCACTTGCCCGCGAAGCGGAGTACATACTTGGAAGTGAATGCTGCAACGGGAGCATCGTCGAAACACCTCGCGTTCTTTGTGCAGGTGAACTTGAACTGTGCGAGAGGAGTCTCGGAGGTAAGGGTGTGGGATTCCTTGATGAAGCAGTTGATCTGTTTGGGATCTTCGGCATTGCCGGCGGCATCCCTGTGGAAGTCGAGGCTGATTGTATTGAGTTCGACCCACTTGTCGCCGTCCAGTACTTCGCACTTCCAGTACTTCGGAGTGTCCTCGTGACTGGGACGGAGGGCGAAATTGATCTGGATCTTGGTGCCGGCTGCAAGAGGAGCGTCAGGTTCGGCGGTCCAGAGAATGTAGTCTCCTTCCCAGCTGCAGTAAACGCAGAACTCTCCTCGCTCGCCGATGCGGCGCTTGGGTTTCTTCGTGGATACGCTGGATTTGTCGGTTCCGTTGAAATACTCAAGCTTACCCTTGCCGGATATGTTGGAAGGCACGTAAGGATTGCCGCCGTTGCCTACGGCATTGTCTTCTTCGGCGGTGACGCCTTCAATGCCGCCGGCTTTGAGAGCATTGATCTGCGCAGTTTCGAACTCCCATTCGGCCAGTACGATGCCACCGGCTGAACCGTTTTGGTTGATGGTGATTTTGAAGGTCTTGTTCAAGACGCCTTCGTCGGTGGTGCTGACGGTGATGACAGCGGACACGGCTTCGGCGGCGGTATTGGCAGGGAAACTAACGGTGACTGTAGAAGTACCTTTACCGGATGCCGGGGCAGGTATGAATGCGGCGTTGTCGCTGGTAACGGTCCATTCGACGGTCTCGTCTGCATCTACGTTAACTTCAGCAGATGTTGCTGATGCAGCCACGGAAATGCGTTCCGGTCCGGCACTGAATGTTTTATATACCACCGGCGCTACGTCCTTTTCCGTACCGGCCTGCATCACGTCGAAACTGGTGACAGATATCTTGAGCTCCTTGTCGATGATGCCGACGCGCGCATAACGGAGTACGGCGGAATTGTTCGCGGCAGCGGTAAAAGTGAGTACGCTGTCGGCCTGGCTGCAGCTCAGCCATGACTCCGCCGCTTTGGGTATGGATACGGTAAACTCGGGGCTGCGGTGAACGGTAACTACGAGTTTTCCTCCTTCTGCCGGGATGGCTTCATCGGAAGACAGTTCGACACTTGCCTTTGTTCCCTGATATACTTCTGCCTCGCTTTCTTCAGGACTCACCGGTTTGCAGGCTGCAATAGCCAGAACTGCGCAGAGAAAGAAACTTATGTATTTTTTCATTTTTCGCTGATTTTTAGAAGGTAATCTGTGCACCTGCGGTGAAGGTTCTGGTCATGTATGCGCTCAGGTTGGAGTAGGATTCGGGATCCCAGCCCTGAGGGAAGTTGTCGATGGAGAACGGATCGGTGGCGCTCAGGTAGAAGCGGATTTTCTGCATCTTGATGGCGTTGGTGACCCTTTCCGGTAAAGTGTAGCTCAGAGTGACGTTCTTCATGCGGAAGTAACCGCCGTTGAAGAGCCAGTAGTCTGACGTCTGCTCATAGTCATTCTTGCAGGAGTTGGTATGGGTGGCACGGGGGTACAAGGCCTTGGCGTTCTGCTCGTCTGTATTGTACATGCTCCAATAATGGTCGGAATACTCTTGAGGGAAGGTGTATGCGTCACCGTCGCGGTAAACCATCGCCTGTCCCTTCCATGCGAGAACTTTGCCGACGCCCTGGAAAGTCATTGCCAGATCCCAGTTCTTCCAGCCCAGGAGGATGTTGCCGCCAAACTGGTAGTGAGGCATGGAACTGCCGAGCACTACGCGGTCGTATGCGGAGTTGATAAGTCCGTCAGGTTCGCCGTTGGGGCCGCTGAGGTCTTTGTACTCAATGTTGCCCAGTTTGACGTCGCTGTACAACTTGGCGGAATTGATAAGCTGCTCTTCGGTGAGATACAGGCCGTTGCTGCGGTAACCGTACCAGGCCAGGTATTCGTCGCCCTCACGGATAATCTGTGAGCCCAGGTCCTGATAGCCGCCCAGGTCGCCCATGATGGAGGTGTAGTCGGAGAGGTTGGCGCTTATGGCGTAGCTGAAGTCGCCGATGCGGTCGTTCCAGCCGAGGGAAACCTCCCACCCGTTGGTGTACATTTGGCCGATGTTGTCTTCAGGGTCGGAGTAGCCGAGCACATCGGGTATCTTGCGCTTAAGGAGCATGCCGTAGGTGTCTTTATGATAGATGTCTCCGGTAAAGTTCAAGCGTTTGTTGAACATGCTGAGGTCGATACCCACGTCCCAGGTCTTCGTGGTTTCCCAGGTGATGTTGTAGATGGCGTAATCTGTCTGGGTGGCAGTGGTAGCGGCGGCTATGCTGGTGGGGGAGTCGTACATAGGCACGGTTCCGAAGTCGATGAGGCTCTGGTAAGGATAGTTGCCTATACGCTCGTTACCAAGGGTACCGTAGGATGCGCGGAGCTTTGCAAAGTCGAGAACTCCGCCTGCCTTGACGCTCTTCATGAAGGGCTCCTCGGTCACCACCCAGCCCAGGGACACGGAAGGGAAGAAGCCTCCGCGGTATTCCTTGGCAAAGCGGGACGAACGGTCGTAACGGGCATTGACTTGCAGGAGATAGCGTCCCTTATAGTCGTAGGTGACACGGCCGAAGAAGGATTGGTATGCATTGTCGGAAGCGTTTCCGGAAGTTGTAAGCAGGTTTTTGTTCGCCATGTTGAGGTAAGGATAGCCTGCAAGTTCCATCTGGTCCGTGCCGGTACTCATGCTCTCGGAGAAGTTGTAGCTGTCCTCGTAGCCGAGCAGGTAAGTGGTATGATGGTCTTTGCCGAAGTCGGCGCTGTAATTGAGCAGCAACTGCTTCGTGATGGTCTTTGCTTCCGTGCGGCTTTCAGTCAGCGAGTTGTAGGTGCATCCGCTCAAAGGTGTGTCGGAGAGTACGCCCGGCTCGACGTAGTAGTAAGCTTTCTGGACGTAGTCCTTCTCCGCGCTGTGGCGCAGTGACGGAGCGAATACGGCGGAAATCTTGAAATTCTTGAACGGGGTGACGTCCAGGGAGAACTTGCCGTAGAATGCATCCCGCTCGGTATTGTCGAAGCCGCCTGCGTGCAGACGGGCATAGGTGTTGGTGCCGTTGTTTCCGGGACCGTAAGTGCCGTCGGACCAGACTGCGCAATAGATGGGATTGTACTTGAAGGCGGCCTGGACGGGGTTGATCTGGTTGTTGTTGCTCAGCTTGTGGTTGAAGGTCATATCCACGGATGCCGAGATGAACTTGTTGATCTTGATGTCGTTGTTCAGGCGGGCGGTGTACTGTTCCACGTTGCGTCCGTAGTACAGCGCCTCCTCGTTCTCGTAAGACAGCATGGCGCGGCTCTTGATGACTTTGTTACCGTAGCTTATACCCACGCGGTGCTTGTGCTGGGGAGCCCATTTCTCTATCATGAGGGAGTCCCAGTCGGTGAGAGGATAGGCGTCAGGGTCCAGTTCGTGATTGGCCATGTAATTCTCGATGAAATCCTGGGGATACTGGTAATAATCGCTCCCCTCGGGATTACCGGCATCGTTCCACTGCAATTCGTTCATCAGTTCCATGAAGCGGGTGGGGCTTACCTGCTCGGGATGCCTGGTACGGGTGAGCACAGAGAAGCTGCCGTTGTAGTCGATGTGCAGCTGTCCTTCCTTGGCACGTTTGGTGGTGATGAGGATAACGCCGGCCGAAGCACGGGCTCCGTAGATGGAAGCGGAGGCTGCATCTTTCAGCACGGTGACGTTGTCTATGGCGTCCACGTCAACGTCGTTGATGGTGCTCACAGGCACGCCGTCCACGATGATGAGGGGGTCCGAATCACCGATGGTGGTGACGCCGCGCACACGTATAGTGGCTCCGGCTCCGGGGAGGCCGCTGGTACGGGTGACCTGCACGCCTGGCATGGAGCCTTGCAGGGCCTGGCTGAGCCCTACGCCCTGGATGGAGGCAAGCTTGCCGCCGTCAACGTTGGCGATGGAACCGGTAAGGTCCTTCTTTTTCACGGTACCGTAACCTATGACCACTACCTCGTCGAGGAGCTTGTTGTCGTCATTGAGTACTACGTTGATAACTGAACGGTTGCCTACAGTCTCGCTGAGAGACTCGTAGCCGATGCAGGTGAACTCCAGAACGGAACTGCTTGATGCGACCTGGAGGGTGAACTTGCCGTCGATGTCGGTGGTGGTGCCGTTCATCGTACCCGACTCCACCACACCGGCTCCGATTACGGCCGCACCGTCTTTGTCAAGTACGGTTCCGGACACCTTCACGCGGTTCTGGGCGCTCACTACGAGCGAACCGAGTGCAAGGCACAGGATGGTAATCAGTAAGTGTTTTTTCATCGTATGATTTTAGTAATTAATTGGTTGATTATCCAAGGAAGGCCCCCTGCAGGAGCAGTTTGGAACGCACTTCGCCGGCGTCTATGTCCCGGGGGGCGGCTCCGGTGGCGGCGGCAACGGCGGCGGTTATGCCGGCCGCCTGGCCCATAGCCATGCAAGGCGGCATGACGCGTACGGCCCCTGCCGCGTCGGATGTTGCGCTGATGGCACGTCCGGCCACAATCAGGCCGTCTATTTCCAGAGGAATGAGGCTGCGGAGCGGAAGGCCGTACCACCGGCCGTTTTCCACCGTCTTGTATTCCGTAGTATTGGCTCCGTTGCGGCCGTGCACATCTACGCTGTTGGACGCCACCAGAATACTGTCTTCCGGTACCACGCCCTGGAGCAGGTCGTCGGCGGTAAGCATGTATTCACCCTTTACGTGGCGCGATTCGCGTATCCCTAGGGTTGAGGCTGAGCATTTGAGGGTGGCGTTTTCGCAGCCTGGTACGTATTTATGGAAGAAGTGCATCAGCTCCTGTACCTGGCGCCGGCCTTCGGTCTCGGCGGCGGAAAGGCTCTCGGTATCCGTAGCGTCCACATTGGCTATACGGGTGCAGTTTACCGCCCATTCGTCTTCGCGCACCCCGCGGTATATGTTTACGCTCTTGCGGGCGATGTCCCACTCTCCGGCGGCTTCGGCCTGCTCCACCCACCAGTGGAGGGCCCTGTAGCTGACTCCGTTGACCTTGCGGAATTCGCCCAGATGGGCCTGCACGTCAGCTTCGAGCCTGGGGCTGTCCACATTGTTGATGTGGAAGAAAAGGGTCGAGGGTTGTACTCTGCCGGTATCGGGGTTGCCGAAGGTGCATGGAGCGCCGGCCCGGGCGGCTACATCTCCGTCGCCGGTGGCGTCAATCACCACTTTTGCATCGATCCGTCCTATGCCTTCGCGGTTCAGCACGCGCACCCCGCATACCCGCTTCCCCTTCATCACCGGGTCAACCAGCGTGCTGTGATACAGCACTTTCACTCCGGCTTCGCGGCACATGCAGTCCAGTACGAATTTCAGGGTTTCGGCGTCGAAAGGGGTGAGGTGGTCATGGCCGGCGGTAATCCAGGCGCTGAACGGAGTGCAGGCACGTACCTTTGACGGATGGATTGCTCCTCCCAATTCTACCAAGCGGTTTACCGTTTCTTCGAACAGGCCGCGGATTATCATCAGCTCTCCGGTAGTATCGTAGCAAGTCATGAAAGGTGCCACGAGCCCTCTGGTAGCCATGCCGCCGAGGCAGTTGCCCTGTTCGATTATGAGGGCTTTGGCACCGCATCTGGCGGCTGCTATGGCGGCACACACGCCTGCCGGGCCTCCTCCCGCTACCAAGACTTCCGTAACGCCGATCAGGCGTTCAGTGCCGGCAGGGGAGCTGCATCCGGAGTTCAGGCTTCCGGCTCCCAGAAGGGCGCTTCCGGCCAATGCGGCGCCGCCGCTTTTGAGAAAATCTCTGCGTTTCATATCAGTTACATTCAAACGGGCCCCATTCGCCGGTAACAGGGTACTTGGGGCTGCAGTCATCCATAGTATAAACCTTGTAGGATTTGCCGTCCTTGGCCACGCGTATGAGTATGTGGCCGCCAGTGGACGCAAAACGGTCCTTGTATGCCTCCACCAGATTACTGGGGGCCAGGTTGGTGAGGAACACCTTGCAGCCGGGATTGGCGGCGTACACGTTGTCCAGGGTCTTGGGGTTGGGTTGTACGTCGCGCCAGACGTTGGCTATAAGCACGTCCGGACGGAGAACGTTCATGATGTCCGGCCCGTTGGCGCCCTTGGTGCAGTGATGGCTGGCCTTCATAACTTCTACTTTATGGCACAGTTTGCTCACGGGGGCTTCCATGTCGAAATACTCATGCAGGTCTTTGTGGGCCCACTGAAGGTCGCCTCCGGAGAAGATGTCGAACGGGCCGTAGCTGAGGATGAAAACGCTGCTCAGCGCATTTTCTCCGGGGTACGCCTTGGGGTCGCCGGCGGCGTCCAGCTCAGCCATCGGCGGGATGTCGGTAGTCCATTCGCTGCTCCCCGGGGCCGTGCGGTACCTTCCGGCGCTTGCCAGATTGTGCACGCAGAAGCCGGGAACTTCGCCGAAAACCGGGGCTATCTGTGAATCGGAACAGGGGTCGAAGAACTCGTAGCGGGTCCCGTTGGTCTTTATGGTCCAGTTGAGGAACTTGGAGAAGTTGGCCATATTTTCCTCGCGGGTGGTGTTTGAAGCCTTGACTTCTGTGGGATCGCCCCTGGATATAAAGCGTTTAATAAGAATCTTGCTGCCTACTTCGCAGACGCTGGTGAGGCGGAACTTGCCTTCTTCATGGAGCGGAAGCTTCTTGGAGTAATCCCCCATGTGGTCCGTGTGGAAGTGGGAGAGCAGGAAGTAGTCCAGGGTATCTTTGCGGCCCATGGGGGCGAAGTGGCGTATGTAGTCGATAATCACCTTGCCGGAACTCGTGGTGCTGTCCGGTTTTGGAGCGGTGGGCATATATTTGTGCTGCTTGAGGAGCGACCCTGCCGCATCTACGAGCATGGTGGTCCCATCCGGAAACACATAGAACATACACTCTCCCCGTCCTGTATTAATGGCGTGAATATCAAGCATCCCACGAGTCCACGGACCAGGTGCCGCGCTGCATGCGGCAAGGAGGAACAGAACTATCGCAGTGCCTGAGATGGCTCTTAGTTTCATTGTGTGTTTATATATTATTTGGTCAACGAATATAATAATTATTTATTAATTCGGACCAAAAACGGAAAAAAGATGGCGGTGAATAAAAAGCACTGCCATCTTTTCGAAAACCGTCTGGATTCGGCAAAAACCTGCCTGGAAAAAACGGCCGGCCGCCATTACCGCCTGCGCCCGTTACTGCCTGAACAGACCTTCCAGCTTTTCGTCTGTACTGCCGGGGCTGAGGCGGTAGAAGGCTGCGCCATGGGGCGGGACCTGCACTTCCCAGCGATCCTTGAATCCTACGGTACCCATATCTTTCTGGCGCCAAAGGTCCCGCACTGTCTGCTGGCTATAGAGACCGAGTTTCTTGGGCGTGAAGCCCATTGTGCGCTCTTCTTCGGTAAGGTTGAACAAGGCCACTGCGAGGCTGCCGTCTTCCAGGGGTTTCACATAGGTCAGATGCCCTTCTCCGGAAGCGATGCGGACGCCCTGAATGCCAAGCGGGTCCTGATTTACGTCCAGCACCTCGTTGTTGCAAAGCAGGCTTAGCGTAAAGGGGTCGAGGGAACTCATGTCGCAGCCGAGCAGCATGGGGGAAGCCAATATGGACCAGAGAGTTATGTGGGTGTACTGCTCCCAGGGGGTGAGCTCCGTCCAGCGCATCTTACGGCCCCAGCCGACCTTGCCGAGCACCAGCATGTCGGCATCCGGCCAGCGGCCCGGCCTGCGCCACCCGGCCCAACGGTCTTGCCCTTCGAAACCAATGGAGGACATGCTTTCCCAGTTGTCCCGGATGTCGCCGGTAGTCCGCCAGCATTCGGCATATTTGTCGAGGGCGGGAGCTATGGTGACGCGGGAACTGTTGGAGATGCTGTACACTATGTCGCGCCCGGTGGCGTCCAGGGCCTCTTTCATGTCGCGCATCCACCACTCGTCATTGGGGTTCCAGTCGTATTTCAGGTAATCGACGCCCCAGTCGGCCCACTGCCTGGCATCCGCCTTGGCAAAGGAATACTTGCCGAAGCTGCGTATGGTTTCTTTGTTTATCTTTTTACGGTCCGCCTTGCAGTATTCGTCCGTAAGGCCCTGCTCCACCCACCAGTAGCTGCCGTCTTCGTTGTCGCAGGATGAGCCTATGTGCGAGGCATAAGTGGAAATCCAAGGCCCGGAGTAGATGCCGAATTTCAGGCCGCGGGCGTGCAGGGAGTCGCCGAGAGCCTTCATGTCCGGGAACTTTTTGTTGGGCTGGATGGCGTTGTACTTGCCGCCGCGCAGGCCCTGCCAGCCGTCGTCTATGTTGATGTAGGTCCAGCCATAGTCGGCAAGACCGTTTTCGTCGAATGCCCGGGCGGACTGCAGGATGAGGTCCTGGCTCACGGTGTTGCCCCATACGTTCCAGGAATTCCATCCGAGGGGCGGCGTGAGAGCTATGCGTTCGCCTATCTCTATGCGGAGTTTGCGGGTGTCGCTGCCGAGGGCGTTGGCGGCGGTGATGCTGACCGTGTAGCTGCCCTTTTTGCGTACCTTGCCGGTGATGATGCCTTTGTCCGGATCCAGATTGAGCCCGCGCGGAAGCCCCTTGGCGCTGAACTTCATGGGACGTACCCCTGTGGTGGGGATGCGGAACAGGAACGGGGCTCCCGGACGCTCTCCGTACACTTTCGGCCCGTTGATGCGGGGGGTGTCGGGAGCCGGAGGGGTGAGTATGAAGGCGCTGTAGTCGGGGGCAGTGATGGCCGATGCCTCCTTCATGATGGCATCCCTTGCCTCGGCGGCGGTCTGCGCGGAAACTGCGGCTCCGGCGAGCAGGAAGAATGTAAGTGTGAGTATTCTTTTCATTGTTTCGGGTATGTGATGTTCAGTTCGAAAACAGGGTTATGGCTTGGGACTTCGGAATGTTCGGCGGCTATTATGCTCCACATCCGCGCTACGATTTCAGGATGCTCCGCGGATACGTCCGCAGTTTCCCCGGGATCTGTTTCCAGATCGTACAGCTGCATTTCCGAATTATTGCCTTTAACGTTCTGTACCAGGCCTTTCCACTGGCCTTCCCGCACGGCCAGCCAGCCTTTTCCGCCTGGGTACTCCCAGTAGAGCCAGGGGTGCTGCGGCTGTTTTTTGCCTTTGAGAACGGGGACGAAGGAAATGCCGTCGTTCTGCGGCGGCTTGGTTCCGGCAAGTTCGGCGAAACTGGGCATGAGGTCGGTAAAGATGCCTGCATAGTTGCTGCGTCCGGGCTTGAGGCGGCTGCCCCAGCTGGCTATGAATGGCATCCTTATGCCGCCTTCGTGCAGGGAACTTTTACCCCAGCCTTTGCGGCATTTGAAGGGGCCCCCGCTCTTGAAGTACTCCATGGGAGAGTTGGAGTTGCAGGCCGGGCCATTGTCTGAAGTAATGATAATCAGGGTGTTGTCGTAAATGCCCAGCTCCTTCAGCCTGGCTGTGAGCCGGCCCAGCTGCGTGTCGATATGGGTAATCATCGCGGCGTAGGCGGAGTGGGGGTATAGCACGGGATAGTACCAGCCGCCGTCAGTGATGGGCGTCTTTTCTTCGTGCAGTTTGTTTACGTAGTACATCACTTCGTCTTCCGGAGCCTGGACGGTGCTGTGAGGCACCGTGGTAGTCCACATGAGGAAGAAAGGCCCGCCAGCGTTTTCAGTTACCCATTTCTCCAGCTTTTCGTACATCAGGTCGCAGGAGTAGGCCTTCTGGTTGAACTTGTCGTAGCTACGGGGGTCCATGGGATCTGCTCCCGGGTCCAAGCGGCGGTTGATGGGCATGTACGCGTTGCCGGTGAAGACCTTGGTTTCGTTCTCCCAGAGGTAGTCGGGGTAGTAGGAGTGGGCCAGCATCTGGCAGTTGAAGCCGTAGAAATAGTCGAAACCCATATCGTTGGGAGCCGAGCCGGAGCCCGGGCCGCCGAGTCCCCATTTGCCTATCATGGCGGTGCTGTATCCGGCCTCGCGCATCATGGAGGCTATAGTGGGAGTGCCTTCGGCGAGCGGCCACTGGCCTTCGTAGCACGGGTCTTCATGGATGCGGTCGAAGTACCAGTCGGCTTCCGCTAGCACCATCCCTTCGGGCCTCGGCACGCGCTCGGCGTTGGCGCGTATCTGGCTATGGCCGCTGTGGAGGCCGGTCATGATGCTGCAGCGGGAAGGGGCTGAAAGGGGACATGCGGTGTACATGTCGGTGAAGACTATGCCGCTAGCGGCGAGGGCGTCGATATTGGGGGTTTCGATCAGCTCTTGACCGTAGCATCCCAGGTCTCCGTAGCCCAGGTCGTCGAACATCAGGAAGATAATGTTGGGCCGTTCCGGAGTCCGGCTGCTGCATCCGCAGAGGGCGGCAAGGGCCGGGAGAAGTGTTATGCACGTGGTTTTCTTGAGCATGATAGGGCAAATATAAGAAATTCTTACATATCTTTGCGCCATGTTTGAACATTTGCTCGTAGCTTTGGCCCTGGCCATGGATTGCTTAGCTGTATCCGTGGTGTGCGGGGTCATAGTGCGAAAAATGCAGCTGCCGATTATGCTGCGTCTGGCAGTGCTTTTCGGTCTGTTTCAGGCTGTTATGCCATTGATAGGCTGGCTGCTTACCAGTCGGTTCAGCTCCTTCCTCGAGTCGGTGGACCATTGGATTGCCTTCACCATGCTGGCGTTTATCGGTGGCAAGATGATTGTGGAAGCTTTCAAGGAAGAGGAACACAAGAGCATAGACCCGCGCAGTTTCAGGACTTGCGTGGCTCTTGCCGTGGCAACCAGCATAGATGCGCTGGCAGTAGGCATCAGCTATGCGTGTACTGGGTATGAAACTCTTTCGTCCCTGGCAATGCCGCTCGCTTGCATAGGGTCCGTCTCCTTCATAATGAGCATACTGGGTTTCATCCTTGGCGTGCGCTTCGGAGAAGTGGTGGTGAAGAAAGTCCGTCCCGACCTCATAGGCGGCCTGATCCTTATCGGCATAGGCATCAAGATTCTGATAGAGCACCTTTCCGCTTGTTAAAGGTATATCTCCGGCACTGTTGACGGCAGGGTACGCATTTTCCCGGATTTTTCAGTATCTTTATAGGCCAAAACTGATAACCAAATGCAGAGAATCATTGAATGTGTCCCTAATTTCAGCGAAGGCAGGGACAAGAAAGTGATAGACGCCATAGTTGAAGCTATAGCATCAACCGAGGGCGTAAAAGTGTTGAATGTGGATCCCGGCATGGCCACCAACCGTACCGTGGTGACCTTCGTGGGAGAGCCCGGAGCCGTGACTGAAGCGGCTTTCCAGGGAGCACGTAAAGCGCAGGAACTCATAGATATGCGAAAGCATCACGGGGCTCATCCCCGCTCCGGCGCTACAGATGTCTTGCCTCTCATACCCATAGCCGGAATCACCCTGGAAGAGTGCGCCGTCCTGGCCCGTGGTCTGGCCAAACGCATGTTCGAAGAACTCGGTATCCCCTGCTACTGCTACGAGGCCGCGGCTCTCAAGCCGGAGCGAAAGAATCTGGCGGTCTGCCGCGCCGGCGAATATGAGGCCCTGCCGGATAAGTTCAAGGATCCAGCCCGCAAACCTGACTTCAGCGGGGAATACAACGATACTGTAGCCAGGGCCGGAGCCACGAATGTAGGCGCCCGCGACTTTCTCGTGGCCGTCAACTTCAATCTGAATACCACCTCCACCCGCCGCGCGATGGCCGTCGCCTTCGATGTGCGCGAGAAAGGCCGCAAGGCCCGGGAGGGGGGCTCTCTTACAGGTAAATTGTTGAAAGACGCGGACGGAGAGCAGATATGGATACCAGGTACTCTCAAGGGCTGCAAGGCAATCGGCTGGTATATAGACGAGTACGGCATAGCACAGGTATCTATGAACATAACCGACATATCCGTCACTCCGCTCCATGTGGCGTACGAAGAGGTGAGCCGTGCGGCTGCGGCCCGCGGATTGAGGGTAACAGGTGCCGAAATAGTGGGTCTGGTGCCCAAGAAAGTGCTTATGGATGCCGGCCGCTTCTATCTTGCCAGGCAGCAGCGTTCGCTGGGCATCAGTGAAGAAGAAATCATAAAGATTGCCGTCAAATCCATGTCTCTCGACGACCTCCGTCCTTTCGAGCCGAAGGAAAAAGTAATAGAGTACCTTATGCTCGACGAAGAGAAGGAGGCTGTGAAACACAAACTGGCGCGCCTGAGCGTAGAGGGCTTTGCCCGCGAAACCGCTTCCGAATCTCCGGCGCCGGGCGGCGGTTCCGTCTCCGCCTGCATGGGGGCTTTCGCTGCCGCCCTCGCCACTATGGTGGCCAATCTTTCAGCCCACAAGCGTGGCTGGGACGAGCGCTGGAAGGAATTTTCCGACGTCGCCGAGGAGGGGCAGTCCGTGCTCGATGAGCTGCTGGACCTGATAGACGAAGATACTGCCGCCTTCAACCGTATAATGGAGGCGTTCTCGATGCCTAAGGGTAACGAGGCGGAAAAACGGGCCCGTGCAGAGGCTGTAGAGGCGGCTACTCTGTATGCCGCAAGCGTGCCTCTGCGTACGATGGAAGCGTCCCTGAAGGCTCTTCCGCTTGCCCTTGAGATGGCCCGCAGCGGCAATCCCGCTTCTGCTTCCGATGCCGGCGTGGCCGCCCTTGCTGCGTACGCCGCTGTGGAAGGTGCCGCCCTGAACGTGCGCATCAATGCTTCCGGCCTTGCCGACAAGACTCCGGCGGAGCCACTGCTGTCCCGTGCCCTTGAAATAATAAAGGAAGCCGCAAGCCTGAGGGACGAGGTGCTGGCTGCCGTGAACAGCCATATAGCTTAACCGGTTTTCGTTTCGCACAGGATGGCCTATGCCTCCCCTGGAACGAGAACATGCTTGATTATCAATACGCTATGGATTTCAAAGAACAGCTACTCGAGGGCATCCCGCCGCGCCTGCCGGAGCCTCGGCCGTATGATACCAGGGTCAACCATGCACCCCGGCGCAAGGATATACTCAGCCGCGAACAGAAAGCTCTTGCTCTGAAAAATGCGCTCCGTTACTTTCCCAGGGAACAGCACTCCACGCTTGCTCCGGAGTTCGCCCGGGAACTGAAACAATATGGCCGCATCTATATGTACCGTTTCCGCCCGGACTATGCGATGTATGCCCGTCCGGTGGATGAGTACCCCGCCAAGTCCCGCCAGGCCGCGGGGATTATGGCTATGATACAGAATAACTTGGACCCCCGTGTCGCCCAGCATCCTCATGAACTCATAATATACGGGGGTAACGGCGCCATCTTCCAGAACTGGGCCCAGTACCGCCTGACGATGCAGTATCTCGCCACGATGACGGACGAGCAGACCCTGGTTATGTATTCCGGCCATCCGCTCGGCCTTTTCCCCAGCCACCGCGACGCTCCGCGCGTTATAGTGACCAACGGCATGGTGGTTCCCAACTATTCCAAGCCGGATGACTGGGAGCGTTTCAACGCCCTAGGAGTGAGCCAGTACGGGCAGATGACAGCCGGCTCTTATATGTACATAGGTCCTCAGGGCATTGTCCACGGTACCACGATTACCGTGATGAATGCAGCCCGCAAGGTGCTGGCTCGCAGATCTTTCGCAGACGGTCAGGATGAGAATGGCGGAATGCGCAACAGTCAGCAGGCCGGCGGTGACGAAAGGCGGCTGCTTTTCGTGACCGCCGGACTCGGCGGCATGTCAGGAGCTCAACCCAAGGCGGGAAACATAGCCGGAGTGGTCAGCGTCACTGCGGAAATCAACCCTCTGGCCGCCCGCAAGCGCTACGAGCAGGGCTGGGTGGACGAACTCCACGATTCGCTGGACGAACTCTTGCCTCGCATACGCAAGGCTGTGGCCGGCAAAGAGATTGTCTCCCTCGCCTATGTGGGCAATGTGGTGGATCTCTGGGAGCGGCTGGCCGATGAAGGGGTGCAGGTTGACCTGGGCTCGGACCAGACCTCGCTGCACAATCCATGGGCTGGCGGCTACTACCCCGCAGGCTACAGCCTTGAGGAGTCGAAGCGGATGATGGCAGAGGAGCCTGAGCGTTTCAGGGAGGCGGTAAAAGCGTCGCTCCGACGCCATGTGGCAGCCGTCAACCGTCTGGCGGACAGAGGGATGTACTTCTTCGACTACGGCAACGCCTTTCTGCTGGAGAGTTCTCGTGCGGGAGCGGATGTCCTCAAACCGGACGGCAGTTTCCGCTACCCGTCTTACGTTCAGGACATCATGGGCCCGATGTACTTCGACTATGGCTTCGGACCCTTCAGGTGGGTGTGCCTCAGCGAGAAGCCGGAGGATCTTGAGCTCACCGACAAGCTGGCCGTGGAAGTGCTGGACGAGCTTGCCGCAAACGCTCCGGACGACATCTCCGGTCAGATGCGTGACAATATACGATGGATACAGGAGGCCGGACGCAACCAGCTTGTAGTGGGCTCCCAGGCCCGCATACTGTATGCCGACTGCGAGGGCCGCACCCGGATAGCCCTGGCTTTCAACGATGCCATACGCGACGGAAGGCTGAGCGGCCCGGTCGTGCTCGGACGTGATCACCACGACGTATCCGGCACCGATTCCCCTTTCCGCGAGACCTCCAATATCTACGACGGCTCTCAGTTTACGGCCGACATGGCGGTGCAGAACGTTATAGGAGATTCTTTCCGCGGAGCCACATGGGTGTCTATCCACAACGGTGGCGGCGTGGGCTGGGGAGAAGTTATCAACGGTGGTTTCGGAATGGTAATAGACGGTTCTGAAGATTCCGCCCGGCACATTCGCGAAATGCTGTTCTGGGACGTCAACAACGGCATCGCACGTCGCAGCTGGGCCCGCAATGAGGGCGCCCGGGCTGCGATAGAACGGCAGATGGCCCGCACCCCGTTGCTTCGCGTCACCCTACCCAATATTGCAGACGATTCCTTGATAAACTCAATACTATGACACACTACATTTCCGACAAGAAACTGAGCCTGGAACGGCTTAAAGACATAATCGAAAACCACGAAAACATCCAGCTTTCACCAGCTTCCGTGGCGGCTATAGAAAAATGCCGCAAGTACTTGGACGACAAAACTAAAGCCTCCGATCAGCCGCTCTACGGCATCACTACCGGTTTCGGCTCGCTCTACAATGTCACCATACCTGAGAAGGACCTTTCCCAACTCCAGCACAACCTGGTGATGTCCCATGCCTGCGGTACGGGACCGACCGTGCGACCGGAGATAGTGAAGTTGATGCTCTTTCTGAAGGTGCAGAATCTCTCGTATGGATATTCGGGAGCGCAACTTACTACGGTACAGCGGCTTATAGATATGTTCAACAACGATGTGCTGCCGGTGGTATATAGCCAGGGCTCGCTCGGAGCTTCCGGTGACCTGTCTCCTCTGGCGCACCTTAGCCTGCCGCTCATAGGTATGGGAGAGGTGTTGTACAAAGGGAAAGTGAGGGACGCAGCCGATGTCTGGGCGGAGCTTGGCTGGGAGCCCATACGTCTTCAGTCGAAAGAAGGGCTTGCCTTGCTGAACGGGACCCAGTTCATGAGTGCTCATGCCGTGTGGGCCATACTCAAGAGTATGCGCCTTTCCCGCTGGGCCGACCTGATAGGAGCTATGTCGCTGGATGCTTACGACGGCCGCATTGAGCCGTTCCTGCCGCTGACTCACCATCTGAGGGCGCACACGGGGCAGATAGATACCGGACGCCGTTTCACTGCGATATTGGCCGGAAGCGAAATAATCAAGCGCCATAAAGACCATGTACAGGACCCCTACAGCTTCCGCTGCATCCCTCAGGTCCACGGAGCGGTAAAAGACAATATCATGTACGTCAAGTCGGTGATAGAGAACGAAATAAACTCCGCCACAGACAATCCCAACATTTTCCCGGATGAGGATATGATTATTTCCGCCGGCAACTTCCACGGCGAACCCATAGCTATCCCCATGGACACGCTGGCTATAGCGATGTCCGAGCTGGCCAGCATCTCCGAGAGACGTACCTATCAGCTCATCCATGGCTTGCGCGGCCTGCCTAAGTATTTGGTAGCCAATCCCGGTCTCAATAGCGGCTTCATGATTCCCCAGTACACCGCCGCCTCTATAGTGAGCCAGAACAAGGGGCTCTGCTGGCCGGCTTCCTGCGATTCCATCCCTTCATCCCAGGGGCAGGAAGACCATGTGAGCATGGGGTCCAATTCCGCCACCAAACTGGTCAGGGTCGTGGATAATGTCGAGACCGTGCTTGGAATCGAACTGTTCAATGCCGCCCAGGCCCTGGAATTCCGTCGCCCGGCCAAGACCTCGCCTACGCTGGAACGTATCTTCGAAGCCTTCCGGGAGGAGGTTCCGTTCATCGATAATGATACCTACATGCATCCGCTCATTGAGCGTTCCGTGAAATTCCTCAGCCGCGAAGAATTCCTATGATAATATACAACATAGGGGAGCTGGTGGGGATAGTGCCCGAAGGCGTGCTGCGTAAGTCCGGTGCTGAGATGGCCGTGACCGGCAGCATCAAAAACGCCTGGCTGCGCATCGAAGACGGCCGTATCGCCGCCTTCGGCCCCATGAGCACCCTCAACCCGGGGGATAGTAGTCGGAGGTCGGTTCCACCTCTGGCGTCCATTGACGCCGCAGAATTATCATCGGCAGGGGGTTTCGGGGGGAACGCCCCCCGTGCCCCTGGGGGCAGCTGCGAAGCAGCGGGGGATAGTAGTCGGAGACCGG
>CAMKQN010000009.1:0-36381 GCA_946414935.1 uncultured Bacteroidales bacterium
CGCACAGGGCACAAGATCCTAAGTCTTGCTTGTCTACCATTTCAACACGCCCGCATAGGAAGTGCAAATATACAAAAACTTCCCGAAAAACAGTACCGTCGGCAATGCTATGCAGACGGAAGGTAAATACGGGTCAGAACGGATCTATCTGGGAATCCTTGAGGCCAAGGAAGTACAGGATACCGTCCAAGCCTATGGTAGAAAGGTTCTGGTCTGCGGTAGCCTTCACTTTTGGCTTGGCATGATATGCAATGCCGAGGCCCGCGAGGCCAAGCATGGGGAGGTCGTTGGCTCCGTCGCCTACCGCCACAGACTGTTCCAGGTTGATGCCTTCCATCTGACAGAGGAATTTCAACAGTTCGGCTTTTCGTTTGCCGTCCACAACCTCGCCCAGATAGCGTCCGGTCAGCTTGCCGTCCTCTATTTCCAGGTCGTTGGCATATACATAGTCGAAGCCGAACCTTTGTTTGAGGTAGTTGCCGAAATAGGTAAAACCGCCGGAAAGGATGGCTGTCTTGTAGCCTACCATCTTAAGGATACGCATCATACGTTCCAGCCCCTCATTGAATGGCATAGTCCTGGCTATATCTTCCATCACGCTCACGTCCAGGCCCTTGAGCAATGCTACGCGGCGGCTGAAACTCTCCCTGAAGTCTATCTCGCCACGCATCGCAGACTCGGTAATAGCCCTCACCTGCCCGCCTACTCCAGCACGCTCGGCCAGCTCGTCAATACATTCGGTGCCGATGAGGGTAGAGTCCATATCGAAGCAGATAAGACGCCTCGACCGCCGGTATATATCGTCTTTCTGGAAGGAAATGTCCAGGCCCGAGCCGGAACGGGACATGAGTTCCTGCTGGAAAGCCAGCCGTTCATCCGCCTTCAGCTGCCCCCGTATTGACAACTCTATGCAATACTTCCCGGTAGGTCCTTCGAGCGGCATACGGCCGGTAAGGCGCTTGATAGCGTCTATATTCAGGCCGAAACGGGTGATAAGAGCGGAAACTTCCGCAATCTCGGCGGCTGTAACCTCCCTGCCCAGCAGGGTGACGATGTAGCGGTTGCGTCCCTGCCGTGCCACCCAGGCATCGTATTGATCCCTTTCGATGGGCGTAAAACGAATCTGCACCCCGAGCCGCGTGGCCTCGAAAAGCAGGTCCTTCATGATGAAACCGGACTGTTCCGTAGTAGTGCGGAACAGTATGCCGAGGGCCAGCGACTTATGGATATTGGACTGGCCGATATCCAGTATGAAAGCATCGTAGCGGGCCAGAATGCCCGTAAGTTCAGCGGTCAAGCCGGGCTTGTCCTCGCCGGAGATGTTTACCTGAATGATTTCTATCATGCTTTTACAGACCTATTGTCTTGAAGAAATCGTTACCCTTGTCATCCACCAGTATAAAAGCCGGGAAGTCCTCTACCTGAATCTTCCAGATTGCCTCCATGCCAAGTTCAGGGTACTCCAGACACTCTATGCTCTTGATGTTGTTCTGGGCGAGGATGGCGGCGGGGCCTCCGATACTGCCAAGGTAGAAACCGCCGTGCTTCTTGCACGCATCGGTAACGCACTGTGCGCGGTTGCCCTTGGCGAGCATTATGAGGGAACCGCCCTTCTCCTGAAACTCGTCCACGTAAGGGTCCATACGGCCGGCCGTAGTGGGCCCCATGGAACCGCAGGCCATTCCGGAAGGGGTTTTAGCCGGACCGGCATAGTAGATAGGGTGGTTCTTCAAGTACTCCGGCATAGGCTCTCCGGCATCCAGGCGGGCCTTGATTTTGGCGTGAGCGATGTCGCGGCCCACTATAATGGTGCCGCGCAGGCTCAGTCGGGTACTCACCGGGTACTTGCTGAGTTCTTTCAGAACTTCAGCCATGGGACGGTCGAGGTCTATGCGTACCGCCTCGCCTTCGCCTGCCCTGCGGTATTCCTCTGGAATAAGTTCGTACGGCTTGTCATCCAGCTTTTCAATCCAGACGCCGTTCTCATCGATTTTCGTCTTTATATTTCGGTCTGCGGAGCAGCTGACGCCGAGTCCTATAGGACAGCTGGCGCCATGTCGGGGCAGGCGCACAACACGTATGTCGTGAGCCATGTATTTACCGCCGAACTGAGCTCCAAGGCCTATTTTGTGTGCTTCTTCGAGCAGTTGAGCCTCCAGGGCAGTGTCGCGGAAAGCCCGCCCGGTTTCGTCGCCGCTGGTCGGAAGGCCATCGTAATAATGGGTGCTGGCAAGCTTCACTGTAAGCAGGTTCTTCTCTGCGGAAGTGCCGCCGATTACGAAAGCAATATGATAAGGAGGACAGGCTGCTGTGCCCAGAGTCTTCATCTTTTCCACAAGGAAGGGGATGAGGGTTCCGGGGTTCTGGATGCGGGCCTTGGTTTCCTGATAGAGATAGGTTTTATTGGCGGATCCGCCCCCTTTTGTGACACAGAGGAACCGGTATTCGTCACCTTCGGCAGCTTCGATATCTATCTGCGCCGGAAGGTTGCACTTGGTATTCACCTCATTGTACATATCCAGAGGGGCGTTCTGGCTGTAGCGGAGATTCTCTTCCGTATAGGTCTTGAATACCCCCAGGCTCAGGGCCTCCTCGTCGCAGAAACCGGTCCATACCTGCTGTCCTTTCTCGCCGTGTATGATGGCGGTACCGGTATCCTGGCAAAGGGGCAGTTTGCCTTTACAGGCCACTTCGGCATTGCGCAGGAAGGTGAGAGCTACATACTTGTCGTTCTCGCTCGCCTCGGGGTCTTTCAGTATTTTCGCCACCTGCTCGTTATGGGAGCGGCGCAGCAGGAAACTCACATCGCGGAATGCCGTATTCGCCATAAGCGTGAGGGCTTCCTGGCTCACTTTCAACATCTTGTGGCCCTCGAACTCACTTATGGAAACGAGCTTTTCGGAACCGGGAATCTTATAATACTCTGTGGTGTCGGCGCCCAACTGGAACATGGGCGCATATTTGAAATCTGCCATTATTGTAATGATGTTATTGGCTCATTAGGAATTCTTTCATGAAAGCATTGATATCTCCGTCCAGTACGCCCTGGGTGTCGGCGGTCTCCCAGCCGGTACGCAGGTCCTTGACCATCTTGTAGGGATGGAGAACGTAGGAACGTATCTGGCTGCCCCACTCGATGCGCTTTTTCTGTCCCTCGAGCTCCGCCTGCTTCTCCTGGCGTTTCTTGAGCTCAATGTCGTACAAACGGGATTTCAGTATAAGTAGGGCCCTCTGGCGGTTGTCCTGCTGGCTGCGGGTTTCGGTATTTTCCACGGTGATGCCGGTAGGAATATGGCGCACCCGCACTCCGGTCTCAACCTTGTTCACGTTCTGCCCGCCGTGTCCTCCGCTGCGGAAGGTATCCCACTCTATATCGGAAGGATTGATTTCTATGTTGATGGAATCGTCCACCAGAGGGTACACGAACACGCTGCTGAAGGTTGTCTGCCGCTTGCCCTGGGCGTTGAACGGGGAAATGCGCACCAGGCGGTGTACGCCGGATTCGGCCTTCAGGTAGCCGTAGGCAAAATCGCCTTCGAACTGTATGGTACACGACTTAATGCCGGCCTCATCCCCCTCGATAAATTCGGTTGTAGTCATTTTGTAACCGTTGCGCTCGCCCCAGCGGAGGTACATGCGCATCAGCATGGCGCTCCAGTCGTTGGCTTCGGTGCCGCCGGCTCCGGAGTTGATTGTGAGCACGGCACCCAGATTGTCGCCCTCGGCGCCGAGCATGTTCTTCAATTCCAAATCTTCAAGGGACTTAAGCGCCTCAGCATAGGCTTTGTCGGTATCTTCTCCTTCAGGATCCAGTTCCAGCAAGACATCCAGATCTTCCACCTCAGAGCAGAGCTTATCGTAGGCAGTGACCCAGGCCTTGACCGGGTTGAGTTTCTTGAGAAACTGTTCGGCCTCCTTGGGGTCATCCCAGAAGCCGGGAGCCTGGCTTTGCCGCTCGCCTTCCGCCACCCGCTCCCTTTTCTCGTCGATTTTCAGATACTTACGGAGGGCTTCAGTGCGCTGTGCGAGTTCCTTAACTTGTTCCTGGCTTATCATTTCGTCATTTTCCTGTTGAATTTACAAATATAGGAAAAATAAGCGGATTATTCAGGTATGAATCCAGCCTCTTTACCAAAGTGGATGATGAGCTCCGCCGTGCCGTCTATTCCCAATATTGAAGAATCGATACAAAGGTCGTAGTTGGCAGCTACCCCCCAGTTCTCACCGAAAGTGAGCAGGTTGTAATACTCCCTGCGTCCTTTGTCCTTCTTGTGTATAAGCGTTTCAGCTTCCTCGAGGGTGATACCGCGACGTTCCGCCACCCTGGCCTTCCTGGCTTCCAACGGCGCGCAGACGAATACATCCAGGGCGTGCTGGTCCCTAAGCACGTAGTCCGAAGCACGGCCGACAAAGATGGCGCTCCCCTTCTGGGCGAGGTCAAGGATAGTTTCGCTCTGGATACGGAACAACTCATTGTCATCCAGCACATTGTTATTGTTGTGCCAAAATCGTCCGCTGTTCAGCAGGCCACCGAGGCTGAAAAGATGGCGCCGCTCGTCGGACCTTTCCAGAAACTCCGGGCTAAGCCCGCTTTTCCTGGCGGCATTTTCCAGAAGCTCCTGGTCGTAAACCGGTATGCCAAGACGCTTGCTTATGGCAGACGCAACAGCTTTGCCGCCGCTGCCGAACTCCCGTCCGATGGTAATCAATACTTTCTTTTCCATAGGCTCATACGGCGCCTCCCAGCGAGGATGCATCCTCCCCGTCTTTCAGGCGTTTGAATTTTCTGAAAACGTTTATGATGAAAATGGCGGAAACGCTGATATTCAGCAAGTCCGAGATAGGGAAACTAATCCATACCCCGGTCTCCCTGAACCACAAGGGCAGGGTGTAAATGAGCGGGAGAAGGAAGAGCAACTGACGGGAAAGCGACAGGAAGATGCTTTTCTTCACCATTCCGAGGCACTGGAAAAAGTTGCCGGAAGCCATGCCGAAGCCCACCAGGGCAAAGCCGGAAGTGGTGATACGCAGGCCTCTGGCGGCGAGTCCCTTAAGCTCCGGGTCATTGGTAAACATGCCCACGGCCAGTTCCGGGATGAACATTGCGACAAGGAAGCAGATGGTGGTGACCAGGACCTCCCACTTGGCAGTGAGCACGAAGATTTCCCGCACACGCTTGTATTGCCGGGCACCGTAATTGTAGCCCGCAATAGGCTGCAATCCCTGGTTGAAGCCCATGCAAATCATAGCAAACAGCATAACGAAACGGTTCACTATGCCGTAGGCGCCTATGGCCAGGTCTCCTCCGTACTTGCGCAGCTGCTGGTTCACGAAGAGTGCCACCAGGCTGGCCGCCACGTTCATAAGGAAGGGCCCGACACCTATTGCAAGTGCCTGACTGGCCACTTTCCCGTCAAGCTGGAAAAGCGGCTTGGTGAAATGCAGGAAATGCTTCTTGTCGGACAGGAACTTCAGGGTGTATGCGAGTGCAGCTATCTGGCAGATGACGGTGGCAAGAGCGGCTCCCTTGATGCCCATCCCCAGGGCAAAAATAAAGACAGGATCCAGTATTGCATTGGAAATCACCGTGAAAAGAGTAAGACCCATAGCCGTTTTGGGGTGCCCGGAAGAGCGGATTATGCCGTTGAAGCCATGCAGCAGATGCGTGAAAGTGTTTCCCAGGATGATTATGGTCATATAGTCCCGGGCGAAGGGTATAGTGTTCTCGCTGGCTCCGAAGAAATACAGAATGGGGTCCAGGAACAGCAGGGCCATCACGGTAAATATTATACCTATGGCAATGTTCAAGGTGAGCGTATTGGACAGGACTTTATTGGCGGCCGCGTAGTTCTTCTGCCCCAGAAGTATGGATATGAGCGTCATGGCGCCGACCCCCACCAAAGTACCGAGGGCTATGCTGATATTCATCAGCGGGAAGGTAACCGCCAGGCCGGAAATGGCATACGAGCCTACATCGGGAATATGCCCGATATAGATGCTGTCCACCATATTGTAAAGGGAAGCCGCCGTCTGGGCGATGATACCCGGTACGGCGAACTTTCTCAAAAGAGTACCGATGCGCTCGGTACCAAGCTCGAGCGGAGCTGCTGGATTCTCCGCCATGCTCAAGGTTTATCTACAAGTTCCACATCGAAACGAAGAGGGGCATACGCAGGAATAGTTTTCCCGGAACCTTTGTAGCCGTAACCGATGGAGGGGATGAAAATGCCCGTACCTTGCTCGTAGGCCTTCATCTTGCGTAAGGTCCTGGCGAAGCCCGGGATGACCGAGCTGTCACTTCCGCCCATGGTGACTTTGGAATTGCCTTCCGCGAACGTAACGGAAACAGGGGCGTAGGTCTTGTCCCGCGAAAGCCCGTAACGTATAGCCGTATCGCGTATGCTGGTATCGAACACCCTCCCGTTGAGAAGACGTCCTATATAATTGATATACACCGTAGTATCCTTCAGTTCCAGCTCGTCGGACGGAGCCTTGGTACGGATGTACCAGAAGCCGAAGGCGCCGGAGGAATCGGCTGTCGCCTTAGCCGGGTTTTTCCCGTAAATCTTGGGAAAAGCGGCACAAAGATAACGTCCGACGGAATCCGCGCTCCACTGGTCTATGTATTCAAAGTGCTCGAGCAGCCGTATGTCATAGATGTAGGTACTGCCTATTTCGTCGCTTTTCTGGCCCAGATAGCCCTCCGCATCGTCGAAGCGGCTGTAGGTTGACAGCCAGCCGGGGATGAGAATCTTGCGGCGGCCTCCGTCCTTCATACCTTTGAGCGCCTCCTCCAGGCCGGCATAAAGACCTTTGGCATAAGTAATTACGGGACCGTAGTAGTAAGTCTCGTCATAGGTGCCGAGCTGCTGTGCGGTACGGGCATAGGTAGTAGTGTTGATGGTGCCGTCCTGGAGGTACTGGTTATAGCTCATACGCACGTACATGGAATCGCCGAATTCGCTTATGGGACTGCCAGTGCCCTCTTCCTCTTCAAGTATCCAGGACCCGAGGGAGGTTTGCTTCCAAAGGTACTCAGGATGTTTCTGCTTCTGGACTTCCACCCATGCGTTGAAATATCGCCTGGTGGCTTCATTGTCGCTGCTCTTTACCGTTTTGCCGCATCCGCACAGACACAGGAGTGCGGCAACTATTATGATCGTCTTTCTCATTTTCTATTCAAATCCTGCTTGATCTTGCATGAACCGTGCCGTTATATCGCATACATAAGCTTCCGCCTCCGATGCCAGTTCGATGTCCTGAGGCATCAAAATTTTGCCTCCGGAAGCCTGCTCATGCCCGCCCCCGTGGAAAAAGCGCTTGGCGAGCATTCGGGCGGAAACGCCCCTCTTGGAGCGCACGGAAATCCGGAAAACCCCGTTGTCCTCCTTGGCAAGCACGCTCAGACGTATATTCTTGATGGCAAGCGGCAAGTTCACGAAACCCTCGGTCTCTCCGTCCATAAGGGCGTGCCGCTCGTAAAAATTCTTAGGAAGCACTGTCACCGCAGCGCCGCAAGGCAGCAAAACCATGCGGGAAGACAGCATCTCCCCCATAGCCGACAAACGGTTGGGGCGTTCGCTGCGATACAGCCGGTCGATTATATCATCCCTGTCCACTCCGGCGGCCAGCAGATCCGACGCCATGCCCAGGGTGCCAGGATACACGGAGTTGGAGAAATTGTTGGTGTCGGTGGTCATTCCGGTCATCAGTGCACGCAAAGCCGCTGAAGGCAGTCTGGTTGCGTCACCGTCAATGTCAGGCATGGCAAGCAGCACACGATACAGCAGTTCGCATGCCGACGAAACCCTTGTGTCGCTTATGCAGATGCCGAAAGCCTCGGTATCCGGCTCCTCATGGTGGTCAATCAAGACTTTGCGCGCCGGACTTTCACGGAGCAGTTCCGTGTACCCTTCGACACGGGAAAACGTATTGAAATCCAAACATATAAGAAGATCGGTCCGACTCAGCCTGTCCCGGACCGAATCGGGGTCTTCACAGCAGTTGAGCCCTTCGAGCACAAAGCGTACGGTGTCGGGCACCGGGTCCGGAATCAGGAATACCACATCCTTGTCCCGACAGTCGCGAAGGTACGCTGCCATAGCCGCAGAACTGCCTGCCGCATCCCCGTCGGGGCGGCTGTGGCAGACGGTGGTGATGGTATTAGCTTCGTCTATCCAGGAACTCAGAAGGGCGATATTTTTCAATACATCCACGATGCAAATTTAACAATAATATTGCATTTCATAAATCATTTTTTTAACTTTGTCCGACTATTGCATATAATTTAGAATTCATACAATGAACAAAGCAGTTAAGATCATTTTGGAGGTTCTCCTTCTTATCGGAATCGTGGGACTCGTCTATGCTATCTACAGCAGCATCATGAAGCCTGTGAACTTCAACAAGCAGAAGGAAAAACGTGAAGCTGTTGCCATTCAGCGACTTAAGGACATCCGCACATTGCAGGTAGCCTACAAGAGCGTAAACGGCCGCTTCGTATCCACGATAGATTCCCTCAAGAATTTCTATGAGAACGGCAAGATGTCCGTAGTCATGCAGATAGGTTCCGCTGACGACTCCATCGCCTGGGCGCATACCGAGAAGGTCAAGAAGGCAAACCGCAAAATCACTCCCGAGAAACTCCTCGAGATGTATCAGGCCGGAGACAAGAATCTGGTGTTCTCCGTAGTAACCCAGATTCCGGTGAAGGACACCCTCTTCCTGCGCCGCGATGATTTCTGCGTCGATTCCCTCTCCACCATTCCCTTCTCCGGAGGCGCTCCTGTAGAAATGGATGCCGACACCCGTATGGTTTCCGGCGTTCCCGTGCCCCTGTTCGAAGCCAAGATGCCTTACAAGCTCCTGCTCAAGGGTATGGACAACCAGCTCCGAATCAATCTTGACGCTGACCGCAAAGACCAGAACAAGTACGAAGGTCTCCAGGTGGGCAGCCTCGTAGCACCTAACAATAACGCCGGCAACTGGGAGTAGTCGGTGTTTACCCTCGTTCCCGTCAATTTCTTCAGGCCGGAAGCAGCGCGCAAAGCGCTTGCTGAGGTGGCTTCGTTGAAAGAAGGCGAACAGGTACTCTATCAGGAAATTCCGGCTTTTTCCGCCGTATTGGTTTACAGTGTCTCCGGTGACGCAGCTACGCCGCCGGAGATATTTTATATCCTGCAGGAACTGCCTTCTTGCGGGGAGTATAACAAGTTGCTATGCTCGTGGAAAGACGGGGAACTGTCGCTGGCGATAGCCCAGGGCCGAAGCCTGCTCATAGCCAACTGCTTCCCGGCGCCCGACTTCACCACTGCCCAGTATTATATCTTCCTGGCGATGAAGTCTTTACAGCTGAATCCCGAGGTCACTACCATACGTTTCCGCCATCCCCTGTCCACAGAGAACGAAATGGCATTGTACCGTTACTTCAAGGCGGTCGAATGCCGGGGAAAAGCTTTCGAACAAGAGCGATGAGGATTATCGGAGGCACCCTGAAAGGGAAGACAATCTACCCGCCCATGGGTTATAAGGCCAGACCCACCACGGATTTTGCCCGTGAAGGCTTGTTCAACATCCTGGGCAATGAATATGAATTTGAAGATTTGAAGGTACTGGACCTCTTCGGAGGCACGGGTGCCATTTCATTTGAATTCGCTTCCAGAGGCGCTTCAAAGGTCTATTGCGTGGAAATGGCCCGGGAAAACGCTTCGTTCATAAAGCACGAGGCCGCCCGCCTCGGCTTATCCAATGTTATTACCGTACGCGATAATGTCTTCGACTTTCTTCCTATATGCAAGGAGAAGTTCGACATCGTTTTCGCCGATCCACCTTACGCCATAGACGGTCTGGACGGCATTCCGGACAAGGTATTGCGTCAGGATATTCTCCATCCAGACTGCTATTTCATTCTGGAGCATGGCGGCGAATACTCCTTCAAAGAGCATCCTGCATTCATCAAGGAGCGCTGCTATGGCCGGGTCCATTTCTCGTTCTTCAGGGGCTGACCCAAACGTTATTTGAGGCGAGTTTTTCTTCTATTCAAACGAGCGACCTTGCTTTTTAGTCAGCGCCATTATTTGCAGACACGTTATATTAATTATTGTTTTTCAATAAATATTTATTATTTTTGCATAACTAAATACAAGAGTTATGCAATTTTATTTCCGCCTTACGGCACTTGCCGTTATATCCGCTGCAGTTCTTGCCTGCGCAGGAAACCATAGTCAGACAAACAGTATTCCTGAAGACC
This sequence comes from uncultured Bacteroidales bacterium, assembly GCA_946414935.1. Taxonomy (GTDB): domain Bacteria; phylum Bacteroidota; class Bacteroidia; order Bacteroidales; family UBA932; genus Cryptobacteroides. Next base: position 10,250 of record CAMKQN010000009.1, read on the forward strand.
TGAAAGGCACATGGAGTGGAGAAATAGAAGGTCTTGGACTTGCGGTAGTCATGCACCTGGAGGATACCTGCACCCTGGATTCTCCGGACCAGGGAGCCTATGGCCTGCATGCTTCATTCAGTCAGCTCAAAGATGGCTCCATAAAAGTTGATTTCAAAGACATTAAGGGCAATTTCAAGGGAACCCTTCAGGGGGATTCGCTCGTAGGCACATTTTCCCAGATGGTTGTCCATAAGCGTCTGGCAATGGCCCGCGGAGAGCTGAAACGGAATCGTCCCCAGTCTCCCGAACCTCCGTTTCCATATAATACAGAGGAACTGGGCTTCGGGCACGATGGTATCACACTCAGCGGCACTTTAGTCTCACCAGATAATTGTAAGCCGGCCACTACCCCCGCCGTGGTGCTGGTGAGCGGAAGCGGCCCGCAGAACCGTGACGAAGAGCTTATGGGCCACCGGCCCTTTGCAGTGATAGCCGACGCCCTTGCCCGCAGGGGAATAGCCTCGCTGCGTTACGATGACCGTGGTTGCGGCAACTCCGGAGGCGAATTTGAGGAGGCTACAACTTTTGACTTTGCTGACGATGCACGTTCGGCCATGAACTGCCTGCGGAATCAGGGGTTCAGCAGGGTGGGCATAATTGGCCATAGCGAGGGAGGCACCATTGCTTTCATGCTGGCATCGGAAAAAGAGGATGCCCCGGACTTCATAGTGAGCCTCGCCGGCATGGTTGACCGCGGCGACAGCACCCTCTTCAGGCAGATGTCACGCATGCTGGAGCTCCAGGGAGTACCGAAGAAACTCTCGGGGTTCGCCGCAAAGAAGTCAATCAAACAAATGATGAAGCAGAAGAACGTGTGGATGGACTGCTTCATGAACCTTGACCCCGCCCCCTACGTTGCATCAATTGCCTGCCCGTGCCTGGCTCTTAACGGTAGCAAGGACACGCAGGTTATCCCTGAGTACAATCTGGCGAAAATCGAGGCCCTCTGTCCGTCGGCAGACACCAAATTGTACCCGGAGCTGAACCACCTGTTCCAGCATTGCAGCACAGGTCTTTCTGCCGAGTATGCCGCAATCGAGGAAACATTCTCTCCGGAAGTGATTGAGGATATAGCGGACTGGATTCTGCGGTAAAAACTCCTAAGAGCTATAGGCCCAAGGATTTAGCTTTGTCCCACAAGGCATCCATTTCGGAAAGGGTGGCGTCTGCGAGGGTGCGGCCCTGAGAGCGTATGCCTGCCTCCACATAGTCGAAGCGGCGGCGGAATTTGGAGCAGGAAGCGCCCAGCGCCGCTTCAGCATCTACCCCGTACAGACGGGAAGCATTAAGCACGGCAAACAAGAGGTCGCCGAACTCTTCGGTGAGCTGGTCGGTTCCCACGGCCTCCTGCACTTCGGCAAGCTCTTCGCTTACCTTATCCCATACATCCTCCTTCTTTTCCCAGTCGAAACCGCAGCCACGGGCTTTTTCCTGCATAGCCAGGGCCTTGAGAAGGGCCGGCATCGCATCGGGAATACCTTCCATCACGGTGCGGTTGCCGCCTTTCTCTTTAGCCTTGACCAATTCCCAGGTATCGGCAATCTCTTTGGCCGAAGTCTCCTGCCCCTTCTTGTCGCCGAACACGTGAGGATGACGGAATATCATCTTCTCGCATACTTTGTCTATGCAGTCGGCTATATCGAAACTCCCTTGTTCCTGAGCAATGCGTGCATAGAAAACCATGTGATATAGCAAATCGCCGATTTCCTTTGAAATGGCAGCGTTCTCCCCTTTCACAATGGCGTCGCTAAGCTCATACACCTCCTCCTCGGTGAGGCGGCGTATACTCTGCATGGTCTGCTCGGCGTTCCACGGACACTGCTCACGCAAGGCGTCCATGATATCGAGCAAGCGCCCGAACGCCTGGAGTTTTTCTTCCCTGGTATGCATTTACTTGCTAACGAACATCACCGCTTCAGCGATGGAGTTCAGCTTGGTGTCCACGCTGTCGGCACGGCTGGCAAGGATACAAGGTGCCGTAGTACCTACAAGCATTCCAGCCTGGCGCACTCCGGTGCAGAGCTTGCTGTTTGTCTTCCAGAACACGTTTGCAGACTCGATGTTGGGGAAGAGGAGGCAATCGGCATCACCGGCCACTTCGCTCTTCAACTTCTTGATAGCCACAGATTCAGGGTCGATGCAGACGTCGAGAGCCAAGGGGCCGTCGCCTATACAGCCGGGAATCTGGCCGCGGTCGCACATCTTGGCAAGCATGGCGCCCTCGATACATGCGGGCATGGAATCCAGCATCTGCTCGGAAGCCGCCACGAAGGCAATCTTGGGTCTCTCGATGCCGAAAGACTTGGCAACTCCCAGCAGGAAACCGGAAATCTTCACCTTCTGGCGGAAGTCAGGCTGGGGAACGACTGCCATGTCGCTGAAGAAGATGAGCTTGGGATATTGGGGATTTTCAACAACGCTCACATGGCTGAGCAGGCCCTTGGGAGGAAGGAGGCCGGTTTCTTTGTTCAGAATGGCACGGAGGAACTTGTCGGTGGAGCAGAGGCCCTTCATAAGCACATCGCCCTCGCCGTCATGCACCATCTGCACCGCCTGAGCTACAGCCTTGATTTCCACCGGGTTGTCCACTACGGTAAACTTGGCCATATCCAGTCCGTTCTTGCTGCAGACTTCCTCTATCTTTGCAGCGTCGCCCACCAGGGAAACCTGCACGAAGCCCATTTCCACGGCCTTGTATGCGGCCTCAATGGAGTGCTCGTCAACACCCCAGGCCACAATCATACGCTTGCAGATACCTTTCTGCTTGAGAGTCTCGAAAACGTCGTTAAAATTCTTAATCATAATGCTATTCTTCTATGGTTGATACTATTCTCATTGTATCCCTCGCAATCACAAGTTCTTCATCGGTAGGGATAAGGGCGACTTTCACGGTGGAGTCAGGAGTGGAGATAATGGTCTCTGAATGAGCGTTTTCGTTCACATCTGCATCAATCTTTACACCCATGTAGCCCAATTGCTCGCACACCCTGCGGCGGAGGCGGGGATTATGCTCTCCTATGCCTGCGGTGAAGACTATGAGGTCCACGCCGTTCATTTCCGCTATATAGCCGCCCACCAGTTTGACTATATCGAAGGTTAGCTTCTTCAGCACTATTTTGGCTTTGCTGTCTCCCTGAAGGGCAAGGTTGTTCATGTCGCGGGCATCGGAACTCACTCCGCTAAGGCCAAGGAAGCCGCTCTTCTTGTTCATCACCTCTGTCATCTGGTCCGGAGTAAGATTCTCCTTCTTCATGATATAAGGTACGATGTTGGCGTCGATGATGCCGCAACGGGTACCCATAATCATGCCCTCGAGAGGCGTGAAGCCCATGGATGTATCCACGCACTTGCCGTCGCGGATAGCGGTGACTGAACTGCCGTTACCTATATGGCAGGTAATGATCTTGGAATGCTCCAGGTCAATTCCCGCCAGCTTGGCTCCTCTCTGGGACACATACTGGTGGCTTGTGCCGTGGGCTCCGTAACGGCGTACATGATACTTCTCGTAGTACTCGTAAGGAAGAGCGTACATATAGGCGTACGGCTCCATCGTCTGATGGAAGGCGGTATCGAAAGTAACCACCTGGGGCACGTCCGGAAGTACATGAGCAACTGCATGTATTCCAAGGAGATGCGCCGGATTATGGAGGGGTGCGAAATCGCAGCAGATACCGATTTTCTCCAATACGTCTTCATTCACGAGAGCGCTGCCGTTGAAAAAATCGGCGCCTTGCACGATACGGTGGCCGACCGCTTCTATGTCGTCGAAAGATGAGAGCACGCCGAATTCCGGGTCAACCAAAGCATCCAGCACCAGCTTCATTCCCACCTTATGGTCCGGAATGGGCAGGTCCCGGACGAAACCTTCCTTGCCTGTCGGCCTGTGGGTGATGGTGCCCTCAGGCAGGCCTATTTTTTCCACAAGGCCCTTGGCCAAGATATCATACACATCATCGCTCTTCATATCCAGTAACTGGTACTTTACCGAAGAGCTGCCGCAATTGATTACTAGTATTATCATAAAGAGATTGAATAAGTTTACAAAAATAAGAAAATAATGTCTAAATTGCAGCACTTAAACAAGAAACTGTGAAAAACAATGCAGCTATTATCAGCTTATCCTTCCCTTTTGCGGCAGGAGTAACGGCGGCGGCGCTTGCTTCAGTGCCTTTCGAGGGAGCTATTGCATGCAGCGTTGCCGCTGCTGTTTCTATATGCCTGTGCACCTGGAGCAACAAGCGCTGCAAAGGGCTGCTGCAACTGCTGTTCTTCTGCCTCGGAGCCTTATGCTGGTGCACGGACGCACTAAGTCCAAGGCAAGTACAATTATCAGGATTTGAGCCACTTGCCGACTCATTGGAAGAACTGCTGGACCGTATCCCGTTCGCAGGCGAGCACAGCAACGCCATCATCAAGGCCCTGCTCACCGGAAGACGCAGTTCCCTGCCCAAAGAAACGCTTGAAGCCTTCAGATGCAGCGGAGCGGCGCACATCCTTGCCCTGTCAGGACTGCATTTGGGAGTCATTTATGCTTGCCTGCGAAAAATCCTGGGAGTCTTGGGAGGCAGCAGTCCTGCCAGGTGTATACAAAGCACGCTCACTATTGCCGCCTGCGGGGTATATGCAGCAGCTACAGGGGCTTCTCCCTCCATCGTACGCGCCTTTCTTTTCATTATCCTCAACGAGGCCGGCCGGGCAATGAGCGGGCGCGCGCACTCTCCGCTCGGCACATTCTGCCTGGCCCTCACCATCCAGCTTGCAGCACAACCCGGGGTAATATCTTCCCTCGCGTTCCAGCTATCTTACCTTTCACTTCTCGGAATCACCGTACTTTATCCAAAACTCGAAGGATGGTATCCAAGGACTCGCAGCCGAGACCCACTCAGAGCGGTCTGGAATAGCGCCGCACTATCGGCATCATGCCAGCTTTTCACGGCCCCGCTGATTTGGCTCCGCTTCCGGAGTTTTCCTCTTTACTTTCTGATAACCAACCTGATAGCCCTTCCGCTGACGGAGCTGATAATCGTCGGAGCGGCATCCTGCGCAATAGCGGAAGCGATATGGGGATGCCCGCGCATACTGGCTACGGTATGCGGGAAAGCGGTAGAGACGATGGAGTTCTGTCTGGAAGCTATTTCTTCTCTGTAAGATGCTTGACTTTGGAAAGCCTGCGTACTTCGTCCACGCCGGGAATGGCTGAAATCCTTTCCATCGTATGGTGAAGCTCGTCCACTGAATGAACCGGAACATCTATGATGCATGTCACGATTTCTTCTTCGGTATGGGTGGTGAGCTTTGTCATGGACAAATGCTGATGCTCCACGAAGCAGTCGATAATATCCCTCAGCAGATGATAACGGTCAATGGCAACTATCTTGATGGTAACGGGATAGGTTCTGGAGAGATTTGCATCGAAGGCCACGGAGACTATACTGTTGCCATTTTCCGATGCCAGTTTGATAGCCAGAGGACAGTTACGGCTATGCACCGTCACCGTACCCTCTGCGTCCTTGAATCCGATCACTTCCTGCCCCGGTAGCGGATCGCACTCTTCACAGAGATGAAAATCCATGGATTTTTCGTTCCTCAGCAGGTCATGAAGGACTTTGCGCGCCTTGTAAGTCTTAGCGTATGAGAGCCACTCACGTTTGGGGACTACATCCTCCGAAGTGCCTATCTCAACGCAGTCGCCACGCTGCAGAGGAGTTTTTATGGGTTTCAGGGAACCGTTGATACGGGCATATTTGGCATGCTCGCCTATCTCCGAATGCAACTCGAAAGCAAAATCCAGGGCAGTGGCCCCCTTAGGCAGGATAATACCCTTGCCTTTTGGCGTAAAGGCCAGAATATCTTCATTGTACAGCGAAGAACTCACGCTGTCCATGAAAAGATAACCGTCGCCGCTGCCCGCTATATTGCGCAGCACCGTCGTGAATCGTTCCAGCCAACTCTCATCACGTTCCACCACACAGCCCAGGCGGGCATTCCTGTGCATACGCTCCGATGCTATATGCAGTTCCTCCCAGACACCGTCACGGTTGAGAAGCTGCACATGGAAACTCTGGTAGCCATTGTCCTTGGGGACATCGATATAGCTTACCACGCTTCCCGGCCGCTCCTTGAAATGACTTGTAAGGCAGGAGTAAATGAACAGGCTGGTGTCCTTTTCGCTGTTCTGGGACCTCGCCCACTCTGAAATGGGCTCGTAAATTATGCGGACGAAATGCTTGAACTCAACATGCGCAAAGTCGCAGTTGTTTTCCTTCATGTCGCGCCATATACTGTAAGGCTTACGGTAACGCACCTGTGTGCGGGCAGGTATGCCTACGCTCTTTATGATATCGTTGATTTCGTACGTAAAGGCTTTCACGGACGCCTCTGTCCGTACACGGTCCTCCTCAATCTGGTTTACTATCTGCTCATATTCGCTTGGACAGCGAAAACGGAACGACAGGTTCTGCATCTCCGTCTTCACGTAGTACAAACCCAGGCGGCCGGCAAGAGGGGCATAGAAAAAGTCGGTTTCTCCGGCTATCTTCATCTGCTTGTCCGGACGCATGCTGTCCAGCGTACGCATATTGTGCAGGCGGTCGCTCAGTTTCACCAGGAGAGCCCGTATATCGAAGTGAACCGACTCCAGGATCTGGCGATAGTTGTCCACCTGCTTGGTGTGCTCGTAATTGTGCTTCTTCCGTTTGGTCACCACATCTACCAGGAAGGCTACGTCGTCGCCGAAACGGGAACGTATGTCCTCCAAGGTAAAGTGAGTATCTTCCACCACGTCATGAAGGAAGGCTGCAATAACCGTATTGGCGTCCAGTTCAAGCTCTTCGGCTGCAATGGCTGCCACTGCAACGGGATGCATTATGTAAGGTTCACCCGTATTGCGTTTCTGCCCTTCATGAGCTTCCGCAGCCATCTTGTAGGCATCCATAATACGCTGCAGATCCTCAGCAGACACTCTTTTGGCCATCACGTCGAAAACGTGCTGGGCAGCTTGCTCTATGGTTTGCCTGTCTTCCATAATCATTTGACACAACGCACGCTGGCAGCGAAATTGTGCTTGTCAGCCGTGCCTACGAACACATTATCCGTTTCCTCGTGAATGTAACGATATACGGCTTTCCCGCCATATTCCTCGGAGGTCCAGAAACATGCGTACTTGGAATAGCCGTAGAAGACGTATGTCTGCCCGGTCTCCATTGCGTAACCGACAGGAATGGCGCTGAAAGTAACATCCTGGATATCGACTCCGCGGTAATAATCCCACATTGGAGTGCGGTTGAAACTGGCCTTTGCCATCAACTTGCCGGCTCCGCACGGAGAGTCCTGGAACGGAGACAGGCCGGCAGGTGCGCCCACCGCCTTAAGCAAGTCCACCCAGTCAGCCTCGGAAGGCAGGCGCCAGCCGGCAGGACATGCCGTAAGAGCTTCCTCCCAGGTATAATACGCGCCGAAAACGTTCTTCATAGCCGAACTGTTTTCGTAGGAACGGCCGAAGACCTCATTGCCGCTTTCATCTTCCTTGATGACTGAAAGGTTGGACTGAAGCCATCTGGCACCCATAGACTCGCTGAGATAATAATAGCGGCCGTCTATAGTCACGAGTTCGTCCCCTGAATGGCCGGAAACTCCGGAAATGGAGCCATGCTCCTGATTATCGCTGACAATTACGAAGGAATAACTGCCGGAAGTAGTGTAGTACTTTTCTGAAGACTGTACGGGGAAAGCGTTGTAATTGAGAGTGAAAGTGCCAAGAGTATCGGGAACCACGAACAGAAAGCTGGAGGATCCGTTCTTCAAAGTGTCCCTGAGGCCCGTCGGGGCAAAGGAAAAACTGTAACCCACATCGGTGCCATCAGGAGCAGTTACGCCGCCGGCAGTAAAAGAATACTTTTGTCCGGGGCATACATAACGAGGCATGTTATGCTTCACCTCCAGACTGCCTTTCATATATTCCTTGGTGATTTCCTTCTCTTTGCAGGAAGGCGCCAAGACACCCAAAATCAGTGCCGAGACAAGTATAATGAATAATCTAAATTTCATCCCTATGGTTCTACAAATTGCAAATATGCATATTTTTACGCGAATTTCCGCTACCTTTGTGCAAATACTTTGCCGAAAACAATGAAAGCCAGAGTAATATTTTATGCATTTCTACTTTGCCTGAGCTGTTCATGCCCGGACAGATATGAAACCATCCGTGGCTACGCCCAGGGCGGGGTATACAGCGTCAAGTATAACTCCCGTGGCGTGCGCGTGAAGACAAAACAAGTGCAGGCTGCAGTGGACAGCATACTCACGGTCATAGACACCACGCTGTCCGGGTACAACAAAATGTCCCAGCTCAGCCGCCGGAATGCCGGTGAAGCAGTTGAACTGAGTCCCATGTTCAAAGAGGTGGAAGCCCTTGCCGAGCATTACCGCCGGCTCAGCGGGGGAGCTTTTGACGCAGCAGCAGGTCCGCTGTTCGACATTTGGGGGTTCGGTTTCAAGAACGGCAGTTTCCCCGGGGAAGCTGAAATCCAGGCCGCCATGGTCCGCTGCCAGAACCGCGAAGTATTGAATTTCAATGCGATAGCGCAAGGATACAGTTGCGATCTGGTGGCTTCGTACCTCCACTCAATAGGCGTGAAAGATATGCTGGTGGACATAGGCGAGATTTATTGTGAAGGCTTAAACCCTGAGGGAAAAGGATGGTCGATCGGCATAGATACCCCGGAAGACGGCAACGACACACCGGGGGCTAAACTGGCAGGCATCTGGAAGTCGGACGGCGGAGCCTACGGAGTGGTAACGTCCGGCAACTACCGTAAGTACTACATTCACGACGGCAAGAAATACGCCCACACCATAGACCCCCGGACTGGCCGGCCGGTAGAGCACAACCTGCTGAGTGCCACCGTGGTAGCCGCTTCCGCCACCGAGGCCGATGCCCTTGCCACCTACTTTATGGTGATAGGGATGGAAGAGGCCAGGCGCTTTGTGGAAGAGCACGACGGCATCGAGGCCTGCCTGATTACCTCAGACACAAGCTGGCGCTCTCCGAACTTTTAAGGATAGGATAGTAATCCGGATTCGGTTTTACGGCACCAGCCGTAAAACCGAATCCGCATACGAAGTAGCCGCAGGACGATGCGTTATACACAAGATAGTCTTGCTGCCGCGGTAACGGGCCGCCATACGCTCCAGCAATTCCAGCTCGGTTTCAGCATCCAGGGAAGAAGTAGCTTCGTCCAGCACCAGTATGCCGCCGGGACGCAGAAGAGCCCTTGCCACGGCAATCCGCTGAGCCTGGCCCTCACTGAGACCGGCACCTATTTCAGCACATACGGTATCCAGTCCGTTCGGCAAATCATAGACAAAATCGGCGGCCGCAAGATGCAGCACCTCGTGCAACTGTTCCTCGGTAGCGTCCTGCCTGGCGAGCAGGAGATTCTCACGTATAGTCCCGCTCATCAAGCTGTTACCCTGTGGAACGAACATAAAATTGCAGCGGGTTCCCACTCCGGACTCAATAGAACGGCCACCCTCTCCCTCTTCGTAAAGCGTGACCTTGCCGGCATCAGGTTTAAGCAGTGCCATGATAACCCTCACCAGCGTGGACTTCCCCGCACCGGTGGTGCCGATGATGGCAGTCATGGTGCCCGGCTTGAAATCGAAATTCAAACCTGAAACCACCTTGTTGCTGCCGCCGTCATAAGTAAAACTGAGATTCTCCACCCGCACGCCTGGCGCCCCCTTCAGCACAATATCTTCTGCATCAGCCTCTTGCGGAGCCTGCTCCAGATCCATCAACCTATCCTCTGAGGAAAGGGCGCGAATGAAGGACGGCACCTCCGAAGCTATGGCAGCCACCGGCCTCTGGACCTGTCCTACAAGCTGCAGGAAGGCTACCATGGTACCATAGCCGATCGTGCCGTCGCGAAGGCCGAAAACGCCCCAGAGGAAAACCAGAGCATATCCTGAAGCGAAGCCAAGATGCATAAACCCGCGGGACACAGCATTGTAGTTCAAACGGGTCATCGTCTTGCTGTACACGGTCTGCTGCAGTCCTCCGAGCCTTTCCAGAACCCTGGCGGTAGCTCCCAGCATACGCACCAGCACCCTGCGCTGGGTATTTTCCTGAATCAGGCCCTGGACCTGCGCATCGGTAGCGCGGATCTCATTTGTAAGAGCGCGTAACTTCCTGAAAAACAAGCGGCTGAACAATACTGCCACGGGCATTATCAGCAACAATATCCAAGCCAGGTCGGATGCCAGCAAAAAGACATACACGGACGCGGCAAGCAATTGCAATATGGTCACCGCCACTTCAGGAAGAGAAACACAGATAAAGTCCACCACCACCCGGATATCCTCTTCCAGACGGCTTACCGTATCGCCGCTGTGAAGCTTGTCCTTACCTGTCCAGGTACTGAGCATCACCTTACGGAACACACTCTCCCTCAGGAAGTTCTGCGCTTTGACCACTATCACTCCCCTCCAATAGTTGCCACCGACCCGGGTAATGACCTGGACAAGCATTATACCCAGCATCAGCAGCACGAAGGGAATAAGCTCACCGGACTCTTCTCCGGTGGCCACATCAACCACCTTCTTGGAAATCCACACGAATGCCAGGGAGGCAACCACCCCCAGAGTGCCTATGAGACAGCTCAGGAGTATGCGCCACCTGTGCGGACGGGCCGTCCGCATCAGTCCGGAAAGGCATTCGCGGAATGACTTCATCAGTCAGTAACTATCCCGGCCTCTTTCCACTTGACGATGATAGCCTCGGAATCGCGCAGGGCAGTCTCCTTATCTACTTCGTAACGCTCCAGCAGCAAGTCTGCAAGTGTCTGTGCGTCAAAATCTTTACCCTTCACCGACTCCCACAGGTAAGCAGCTGATTCATTGAGAGATATAACCTTGTTAAAATTCACGTTCACAACATTGTCCGCCGTGAGGATAAACTCCTTCATCAAAGAGCGGAGGGTAAAACCTTCAACTGTTTTCATAATATCTTTATTCTTCTGTAAATTCCTAAAATGACACGTCTGACCAAACGGGGAGCCGCTACCCAGCGGCGGCTGGCCCTGCGGAAAAAAGGAGAGTAACAATTGAAACGGTGCTTGTCTCCCAAAAGTATTTCCACCGCCGTTCCGCAGACGTCCGCCAGGGTGCAGGACTCGGTGGCATCCAGGTTACCGTCGCCTTTAAGCGTCAGCGCATCGCCGTTCATGGCATGGACTCGATGCAGCACATAGTGTCCCGGCCGTATCTGGCAAAGCACGATATCCCCCAGCTCCACCTTGCTCCTCTTTTCCAGCACGACGCTGTCGCGTTCGCCCCGGATGAAAGGAGACATACTCGAGCCTTTTGTCATTATGGTTACGCTGTGCCCCTCTTGAAGCAGACGGGTCACCTCGCCAAGCATTATGGCGTTCGGCAATATGACTTTCTTGCGGTTCACTTCAAAACTTCAGCTGAGCACACGCGGGCAGCCTCTTCATCTGGCCTGCAGTCCAGCACATAGCAAGGGGTGGTTGAAATAATTTTCTCCATGGTGTCATGCAAGCCGTCGGCCATTGTCTTTTCCGCCTTGAAGCCGGAGCTGGACGAGTAGAGCAGAGCATACGCCTGAAGAGGACTCAGCGGAGAAATCTTGTTCTCGGGACTGCGGCTGATCCTTACGAAAGCGCCGACCGGGGCCTCCACGTTGCGGTAACAGGGAGTCTTCCCGCTCCAAGGCGTGCCGTATGCTATCACCCGTCCGTCGGGCCATACCCGTACTACCGGGTTGTCGTCGTTCATCAGCTCGCTGCCGGGTATATGCTTGAGCCACAGGCTGCTGTGCGTACTTTTCCCGGTGCCGCTCTTGGCCAGGAAGAGGAAAGCCTTCCCGGAGTTGCTCACCATAGATGCATGCAGTTCCAGAGTATTTCGGGTAGCAGTGCAGAAAGCATACAGCAGCATCAGCGAGTTGTTGATACCGAACAAGGCATCGACTACCCGGCGGTTGTCCAGGTACAGCACCCCTTTTTTGAAATCCGCTGAAGAACGCATGTGGGAATGGAATGGAATGCTCTTTTCGGGGGACATGTCGAAAGCCCAGGAATTCCGTTCCCTGGACAGACGGATGACGGTTTCCCCCTCTTCGGTAGGAGCATCGTAAACGATCCGGGCTTCGGGATCGGCTTCATAGGCCCCCATGTCCAGCCTCAAGCTGAAAATCGGTTCTTCGGGAACTTTCTCCGTTACAAACGGGTCATACTGCGTCAGTCTGGGCCACAATGAGCAGCTGTCACTCATTTCCAGAGAGAAAATATGTTCGGCAACTTTAAAATATTTGATCATATCAACCGACAAATATAAGAAAATGTTTTCAGATGTCATTTTGTTTTTTACTTTGCCAGGAAAAGCTTATATTTGCTTACTTGAAAAGTTAACTACTCAAACATGGAAGAATCCGTCAACAATATGGGTCTGGAATACAATACCGAGCGCGAAAAGCTGCAGATGCCGGAATACGGCCGCAACGTGCTCAAGATGGTGGAGAAAATGAAGGAGATTCCGGACCGGGAAAAGCGCAGCGAGCAGGCAAGGGCTATCGTTAAGGTAATGGAACTGCTTAATCCCCAGGTTCGCACCCTGGACAACTACGACCATAAGCTTTGGGACCATCTGTACATGATAGCCGGCTTTGACCTGGACGTGGACTCTCCCTATCCGTCTCCTACCGCCGAAGAATTCAGCACACGCCCTGTGCCTATTCCGATGAAAGAGGAGAAGATCAAAGCCACGCACTACGGCCGCAACATCGAAAAGATTATCAACCTGCTTTGCGAGGAGCCGGAAGGAGAACTCAAGAACGAAATGCTGCGTTCGCTGGCCATTTACATGAGACAGCAGTATTTGATCTGGAACAAGGACAGCGTGTCCGACGAGACCATCTTCAACGATATCGAGAAGCTCTCCGACTACCGTCTCAAAATACCTGAGGGCATAACCCTCCGCCAATTGAACTCTGATGCCAACTATTCCCGTCCGAGCCTCAACATCAACGTGGGCACGGGCGGAGGCAAGAACCGTAACGGACACCGCAAAAACAAGGGCAAAAGAAAGTAATGAGAGCGCCTGCATTCATACGCAACTGGGACGAGAACCAAAAGGCCTCGGCTGTAAAACTGCTGGGCTTCTGCATTGCCGCCGTCACCCTTTTCATTTTCATTGCAATCGTATCGTATCTTCTTCATTGGAAGCAGGATATGAGTTTCATCCCCGGCCAGCAGGTAGCCAACGCAGCCGGGTCTCTGGGGTATAAGACCGGAAAATTCTTCATATGCGATTTCCTTGGCCTCGGCAGCATAGCCCTGCTGTTTATCCTGGTCATAATCTCCGTGAAGCTGCTCACCGGCAAATGGATTTTTTCCTTTTCCAGATCGGTGCTGCTTACCCTCACCGGAGCTTTTTCGGCATCTTTGCTGCTGGCATACATCGGCAAGGTAGCCGGCCTCGCGAATGCGTTCGGGGGAGGCCTTGGAGGGGCGTGCGGCGCCGCAATCATCGACTGGGGGTGGAAGGTAATAGGCCCCGCCGCCAGCGCCATCGCTATCCTGCTGCTTTGCGCGCTTTGGTTGTTCTTCTGTTCCAGCCGTTTCAACACTTTCATGGCCGGGCTCTGGGCAGCTGTGCCCGGAGATGACGAAAATGCCGAAGAACGCCGGCTCAAGCGCGAAGCCGAGCAGGAAGAAAAACGCCGCCGGCAACAGGAAGCCAGGGAACAAAAGGAACGCGAGAAAAGGGAACAAGCTGAAAAACAACAAGCTGAAAAAGAGAGGGCCGAAAAAGAGAAGGCTGAAAAAGAAAAACCGGCGGCCCCGGATTCCGTACCCGCAACAGGAGAGGGAGATGATACTATGGAGATTACTCCCATGGATAATCTGGAAACCGATATCAAGAAGGAGCTGAAGCCCATCGACAACCGCCTGGATCCGCCGGACGGCCTGCCAAAGTTCAGTTTTCCGCCGTCTCTGGATTTGCTCGAGTCCCATGAAAACAACCGCCACGAAGTATCCACAGAAGAGCTCGTGCGCAACCGCAACAAGATTCGTGTAGCCCTTGCCAACTACAAGATTCAGGTAAACGACGTAACCGCTATCGTAGGCCCGACTGTTACCCTGTACAAGGTGTATCCGGCCCCCGGAGTGAAGATTTCGGATATCAAGAGACTCCAGGAAGATATAGCTATGTCCTTGAAAGCCAAAGGCGTACGTGTTGTGACCCTGGACGACTCCGTAGGTATAGAAGTAGCCAACGACTTCTCCTCCATAGTGCCGCTGAAAGCCCTGCTGAACGATGAAGAGTTCCGCAACAGCAAGGCTGAACTGCCGGTGGCTATAGGCTACACCATCACCCAGAAAGTAAAGGTCTTCGACCTTGCGGATGCCCCACACTTGCTCATTGCTGGTGCTACCAAGCAGGGTAAATCAGTAGGACTCAACGTAATAGTGAGTTCTTTGCTGTACAGCCGCCATCCTTCGGAACTGAAATTCGTGTTCATCGACCCGAAGATGGTGGAATTTTCCGCTTATGCTCAATTGCTGCATCACTATCTTGCCGTGCTGCCCACTGCCGCCAGCGAAGAGGACGAGCTGGGCAATGCAATAGTGAAGAAGCCCAAGGATGCCGAGAAGATTCTGCGCTCCGTATGCATTGAAATGGACGAGCGCTATGAACTGCTGTCGAAGGCAGGCGTAAACAAGATTACCTTGTACAACGACAAATTCCGCAAGCACCACCTGCGCAGCGACCAGGGGCACCGTTTCCTGCCGTATCTGGTAGTGGTGGTGGATGAGTACGCAGACCTTACCATGACGAGCGGAGGCGGACCGGAAGCGAAAGCCGCCGGCCGCAGCATTACCGGTTCCATCATACGTCTCGCGCAGAAAGGCCGTGCGGCAGGTATACACGTGATTCTCGCCACACAGAGACCGTCGGTAGATGTGATTTCCGGCCTCATCAAGAGCAATTTCCCTATGCGCATTGCCTTCCGTGTGGCTTCCAGGGTGGATTCAATGACCATTCTGGACGCTCCAGGAGCCGAAAAGCTCATAGGCAAAGGAGACATGCTGTTCTCCGCCGGCATCGACTCGGAACGCATACAGTGCGGCTATGTGAGCGGCGATGAAATAGACAATATCACTGAATCCATAAGCAGCCAGCAAGGGTATGCAAAAAGCTACAACACGCCTTATTACCTGCCCGATGTAGAAGAAAGCCCTGACGGTAACGGAGGTGGCGGGAGCGGGGATATTTCCGACGTAGATGAACGTTTCCGCGAGGCCGCCGAACTGGTGGTAACTACACAAAAGGCGTCAACTTCCTATCTGCAGACACGCCTCGGTATGGGATTTGCGAAAGCTGCCCGTGTAATGGGGCAGCTTGAGACAGCGGGAGTCGTGGGACCTCAGGAGGGCGCGAAGCCCAGACAGGTTCTAATCCCCGACCTCAACAGCCTCCAGAGCATATTGGAAGTTTACGGAAAATGAAAAAGTTGTCTATCTGCCTGTCCGCCGTCTTTCTCTGCCTGAGTCTTGCAGCGCAGAGTGACGCCGCCTATGTGAAAGATCTTCTCACCAACAACCGGGTCAGCTTTGATTTCACCTTAAGTTCGAAAGGTAAAGCCCCGCTGCAAATGAACGGGAAAGCCGTTGTGGACGGGGAGTGCTACCGCTTCCAGGGTAACGGCATAGAGGTTTACTGCGACGGCACAGCCAAGTGGACTGTTGACCAGGAGGCCAAAGAAGTTTATATCGAGCGCTCTGGCGGCAGCAGCACTTTCCTGGACAATCCCGCCGTGTGGACAGATAATACCAAGGATTTGAAAGTGAGCAAGTCAGTCATCAGCGGCGTGTGGAAAGACAGCACGTCGGAAAGCGATTTCTCGTTCAAATTCAGTTCAATAGTACCCTCGCCCCTGAGCGGCAGCCTCGAAGGATTCAGCTTCGATGCAAGCTCGCTCGGAAGCGAGTGGGTAGTCACAGATTTGCGATGAAGGTCTGCGTAGGACTCTCGGGAGGCGTGGACTCCAGCGTAGCGGCCCTGTTGCTCAAGCGGCAGGGCTACGATGTGTTTGCCATGTTCATGCAGAACTGGCACGACACCGAGGGCACTCTCCACGGAGACTGCGAATGGGAAGAAGACAAGTTCGTTGCCGAGCTGGTAGCCCGTAAAATTGGCATTCCTTTCTATTTCGTGGACCTTTCCGGGGAGTATCGCGAACGGGTGGTGAACTATATGTTCGACGAATACTCCCGCGGCCGCACTCCCAACCCGGACGTACTCTGCAACCGGGAAATCAAGTTCGACGCCTTCCTGAAAAAAGCCATGGAGCTGGGTGCAGACATGGTAGCCACAGGGCATTACTGCCGTAAGGAAGAGTTCACAGATACCGACGGACAGACCCGCTGGAAGCTGCTGGAAGGCATAGATCCCGGGAAAGACCAGAGCTACTTCCTCTGCCAGCTGAACCAGGAGCAGTTGTCCCGTGCCCTCTTCCCTATTGGCGGAATGCTCAAGTCGGAAGTGCGCGCCCTCGCCTCAGAGGCCGATTTGCCGTCGGCCGACAAAAAAGATTCCCAAGGTATATGCTTCGTAGGAAAAGTGGACCTGCCCGTATTTCTGCAGCAGAAACTCAAGCCGGTGGAAGGAGATGTGGTAGAGGTGTTCGATGCCTGGTACCGTGATTCCGGGAAGTACCGCAAAGACTGCGGGCTGCTGGAAAGCGCCCGGCTGGACGGCTGGGACAGCCTGAGCGACGAAGCTCTTGAGGAACTTGCCACACCTCTGGATTACAGCGATATACAGTTCCAGACAGAGAGCTATCGCTCAGGTAAGCGCCACATCAAGAAGACCCGCTACAAAGCAAACCCGTGGGGAGTGATAGCAGGCCAGCACGAGGGGGCGCAATTCTACACCAACGGCCAGCGTAAAGGCCTGTCTATCGGGGGCCACGCCAAGCCATTGTTCGTGATTGCTACCGATATTAGTTCCAACCGCATTTACGTTGGCGAGGGTGAAGACCACAAAGGCCTTTTCCGGAGTGTGCTCCGCATCGCCCCTGACGAAATTCATTGGATGCGTCCCTCCCTGGCGATGCAGCCCGGAACCAGCCTGCGCTGCCGCTGCCGTATCCGCTACCGCCAGCCGCTGCAGGACTGTACCCTGCTGATGCGGGAGACCGGACTCTTTGTATGCTTCGATGAAGCTCAGCGCAGCATCACCCCCGGGCAGTTCGCCGCCTTCCATGCCCTGCCCGACTCCGCAGACCCTTACGACGCCCCGGAACTGCTTGGAAGCGGTGTAATTTAGAATCACCATGATGAAAAGGATAGCTTCCATACTTCTGATACTGATGAGCATTCAGGCCGCGGCGCAGGGCATATATCAACGTCCCGCTGACAACCCGCACCCTACGCCGCCGGCAGTGCCTCCTTACGCCGTTTTCGCAGGCGATACCGTCTATTTCGACACTACAGAGAAATACGAAAGGATGGACCGCGAGCTAATGGCTTTCAGCTATATGCACACTACCTCATCCCTCATGCTGAAGCGCTCGGGCCGGTATTTCCCCTTCATAGAGGCAATGCTGAAAGATAACGGAATACCGGATGACTTCAAATACCTCTGCGTAATCGAAAGCAACCTCGACCCCAAAGCGGTATCTGCCACCGGTGCCGCCGGCCTTTGGCAGTTTACCAGCGCAACCGCAAGGGAATTCGGGCTGGAAGTGAATGCCGAGGTGGACGAACGCTACAACGAAGACAAAGAAACAATCGCGGCATGCACCTACCTGAAGCGGGCCTACGCCAAATTCGGGAATTGGATCAATGCAGCCGCCAGCTACAACTGCGGTATGGGAGGCGTTGCGACCCGCATAGAAACCCAGAAGCAAGACTCGTTCTTCGACCTGCTGCTACCGGAAGAGACGTCGCGCTATGTTTACCGCATCCTGGCTGCCAAAATGTTTTTCAGCAATCCGCAGGCCTTCGGATATCAGGTAACAGAACGTTACAAACCTGTGGAAATACGCCGTAATGTAGTTATATCCGGCGGAATACCTAGCCTTGTGGATTTTGCCGGCCAATACGGGATAAGCTACGCCGAACTGAAACGGGCAAATCTATGGCTGCGATCGGACAAACTCACTAACAAAGACAAACGCAGCTACAGCATCAGAATTCCGAAGCCTTAGGCCCGAACAAACGGGACTGGTAGCCGAGGCACTGGAAGCCGTTCCGATTAATCAGAGGAATCATTTCCTCGCTGATTCCCAACTGTTTACGCACCCAGTAGCATATACTGACGCTCATCCCCATGGGCTCGGTGCATCTTAACATGCGCTCCAGGCACTCTATGCTCCGGGGTTTGGAAGGAGCTATCCTCCCCCGCTGCTTGCGGTGGTCTTCGTTGGACGGCATGAGATAGTCTTCATAGAGCTGACGCTCCAGGGACTTGTCGAACGTCCCTAAATACTGGCCAAGCATCGCCAGATTTTCCACACAGGCGGTGAGGAATTCCGGCTTGTAATTGACGATTCCCGCCTCGTTCAGGGAATCGAAGAAAGCAGAAATATGTCCGGGAGTCAGCCAGGGGGTAAGGATGGGCTGTACCAAAGCCGAGTCTGCGGCTATGCCTGCATCCCTGCACATGCGCACTGCGGCAAGCCGCTCCGGAAGCGGAGCCGCATAAGGCTCGAGCACGTCACGGAACGCGTCCGGCATAATGGAGACGCTGGTATTGAATTGCATACGGCCGCGAAGGCGGGTAAACAAAGACAGTATGCTCTCGCCTTCAAACTTCGCTTCCAGGTGCCGCACACCCGCTTTGGAAGCTATAAACAAGCGGGCCTGAGAGTCAGGAAAGCGCTCGAAGTGCGCTATAAATTCGTGCAGTATCTTATGCGCTATTCCGGTATAAAGACTGGCTTCCTGAAGGGCCTCGGTTTTGGGCGAAAAATAATAATAGTGTCTCTGGTTGGGGCTGGCAGGGCCATTCTGTTCTTCCAGCAACCGGCGGACGTAGAGGTGGTAATTGCTCCATGCCACAAGTTCCTGCTCGTGCACTCCGTCCGACACCAGGCAATACTGGCAGCCGACTCCGCATCCGCGTACCGGGTTGATTTCCCAAGTGAGGGTAGGACAGCGTCCTGTATAATTGTGTATCTCTTTCTCCACGGACAGAGGATCCAGCTCCGCCACCACATAACGCCGGCGAGGTATCAACAACTTTTCTTCGAAGCGCTTCATAAACACACGCGAACCGCGCTCCAACGCCTCCAGAGTCACAGGACTGGGCTGAATCCTAACGCCCAGACCTTCAAGATACTGCGAATCCACTAGCTGAGGGCGGAAGCCCGGCAGATTATACACCGAAATATCGTGTGAATATAAAGCTTCGAATTCTTCCATGACTTGCGAATATACTCATTTCTTGCGAATTCGCCGCCCATAACTTATCTTTGTGTTGCTATGTACAGTGACTTGTCAGCCTATTACCTCCACTGGTACCACAAGCAGCCGATTGCAATCACGCCTTCCAGGCGCGACGAACTGAGACGTCTGCATCGATGCATGATGGACTGCATCGATTATTTCGTACAGCATTATGAGAGCCTTTGCGCCAAATACATGCCGCTGAGCGATAAAGAGTTGGAAATTCTTTCCGAGCAGAGCAGCCGGCCCTTCCGGGCAGGTACTTTCCGCCCGGACTATATAATAAGCGATTCCGGAGAACTGAAGATTTGTGAAATCACCTCCCGCTTCTTTGCCCACGGTATCTTCATGTCATGGTTTGGAGAGCAATATGTACGCTCTTACTGTTCGTCGCTCGGCCTCCATTGTCCGGAAAGCCGGTTTGCAGAGATGATGTCGTACATGCTGGAGATTACTGGCGGCTGCAAGCGAATGTTCGTATTCAAGAGTTCCGACCGCACAAGCGAAATCCGCCTGTACAAACGGTTCTACGAAGCCCACGGGATAGAGGTAAGCATCCTGGAAGCCGGAGAAGTGGAGCCAAGGCGCAGGGAATGGGATGTCCCTGGCACCTTTTTGGTAAGCGCCCTGAACCAGAGAGACATCCTTTCATTGCAGATGGACACCATACGGGCGATGATACGCCTGGGCATGTACAGCGACTTCCGCAACATTTTCCTTATACACGACAAGCGCTTCATGCACATGTGGTTCGAAGACAGTTTCACGGGATCATGCTTAAGCCCGGAAGACACGGCTTTCCTGCGCTCGCATGCCATACCTACCTTCCTCGTTCCCCCGCCTGATGCCCCTGGCAACAAGGACGCCTATATACTCAAGCCCTGGCGCCTCGGGAAGAGCGAAGGGGTGCACGCCGGGGTACTCTGCTCCGGAAGCCAATGGCTGGAGCTGTTCAGCTCAGGGGCGGTAAACGCTATGATATGCCAGCCATTCCTCGCCCAGCGCAGCTTCCCTACAGTTTGGGAAGGCACGGCCTACAACGACTATGCATGCGGAATGATGCTCTGCATAGACGAAAACTATTTCGACTCCGGATTCTTCCGATGTTCAAGCCTGCCGGTCACGAACATAGGCGACAGCCGCAAGGCCGCGGTAATACATACCGCTGACCCGGAAATCCTGAAATACTGCGACTTGCTATGACCCTTGCCGCCAACCAGCCATATTTCCTGCCATATTTCCCATACTGGCAACTTATCGCGGCAGCCGACCTTTTCCTGATAAGCGAGGATTATGCCTTCAAGAAAAGGAGCTGGATTACCCGCAACAAGATACTGGTAAACGGAGAGCCCCATTATTTCCGCATCGAAGTGGAGCACCAGAGTTGCAACAAGCTGATAATGGACACCTTCATTGCAGCGGAGCAGATAGAGAACAAGCTCAGGACACTGGAGATGGCATATCACAAGGCTCCCAATTTTTCTTCAGGCTATGAGCTGGCCGAACGCATACTGCGAAACGAGGATAGAAACCTCGCATCCTTTCTCACATTCTCAATCCGGGAAATATGCTCCTACCTGGGCATAGAAACCCAACTCCGCAATAGTTCCGAATTTCCGGGCAACCGGCATATGCGCAAGGAGAAACGGGTGTACGATTTCTGCCGCCTGCTGGACGCAGACCGCTATATCAACGCCATCGGAGGGCAGCAAATGTACAAAAAGGACGCATTTAAGGAACAGGGGATAGACCTCTTTTTCATCTGCTCCGAAGCGGCCCCGTATAAGCAGGGGCGCAGTGCTTTCGTCCCCGGCTTGTCGGTACTGGATGCAATAATGTTCAATTCCCGCGAAGCCCTTCACGAGCGCCTCGGACAATACCGTCTGCTATGACCGTCAGCATTATCTGTCTTGCATATAATCACGCGCCTTACATACGGGACGCCCTGGACGGATTCGTCAAGCAGCAGACGGATTTCCCTTTCGAAGTACTGATCCACGACGACGCCTCGGACGACGGTACGGCAGAGATAATACGGGAATATGCAGAGCGGTATCCGGATATCATAAGGCCGGTATTCCAAAGTGTCAACCAACATTCCAGGGGAGTCAGGATAGCCAGGGACTTCCTGTTCCCGCTTGTCCGGGGGCGCTATGTGGCTTTGTGCGAGGGTGATGACTACTGGACCGATCCCCTGAAACTGAGCAAACAGGTAGCGGCACTGGAAGCCTGCCCTGAAGTGGATATCTGCGCGCACAGGGCACTTAAAATGAAAAACGGCAGGCCTCACGGGCACGAAGGTCCCGGAGGCAGGACGCGGATTCTGCCGGCGGGGAAGGTCATAATGGGAGGAGGAGGCTACGTAGCTACCAGCAGCCTGATGTGCCGCAGAGAGTTGTACCTGCAGGACAGTCCCATGCGCAAAATACTGTTCTACGATTATACGCTCCAGATACAGGGGTCGCTGCGCGGCGGAATGCTGTACCTTTCGGATTGTATGAGCGTTTATCGCCGAAGAGTCCCCGGCTCGTGGACCGCAGCCCATCTACATAAAGGAAATTCCTCTCATTACCGTAATTTCAAGCTGATGCTGGACGCCCTTGACGAATGGACCGGCGGCAGCCTGCACAAGCAGATCCAGGCGAGAAAACGCATCTACGACGTTCACTCTTTTTTTCGCAAACTGCTGTGGAAGTGAGTACTCAGCGGCAAGACGGGAAGAGTTCCGGCGCTCCTGATCAATTCTCTTCGGATATAGAGCTTGCGGCGGCTACGGCACAACGTATGCCGTCGATGGCACTGGACACTATGCCTCCGGAATAACCGGCGCCTTCGCCTGCAGGATATACTCCGTCAAGCGACAGGGCTTCCAGGGTTTCCGGGTTCCTGGGCACCCTTAGAGGGGAAGATGTACGGGACTCCACCCCAAGCAGCAGGGCGGCGTTGGTATAATAGCCCTTCATCTTGACACGGGGGAAAGCCTTCTGCAGGCGGGAAGCGACGATGGAGGGGAGCAGTTCGTGCAGAGGGGCACTGACAAGCCCCGGGAAATATGAACTCGGAGGCATCTTCTTGCTGATCTTGCCCAGACAGAAATCCTCCATCCTTTGGGCGGGAGCGGCCATGGGATTCTGCGGAATGTCCTTCTCTCCGCTGCAGCGGGCGCGTTCGCAGAAATCGAACATATCCTTCTCCACCCCGTGCTGGAAATCCATCAAACGGAACGGGCCGCTGCCGGGGACGTCCTCCGGCTCTATCTGCACCACTACTCCGGCATTGGCGAACTTGCCGTTACGACCGGAGTTGGACATACCGTTCAGCACGACTGTGCCGGGCTCGGTGGAAGAGGGCACCAAAATGCCTCCGGGGCACATGCAGAAGGAGAATACCCCCCTTCCGTCCACTTGCTCCACGAATGAATACTCTGCGGCAGGCACGCCAGGCTTCCACATTCCGTGGTACTGGTGGAAGTTGATTTTCTCCTGCGGATGCTCCACCCTGACCCCCAGAGCAAAGCCCTTAGCTTCAAGGGGAACGCCCTTCTTCTCCAGCATCTCGTAAACATCCCGTGCTGAATGGCCCGTCGCCAGGATAAGCTTGCGGCCGCTGAAACGGCGGCCGTCGGCACACACGGCGGTCCAGCCGCCTGCCTCCGCCTCCAAAGCCACCAGCTTCGCCTCGAAATGATACTCCCCGCCATGTTCCAGCACGCACTTGCGAATATTCTCCACGATGAGCGGCAGCTTGTCGGAACCTATATGCGGGTGAGCGTCAATAAGTATGTCCTTAGAAGCGCCGAAGGCCACCAACTGATGCAGCACTTCACGGTTGTCTCCCCGCTTGGATGAACGGGTATAGAGTTTCCCGTCGGAAAAAGCCCCTGCTCCGCCTTCCCCGTAGCAGTAGTTGGATTCCGGATTCACCAGCCCTTCGCGCGAAAGCCGGGCCATGTCGAACTTGCGGGCGTGGACGTCCTTGCCTCTCTCCAGGACCACCGGCTTGAAACCCAGGGTAAGCAACTTCAAGGCGGCGAACATCCCGGCGGGTCCAGCCCCTACGACAATCACAGCCGGGGCCCCGTGTACATCCCGGTATGATTCGGGAGCATAAGACTGATACTCTTCGTCAGGCCCGTAAGCCTCATATTGATAGCGCCATACCGGTTCCTTGCGGGCATCTATAGAGCGTTTCTTCAGCACCCACTTCATTCCGGCAGCTTTTGTCTCTATTTCCTTCAGCCGGGGCTCCCGCGTGAGGGGACATACAATCTCAAATTCTTTCATACTTCTACTACTTTATCTTCAGGGACATACCAGATGTAACCACGTACCGTTCCATAGCCCATCCGACGATAGAGCGACATATATCTGCGGACTTGCCAAAGATAGCTGTCCCGCCCGGCTCCGAACTTATAGTCAATTATGGTAATGCTGCCGTCTGGATTCTCTACCACCCGGTCCGGACGGTGGAGGCTGCCGTCTGCAGCGAACACGGATACTTCATTCCTTGCCTTGGGCGCCTTGGAAAACCATTCGGGGTGCCCCTCTATGCGGGATTTAAGCATATCTCGGTACTCGGATTCGATATCTGAGGGGATATCCTCAGGGCTGTCTGCCAAGGAGAGAATCTTATGAAGTTCTATTCCGCGCAGGCGTCCGGAGGCTTCGGGGCCTGTATGCCCGTCTTCTCCGAAATAATCGGATGCGTCCTGAGAGGCTTTGAGCCTGTCTCCCAAGGGGATGGAATTCCACCCAGCGCTGACGGGTATGCCTGAACTCATGTCCTTGCGCTCCATGAGGTTGAAATCGTAGGGTACGCCGAAGCTGCTTTCTTCGTTACATTTGCACCAGGCGTAAAGCATCTCCGAGAAGAAAGACCACTTCACGGCTTTTCCAGCCTTGATCGCGTCCAGCTTGCCTTTTGCCAAAGTATTGGCAATAATATGCAGGCTCTTGGACGCGCGGGTCAAAGCCACGTAGAATATATTCAGGTTATCTACAAGCTGCAGCCTGTATTCCTCTTCATAAGCGGATGCGAAGAGAGTCTGCTCAGACTTGCTGCTCAGCAAAACGGGATACAGGCCGTCTGCCAGGTGACCTAGCGGAGTACCGCCGCCATCCAGACGGCACCAGCGGGTTTCCTCTTTGTAGAGACCTACCTTTTCGGCAAAGGGAAAAATCACGTGAGGAAATTCCAGGCCCTTTGCCTTATGTATGGTCATGATTCTTACCGCATCGGAGTTGGCCGGAGAGCCTATGTAGCACTCCGTTTTTTCATTCCAGGCGCGAATGAAAGCCTGCAGATTGTTACCCCCTTTATCGGACCACTCCTGCAGCATATCCATGAAGGCCCCTATGTACAGAGTCTCGGAGGCAAAAGTCTTGGGGTCGAAAGTCCTCAGTTCCCGTAGCAGATGCTCGCAAAAATCAATCAGGGAATGGTAATGCTCAGGGAAATGCACGCCGATTGACTTGGCAAGATAGCTGCCTACTGTGTTGCCCGGATCTTCATAGAAATTGAGCAGCGATATCAGGCGGCGCACGGTCACTGCCCCTTTCAGGTCGAGACTATCGTCGGAAATCACGTCAATGCCCTCTTCAATGAGGGCCGCGGCAATCTCAGAACCCTCTTTGTGTCCGCGGACAAGGATTGCGATGTCGCTCAGTCTGGCTCCCCGGGAACGGACGTCCGCAATGGATTCGAGTACTGCCGGAATCTGGTCTCCGGTAAAACTCACCCGCACACAGCCTTCTTGGGCTTCTTTCGTTTTTGCCGTCTGCTCAACGTTCGAATACATTTCCGACAAGCCCACGAGCCCCGCCGCATAAGAGAAGAAACGGCTGTTGAAATCCACTACCGCCCTGGCGCTTCGCCAATTTTCGCCGGGAGAGTCAATGTCGGCAGATGGGAATTCCTGCTGGACCTCCGTGCCCAGAAGCCGCCAGTCCGACTCTCTCCAGCGATAAATGCTCTGCTTCACGTCTCCCACGATCAAATTGTCCCCCGCAGCGTCGGCCTCCTTCAGAAGAGGCAGGAAATTCTCCCACTGCAGTCGGGAAGTATCCTGGAATTCATCCAGCAGGAAGTGAGCATAACGGGTTCCCGTCTTTTCGTACACGAAAGGGGCGTCGGAACCGTCTATTATCTTCTTCAGCAGGCTATTGGACTCGTCCAGGGGCATCACGTTCTTTTCCTTTATCAAAGCCTCGAACTCCTGTTCGAACTCCCGGGCCACACCGAGCGCGTAAAGCTGCTTGTCAACTATCTGGGCCGTCGCGTAAACGGGGTACTTCTTCTCAAAGAAATCGCTCACGGCAGGGTCCTTGAGGGCCTTGACCCCGGGGTACTTCACGGAGCCGCCCTTCTCAGGCTTGAATCCCAATCCGGACGCCTCCTTCTCGAAATCCCGTATGACGCCGTTGCACAACTTGTGAATATCGGAGAGCCGCTGCTTGGAAAGGGCTTCTTTTTCATCTATTCCGTACTTTTCTTTCAGGCTGCGATATTCATCGCTCTTCAACCTGGCTCCCATTTCGGCAAGTCCGTCATCCATGCGGAAACGGGCCTGTCTTTCAATCTGTTCCAGCGCATTACGCTTCAGCCAGCCAAGCA
>CAMKQN010000010.1:0-35644 GCA_946414935.1 uncultured Bacteroidales bacterium
GAACCCGCACGGCCGTTTCGGGCCAAGGGATTTTAAGTCCCTCGTGTCTACCATTTCACCACCAAGGCCTGGCGCCTCACGGGGCATCAGGGTGCAAAGATAAGATTTTTAATTAACTTTGCGGCATATTTATGATCAAAGCCATCTTTTTTGACATGGGCGGCGTATTGCTGCCTTTGCATTTGGACAAGTGTATCGCAGCTTACCGCGAGTTTGCCGGATTCACGGATATAGATAAGTATCTGGACCCTTGCCATCAGCATGGCCTTTACCTGGAATTGGAAAGCGGCGCGATAGATCTGGATACTTTCTTTTCCCGCTGTCTTGAGCACTGCCGTCCCGGAACCACAAAGGAAACCATCATCCGCTGCCACAGCGCCTTTTTCGGTACTCCCGACCCGGATGACGTTAAACTGGTCAAAGAACTTGGAAGCCGTTACGACGTGTGCATGCTGAGCAACAACAACGCCCTTTCAATGCTGGACCACATACCCAATTTCGAAAGGGCCGGCCTGCCCCTCTACTCCAGCTTCAAGCACCTGTTCCTGTCTCACGAGATGCATCTCCTGAAGCCTGCGCCCGAAATCTACCTCCGTGCAATTAAAGAAAGCGGCCACAATGCCGACGAAATCCTCTTCATCGATGATTCTCCGAAAAACGTCGAAGGAGGCCTGAATGTAGGAATCAAAGCCGTACTCTACGACCGCAACACCACCACTCTGAGGCAGTTAGTCCAATCAAACCTCTGATGCCCCTGCGACCGGCCACCAGCAAGGAGCAGGCAATTAAAAATACTTCTTTTCCTGCCTGTCCAGGGCTATAAAAATAAACAGCAGGACGGTAAAGGCCCATAGTGACGAGCCTCCGTAGCTGAACAGCGGCAGGGGGATACCTATAACCGGCATCAGCCCCAGAGTCATGCCCAGATTGATGACAAGGTGCATAAAGAAGCATGCCGCCACGCAATATCCGTATATTCTGGTGAAACTTGTCCTGGAACGTTCCGCATCCTGCACCAGCCACAATATCAAAAGGCCGTACAGCGCAATCACGAACAGACTCCCCACGAACCCCCACTCTTCGCCGACCGTACAGAAAATAAAGTCCGTACTCTGTTCCGGCACAAAACCGAAAGTGGTCTGGGTGCCGTGCAGATAGCCTTTTCCGAACATTCCGCCGGAACCTATAGCAATAAGCGACTGGTGCACGTTGTAGCCTACTCCGCGAAGATCCTCCTTCATTCCCAGCAGCACTTCGATACGTTCCCGCTGGTAATCTTTCAGCACATCATTGAAAAACACGTCGGTAGCCAGCACAAGAGCAATTCCGGCAATAAAACCGACGATACCGATGCGTACTGTCCTCCGGCGAAGGCGCAAAGAGGAAACCCTCCTCAGGTAATAAACAACATACAGCGCCGCAACTGCCGCCGCAAGCGCTACGGAAACCCACCAATGGGTCTTCAGCGTCACCACGAACAGCAGCACGGCCATCCCGAGCAGCACCAGCCACCAGCCGGACAGGCCTTCCCTGTAAAGGACAAATATCAGCCCCACATACACCAGCGCCGAACCCGTTTCGCTCTCGGCCACAATTACAAGCATAGGTAGAACTACTATGGCTACCGCAAGCAGCAGGTGCTGCCAATTGCTCATCTTGAATCCCGGTCTGCTCATCACCGACGCCAGCAACAGAGAGGTAGTAATCTTCGACAGCTCGGCAGGCTGGAATTTCACCGGTCCCAACTCGAACCAAGAATGTGAGCCTTTCACGTTGCTACTCAAAAAGATAACCAGCACCAGCAGCACCAGCACCACCGCATAAGCGGGACGGCTAATGCTTTCCCAGAAATACGGATTCACCACGAACAACAGCACCACGGCCAGCACCAGCGCGCCTGCTATCCACAATGCCTGCTTGCCGCTGTTCAAGCTCATATCCAAAATGGAAACAGGCTCGCCCGAGCGTACCGCCGCATAGATGTTCAACCAGCCGAAAAACATTATCAGCAGGTACAACACGATGAGCCGCCAGTCTACCGTTTTCCTGATACCCCTGTCAAGTGCACCTTCTTCCATCAGCGTATGAGTTTGGTAGTGAGCACCCTCCGCTCCAAATCCTTGCGAGCGTCGGAAATCTCTCCGTTAATGTACTTCTCCACCAGCAAAGTGGCTATAGGGCACGCCCAGCTGGCTCCGAAGCCGGCGTTCTCAATGTATGCTGCCACGGCAATCTTGGGATTGTCGCGCGGAGCAAAGCAAATAAAGACGGAATTGTCTTTGCCGTGAGGATTTTGGGCGGTACCAGTCTTGCCGCATATATTCAGGCCGGGCACATGCCCCACGTTCGCGGTCCCCCCCTCTCCGATGGCGTTCACGGCCTTCCACATGCCGCCTATCACCTTGGGGAACTGCAGGGTATCCACAAGCGTATATTGCCGCTCGTAGTACTTCTGGTCTATCTCGACACCTTCCGACGCCTTGACAACGTGGGGAATGTAGTAATAGCCGCGGTTGGCCATTATCGCCGCCAGGTTTGCAATCTGAAGAGGCGTGGTGAGTATTTCTCCCTGCCCGATAGAAAGCGACACTATAGTAGGGAAACGCCAGTGTCCCTTACGGTAGTAGCGGTTGTAGTAAGCGGAAGACGGCACGTTGCCGCTTAATTCCGACGGGAAATCGCTGCCCAGCTTGCGGCCAAAACCGAAGCTCATCACCATCTCCCGCCAATGGTCGAAAGCCGCCTCCGTGCTACCGTACTCCGGATTCTCCAGAATATTCTTGAACACGTAGCAGAAATAGCCGTTGCACGACATCATCACCGCATCTTCCAGGTTCAACGGCGAACGATGGGTGTGACAGCCCAATTTGCGGCCGCTGGACGTATAAACATAGCCGTTATAGCACGGATACTGCATCCACGGCTGGAGCACTCCGTCTTCCAGGCCAATGAGACCGTTCACCAGCTTGAACACCGAACCCGGAGGGTAGGACGCCGACACCGCCCTGTTGTATAGCGGCTTGTTCTTATCCTGGCTCAGCCTGTCGTAATGGCGGCCGAATTCCGCCAGCACCTCAACGTCGATACCGGGGCTGGATACCATCGTAAGTATCTCTCCCGTAGAAGGTTCAATCGCCACCAGACTGCCTTTCTTGCCCTTCATCAGGCGCTGCCCGTACTGCTGCAGATAAGCGTCGATAGTGGTCACTATGTCCTTCCCGGGCTCCGCCTCCACATCGAATTCTCCGTCGTGGAAGGAATTCTTCTGCCGGCCCCGTGAGTCCCGCTGGTAGATATGCCAGCCCTTCTTCCCCCTCAAATCGGCTTCACGGGCAGCCTCCAGACCGGTACGGCCGTAAAAATCGCCTGCCTTGTAATCGGGGTGGTCTTCAAGGTATTCGGCACTCACCTCGGAAGTGTAGCCGAGCAGGTTTCCTCCGGCGTTGAAAGGGTACTCCCGCAAAGTGCGGACCTGGGCTTTGAAACCGGGATAGCGGAACTGCTCCTCGGCAAAGCGCAGGTAGGACTCGGCACTCACCTGCTTGAGGAACACCAGCGTCTGCCAGCCTATTCGGGAGCGGTAGTTGCGGTAGTACTGCATCTTCTCCCGCACGTATTCCACGGTGGTGTCGAGAGCCGCCGCCAGCGACAAGGTATCCAGTTGCGTGACCTCGCGCGGAGTGACCATAATGTCGTAGCAAATGCGGTTCCCCACCAGCAGCAGGCCGTTCCGGTCGTAAATAACGCCTCTCGGGGGATAGATAATCTCGCGAGTCATCGAATTGTTGTCGGCGTCTGTCTTGTAGCTGTCGTTGATAATCTGCACGTAAAACAGCCGGCCGAGGAGTATGAGCATCACTACCCCGAGCCCTATCAGCAGTTTGGTGGAGCGGTTGTTGCGTTCCATGTTACTCCGGCCTTAACAATCGGGCGACAAAAACACATAGCGGAGTGCTCACCAGCACGGAAAGCAAACACCGGAGAGCAGCCGGCCAGAAGCCCACAGTGCCTGCTGAATCCACCCAGATAAACAAGGCGAAAAACAAGGCGCACGCCAGCAAGACAGCAAGAGCTATCTTAGGCAGACCGAATCTGGAAAAGCTTATTTCATCATCCCTGGAAGCCTGTTCGTCGCCGAAAATCAAGCTGATGAAAAAGCGGCGGGAGAAGGCCACGGGTACCAGGGCAAGAGACGTTATGCCCAGCATGCCGTTAGAGAAAAAATCCACGGCAAAGCCGGTCGCGAAAGCAATGAGCATGGCTGTTATGCTCCCGGTGCCAAGAGGAAGCATCACGATAAGCACCGGCAGTGTGCTTATCAGAAAATAGCGGGAAAGGCCGAAGAAATTGCACAAGAGTATCTGCACAAGCACCAAAATCAGGTACACGAGTATGAAGCGGCCGTTTTTCATTGCTGCATCTCCTCCAAATACTCCCGCTCCGGATTCTCGGCGATAATAACGTAACGAAGCGTAGCAAAATCCACGAAAAGCTTCACGTCAACTATATTCACCGCGCCGTCTATAAGCCTCGATCCCATCGT
The DNA here is from genome assembly GCA_946414935.1 of uncultured Bacteroidales bacterium. Taxonomy (GTDB): domain Bacteria; phylum Bacteroidota; class Bacteroidia; order Bacteroidales; family UBA932; genus Cryptobacteroides. The sequence goes on from CAMKQN010000010.1 coordinate 4,544, forward strand.
AACTCCGATAGGAATGTCTGCCGGATACACCGAAGACGTACCGCTGGTCAGCACCGTATCCCCCTCTGCTACAGTGAGATGCAGGGGGATGTTCTTCAGGATGGCCATGTTGGTGCTTTTACCGTCCCAGGTCATGGGGGCGACCAGACCCTCCCGGCCTATCCTGGTGCTTACGCTCAATTTGTCGTTCAGCAGCGAAAGGCCGTAGGAATAATGCTTATCCACCGAATATATCATGCCCACCACACCGTTTGGCGTGATGATGGCACTATGCTTCTTCACTCCGTCTTCACTGCCTTTGTCCAGAATCACGTAGTTGTGCCTGGAATTCGTGCCCATGGCAGTAATCTCTGCAGGGATATAATTGAATCGGGACTTGAAGCCGGAGGAATCCAGTTTCCGCATGGCCTGCAATTCTCTCTCCATCTCTTTGTAATGCTGCAACTCCTTGAAAAGCTCATAGTTGCGGCCGGCGAGAATATCGTTCTGCTGGCGCAGGGAAAAATAGCTGCGCAAACGGGTCACGCCTCCCCAGTTAAAGGCCATCACATTATGCGACAAGCGGTTCAGCCAGATGTCCTGCAATGTAGATGCCCTCTTGAGCATAGACAGCGCGGCAATCTCCAGAATAATGAAGACTGCCGCTGTCGCATAACGCACATAGAGGGATCCGCGCCGGGCCATCTATCGCATCAGGAAAGAATAACGATCGGTATTCTTGAGAGCTTCACAAGTTCCGCGGGCCACTGCGTGGAGCGGATCTTCACACACGTGGAACTGTATATTCACCTTGTCCGTCAGGCGCTTGGCAAGACCTCGAAGTTGCGCACCACCGCCGGAAAGCCAGATTCCGTTCTCCACGATGTCAGAGTAAAGTTCTGGCGGGGTGTTCTCCAGTACGTGCAGAATGGAAGCCTCGATCTTGGCGATGGATTTGTCCAGGCAGTGGGCAATTTCCTGATGGGTAATAGTGGCCTCCACCGGGTGTGCCGTCATAAGGTTAGGACCGCGCACTATAAAAGGCTCCGGTTCTTCATCCAGGTCGGGAATGACTGCGCCCACGGCAATCTTGATTTTTTCAGCCGTAATTTCTCCCACGCGGATGTTGTGCTGCTGGCGGAGATACTGCTGAATATCGGATGTAAAAACATCGCCGGCAGTGCGGATACTGTCCTGATACACCAGGCCGCCGAGAGAAATGACGGCGATTTCAGTAGTGCCGCCGCCTATATCCACAACCATGTTGCCTATAGGCTTCTCCACTTCGAGGCCAATACCAAGGGCCGAAGCCATAGGCTCGAAGATGAGGTACACGTCACGTCCTCCTGCGTGCTCGGTAGAGTCGCGCACAGCCCTGATTTCCACTTCGGTAGAACCGGAAGGAATGCCCACGACCACTTTCAGGTTAGGGGTAAAGAGGCTGCGGTGCTTGTTGTTTACTTGCTTGATGAAGCCGCGGATCATCATCTCCGCCGCATTGAAGTCTGCAATCACACCGTCCCGCAAAGGGCGTATCGTGCGAATGCCGGGGTTATTACGCTCGTGCATCAATTTCGCCTTCTGGCCTATTGCAATGCACTTGCCTGTATTATTATCGATAGCTACGATGCTCGGCTCGTCCAGAACTATCTGGCTGTTTTGATAAATGACAGTGTTGGCTGTTCCGAGATCGATGGCTAATTCTTGGTTTAGGAAGGAAAATGCCATATCTCTTACTGTAACGTATGTTCCCACAAAATTAAGCAAAATTCATAGAAAACCATTACTTTTGCCCGAGATTGTTTTTCAAAAAATGAGCAGACCAGTTTACGCGGTATTTGTAGCCGGAGGCAGCGGCACCAGGATGGGTTCGGATCTTCCGAAGCAGTTCCTTGACTTGAACGGCACAGCTATACTCCGGCGCACCATCGAGCGTTTTTTAGATGCAGAGAATGGACTGCACGTAATCACCGTACTGCCGGAACGCTATATTCCCGTCTGGACAGAAATGTGCATCACCAGACCAGTCTCGTTCTCGCAGACCATCGTTAAAGGCGGCATGACCCGTTTCCACTCGGTTCAGAACGCATTGCAAAAAGTTCCTGACGGAGCAATCGTAGCCATACAGGACGGAGTGCGCCCGCTGCTGAGCGCCGGCCTGATACGCTCCATGCTCGACCGCATGGAAGAATGTAGTGCCCTCATCCCCGTACTTCCCGTCACCGACACACTCCGCAGCACCGACCCCGCTCTCCCCTCTCCGGACCGCAGCAAACTCTGCGCAGTACAAACTCCGCAGATCTTCTGGTCGGAGCTGCTCAAGGAAGCCTACAGGCAGCCCTACGACCCTGCATTCACCGACGACGCATCCGTCGCAGAACGGGCTGGCATCCCCATCTGCACCCACCCGGGAGAGAAATTCAACATCAAAATCACCACCCCCGAAGACCTCCGCCTCGCCTCCGCCATCCTGAGTCTGTAGCCGCAGTGGATTTCCCTACGGCCCAGACTGCCGGCGCCATTAATCTGTAGCCGAAAAACCGCCATCCTCCGGAACCTGCTATAGCCGGATATTATCAAGCCCATTTCGTGGCAACGATTGCCAGGACTCACCGTGATTACCTACCTCGGCGCCGATGAAGGACGCTCCACGTCCATCTCATGGCAATAGACTCATTATTCGGGAGCGGAATGCAGTGTTATTCTCCCGGATTGCCACTTTTCTGCCGTTTCGGGAGTGGAACGCAGTGATTCGCTCCCGATTTGCCAGTTTCCAGCCGCCTCGGGAGTGGATTGCGGTGATTCGCTCCCGATTTGCCACTATTATGCAGTTTCTGGAGAGAAATTCGGTGTTTCTCTCCCGTCTGACCACTTTTCCCCCGTTTCGGGAGCGGAACGCAGTGATTCGCTCCCGATTTACCGCTTCTCCGCAGGTTCGGGAGCGGAATGACTTGCTTTGCTCCCGCTTTGCCAGTTCCAGCCGCCTCGGGAGCGGAATGCGGTGATTCACTCCCATTTTACCGCTTTTCTGCCGGTTCGGGAACGGAATGGGTAATGTGGACAAAAAAGGTTGGTGACGGCCGCCGCGAGGAGAGCCCTTGAGGCGAGCTCCCCGCAGCGGCGAGCCGTAGCCGCCGGAGATCCTACATTCCGGCGGCGGCACCCTTCCAACTTTTTCTTGTCGTTTGCAAAGTTCAGGCACCGTTTAATGAAGTGTTCCGATGTTGTAGAGACAACCCTCGGTGTATTCTTAAGTACTTTTATAAGTGCCTAAAGAAGGACTCGAGGCTATTTGTGTTATTGGGGTGTTTCTCTCCCTCCTACCACTTTCCCACTGTTTTAAGAGAGAAATGCGATGATTCGCTCCTGTCCGACCACTTTTACCTCGTTTCTGGAGAGAAATTCGGTTTTTCTCTCCCGGATTGCCACTTTCCAGCCGCCTCGGGAGCGGAATGCGGTGATTCACTCCCATTTTACCGCTTTTCTGCAGTTTCGGGAGAGAAATTCGGTGTTTCTCTCCCGTCTGACCACTTTTCTCCCGTTTTGGGAGTGGATTGCGGTGATTCGCTCCCAGAATAATTGATTGATGTGGGACTGTGGCGAAACCGTTCCAGAGGGCGACGTGAGTGTCCACATTGTCTTCGCGAGCAGGAAAAGGGCATAGCGGCGGGGGATGGTGGGCACAGCAGCGCCAGCTGCGGAGCGCCACTTTCCGGAACTACAGATTCCGGAAAGTGGTGCTCTTGAAATCCTTCACCCAAACCTGACGCTCGAAGGCCTGGTCCAGGGAAAGCATAGTATCGGTTGACTGCACGTAGGGAATGCGCTGAATGGTATTGATAATGGTCTCCATCAAATGGTCGTTATCAATACAATACACCTTAAGCAGCAAGGCGGCACGGCCTGTCACGAAGTGGCACTCGACAATCTCCGGAATATGCTTTAGTGCATCTATAACATCGTGATACTTATTGTCTTCCGACAGTGAGATACTGATAAACGCACATACGTTCAATCCAAGGGTGGACGGCTTCACCATCATCTGCGACCCCTCGATCACGCCATTGGCTTCCAGCTTCTTTACCCTTTGATGCACAGCCGCTCCAGAGATGCCGCACTCACGTGCAATCTCCAGAAAAGGCATCCGGGCGTTATTGACCAGATAATACAGAATCTTCCTGTCCGTCTCGTCTAATTGATAATTCGACATACTTTACTTCTTTTTTCCGAACCGTCTGCCTTTGTGTGAAGTCGGAGCCGAGCCGGAAATGATTTCCTTGCACTGCTCCTCGGTCAGCTCTTCCGCATTCAAATTCTTGGGGATACGATAATTCTGGTTAGAGTACTTGATATAGGGGCCATATCGCCCGTTAATCACGGCAATACCACTCTCTTGCCACTCCTTAAGCGGCTGAGTCACAGACTCTTTCTTAGCCTTGTCGGCATCCAGTAGGGCAATGCACTCTTCCAGGCTCACGGAAAGCGGGTCCTTTCCTCGGGGCAGCGACACATTCTGTGCCCCCCACTTAAGATAGGGGCCGAAACGACCCTTGGTGGCCACAATGTTCTCTCCTTCATATTCTCCCACTATGCGCGGCAGGCTGAACAGCTTCACCGCCTCCTCCAGGGTGAGGTTCTCAATAATCTGCCCCTTTCCAAGGCTCACGAACTGGCGGCCATCGCCTTCGCCCTTCTGTACATAGGGTCCGAACTGCCCAAGGCGCGCCGTAATCATCTGTCCATCAGAAGGATCTATGCCGATTTCACGCTCCAGGTGACTGTACTGATGGTCATTCACCGCAGCATCCACCTTCACATGGAAAGGCTGGTAGAAACCGGATATAACTTTATCCCACTTCTTCTTTCCGGCAGCAATCTGGTCGAAATCCTTCTCCACTTTCGCCGTAAAATCGTAGTCCATAATATCCGGGAAGTTGCCGGTGAGATAATCGGTCACCAGCATTCCGACATCAGTCGGCAGCAATTTGCCCTTTTCTGCACCTACAAGCTCAGTCTTGGTGGATTCGCTCACGGCCGAACCCTTGAGATGGATGTTCTTCACTGTAATTTTACGGCCGTCTTTATCTCCCTTCACCAAATATCCGCGGGCCTTCGTGAGCGTACTTATAGTGGGCGAGTATGTTGACGGGCGGCCTATTCCCAGCTCCTCCATCTTCTTGATGAGGGTCTGCTCGGAATAACGCAGCGGAGCTTGTGTATATTTACATTCGGCATCCACATGCTCGGCGGTAAGAGGCTGCCCCTTAAACACTTTCGGCAGTTCAAAGTCATCATTGTCCTCTTCTTCGTCATCATCGGTACCTTCACGGTAGAGCTTAAGGAAGCCGTCGAACAAGACCTGCATGGACTGGATGACATACTTCTCGGAGCGCTTGTCGATGTTCACGTGAACGCTTGTGTTCAGCACTTTGGCCTCAGCCATCTGGGATGCTACCGTACGCTTCCAGATAAGCTGGTACAACCTCTTGTCCTGGGCGGAGCCTTCTATGTCCGGATTGCTTATAAATGTGGGGCGGATGGCCTCATGAGCCTCCTGGGCGCCTTTCGAGCGGGTCTTGTACTGACGCGGATGAGAATACTCAGGGCCGAAGTTGTCGTTGATGAAAGCCTTGGCCGTATTCACCGCAAGCGATGACAAGTTGGTGGAGTCCGTACGCATGTAGGTGATGAGACCACGCTCGTACAAAGACTGCGCAATCCTCATGGTAACGCTTACCGGAAGATGCAGCTTGCGCGCCGCCTCCTGCTGCAAGGTGGAAGTAGTAAAAGGCGGAGGAGGTACCCTAAGACCATCCTTGCTTTCCACGTCGTTCACCTTATAGCTCGCTCCTATGCAGTCCTCCAGGAACTTGCGGGCCTGGGCATAATCCTCGAAACGGGTGTCCAGAACTCCCCTCACCTTTACGCCGTCAATCTTGAAAGCCGCCTCTATCCTGTAATACGGCTGAGGCACGAAAGCTGCGACTTCCCGCTCCCTGTCAACCACGAGACGGAGCACCACGGATTGCACACGGCCGGCGGAAAGGCCCCTCTGGATCTTGCGCCAGAGCACAGGAGAAAGTTCGAATCCCACGAGGCGGTCCAGCACGCGGCGGGCCTGCTGGGCATTCACCAGATCCATATCCAGCGAACGGGGGTTCTCCACTGCTGTCAGGATGGCATTCTTGGTAATCTCATGAAACACGATACGGCGGGTCTTATCAACCGGCAAGCCGAGGGTCTCTATAAGATGCCAGGAAATTGCCTCTCCTTCGCGGTCCTCATCGGAAGCCAGCCACACCGTGGATGCTCCTTCCGCCAATTTTTTCAGCTCGCTCACCACCCGTTTTTTCTCCGGAGGCACAACGTACTCAGGCTTAAAGTGATCCTTGATATCAATGCTCAAGCTCTTTTCCTGCAAATCCCTGATATGTCCGAAGCTAGGCTTTACCAAAAAACCCTTTCCAAGATACTTCTGAATGGTGTCTGCCTTGGTAGGCGACTCTACTATCACTAAATTCGCTTCCATAATTTCACAAAAACGGCTACAAAGTTAAAACAAAACTAAGGTGTTTTTCCAAATTTGTTCGTAAATTTGTGTTTTAAAGCGATAAAATGACAGACAAAACCAAACATAAAATCGTTAAATGGTACTGGATTCTGCTCACGGCCCCCTTTGCACTGGTGTTTTTCCTGCTGCTCTGCGTAGGCCTGTTCGCAAAATTACCCTCCTTTGAAGAATTGGAGCATCCGGACAGTAAACTGGCAACCCAGGTCATTGCAGAAGACGGTGAGGTCCTTACCACCTTCCATATAGAAAACCGCACATACGTTTCATACGAGGAGCTTTCCCCGAACCTGGTGCATGCTGCCGTTGCCACCGAGGACGCACGCTTCTACAAACACTCCGGAGTGGACATGAAAGGCCTTGCACGAGTCCTGGTCAAGACTTTACTGCTCCGCGATTCCAGCCAGGGAGGCGGCTCCACCATCACCCAGCAGCTGGCCAAGACCTTATATCCCCGCAACGAAAAAGCCGGAAAGATTGCGCTGGTATTCACCAAATTGAAGGAATGGATTACGGCTGTCAGGCTGGAACGGGATTATACCAAGAACGAAATCATGGCCATGTACCTCAACTCCATTTTCTTCGGAAGCGGAGCCTACGGCGTGAAATCGGCAAGCGAGACTTTCTTTGCGAAGAGTCCATCAGACCTCAACATAGAAGAGAGCGCCATGCTGGTAGGAATGGTAAACAAGCCAACCCGCTACAACCCGGTCATCAATCCGGAAAACGCCCTGAAACGCCGCAATTTCGTCATCGGACAGATGCAGAAAGCAGGCTATATCAGCAAAGCGGAGAGAGATTCCATACGCGAACTGCCCATTCTGCTCGACTACCATGTGCAGGACCATAACTCCGGCCATGCTCCCTATTTCCGGGACATGCTGCGCAGGGATATGAACGCCCGCAAGCCCCACAGGGCCGACTACCAATATCCCGAAGATTACGCGGCCGATTCCCTGCGCTGGGTAAAGGACGACATCTACGGCTGGCTCAACAAGAACAAAAAGCCCAACGGAGAGCAGTACAACCTGGACAAAGACGGACTCCGCATCTACACCACCATCAATTACAAGATGCAGGTCTTTGCCGAGGAGGCAGTCGCAGAGCACCTCGGAGGGTACCTTCAGGGAGCCTTCAACAAAGAGCTCAAGAGCAAGCGCAACAAGCCGTTCGCCAACGATATAGACCAGGCCACCGTGAACAAGCTCATGAGCCAGGCCCGCCGCTGGAGCGACCGCTGGCGCATACAGAAGCGTGCCGGCGTGAGCGAAAAGGACATCCTTGCCCAGTTCGACAAGCCCCAGAAGATGCGCGTTTTCTCCTGGAACAAAAAGGGTTACATAGACACCACTATGACCCCTAACGATTCCATCCGCTACTACAAGTCCTTCCTCCGCTGCGGTTTCGTTGCCATTGAAGCCGGCAGCGGCAAGGTAAAAGCTTTCGTGGGCGGCCCCAACTACCGCTATTTCAAGTACGACAACGTTTCCCAAGCCAAGCGTCAGGTAGGCTCCACCATCAAGCCCTTCCTCTACACCCTTGCAATGCAGGAAGGCATGACCCCTTGCGACCGGGTGGTCTGCGCGCCCCAGACTTTCATAAACTGGGACGGTTCAGAATGGACTCCGCGCAGTACCGACAAAGCCGAAATGATTGGCCAGACCGTCACCTTGAAATGGGGACTTGCGCATAGTTCCAACAACATTTCCGCCTTTCTTATGAAGCAGTTCGGGCCGCAGGCCATGGCGCAGATGATGCACAGGATGGGCATCCACAGTCACGTAGACGAGGTTTACGCGTTATGCGTGGGCCCGGCCGACATTGCCCTGTATGAAATGGTGGCGGCGTACAACACCTTCCCTTCCAAGGGGGTATACGCCGAGCCGCTGTACGTCACCCGCATCGAAGACAACCAGGGCAACCTCATCACCGAACACAATAACTTCAAGCGGGAAGCAATCAGCGCCTCGTCAGCCTACCTGATGGCCAACCTGATGCAAGGAGTGGTAAACGGCGGAACCGGAAGCCGTCTGCGTTATGCCTACAACCTCAAGGGAGAGATTGCCGGAAAGACCGGCACCACAAACGACTGCTCCGACGGCTGGTTTATTGGATATACCCCCAGAATCACCGCCGGTGCCTGGATCGGAGGCGAAGACAGGCAGATTCACTTCAACTCCCTGGACGGTTCCCGCATGGCATTGCCTATCTGGGGTATCTGGATGAAGAAATGCATAGCCGCGGGCCTCATCAACGAAAAAGACAGTTTCATTCCTCCGTCCAGCGTGGATTTCAGCCTCGACTGCAGTTCCAGCGGCTCCTTCCTCGGTGGCGATGAAGACATCAACGAAGCCCAGGAAACCGCCAACAACCAAGAAACGGACTACTATTTCAACTAATTGACAATGAGTAAGTACACATCGATTGCAGTTATCTACGGAAGCGATTCTTCCGAGTGGGAAGTATCTTGCCGGAGCGGAGAATTCGTAGCCTCCGCGATAGACGACAGGGTATATGACATATATGAGATATTCGCCCGCTTCGGAGTGTGGCAGCTCGTTGCTTGCCGCCGCCGCAACTCCATGCGCATCACCTTCCCCGAAGGAGCCCGGCCGGAAATAGACAAGAACGACTTCTCGGTGAGCGTCCTGGGAGAAAAGGTGAAATTTGATTTCGCCTATGTGGTCCAACATGGAGCCCCGGGCGAAAATGGTCTGATGCAGGGCTACCTGGAGATGCTCGGCGTACCCTTCAGCTCCTGCAGCGCGTTCGCCAGCGCCGTGGCGTTCGACAAGTATGCCTGCAAGTCTTTCGTACGCGGAAGGGGTATAGTGAAGTGTGCCCCGGACGACTACGTACACCGGGGCGACAACCTGGATGCGTTTTGCGAGAAGGTTGCAGCTACCCTCCGGTTCCCGGTATTCGTGAAGCCCACTCAAGGCGGTTCGAGTTTCGGCGTAACCCGCGTCACCGAGCCCTCACAGCTTCAGGAGGCCATCCAGTATGCCTTCACCGAGGATCCAATGGTGCTTGTGGAACAGGGCATAAGCGGCCGTGAGCTCACCTGCGCCGCATATTTCGACGGCACCGGGGTGCGCGCCCTTCCGCCCATCGAGATCGTGAGCGAGAATGAGTACTTCGATTACGACGCAAAATACAACGGCCACAGCGATGAAATCTGTCCGGCGCCCATCACTGCAGAGGAGACCTCCGAATTGCAGCATACCACCTGCGAGCTGTATTCCTTCCTCGGCTGCAAAGGCGTGGTGAGAATGGACTACATACTTGCCGAAGACGGCTTGTACTTCCTGGAAGTCAATACTATCCCGGGCATGACCAGTGCCTCGCTGGTGCCTAAGATGGTGAGGGAAGCAGGGATGAGCATCACCGACTTCATTTCTGTAATCATAGAGAATTCATAGTGCTGCTCCCGCAGTTTATACGGGAGAGCATCGAAAAGCTCCAGGCTCTTTATCCTCTCGATGAGGCTCGGAGCCTGGTGCTGCGTTTATGTGGCGAAGTGCTTGGCACACAGAGTTATACACACATCGTAGAGCCGGAATACCAAATCCCCGGGGCCGATCTTGCGCGCCTGGCCGGTGCCGTATCCAGAATGGCCTGCGGTGAGCCGCTTCAATACATAACCGGCGTGCAGGAGTTCTGCGGCCGCCGCTTCAGGGTTACGCCAGACGTGCTTATACCCCGGCCAGAGACGGAAGAGCTTGCAGCTGTGACGCTGGCCCGCCTGGCACCCGGCTCGAAGCCCGGCGTCCTGGACCTGTTCACCGGCAGCGGCTGCATTCCCTGGACCATTGCCCTGGAGCGCCCAGGCTCAGAGGTGACCGGAATAGATGTTTCCGCCCCTGCACTTGCAGTAGCACGCAGCCAAGCGTTTTCCATCATGGGCGACGGCCAAGTATACGGGAAAAACTCACCTGTGTTTCTGCAGCAGGACATTCTGGAGCTGCCGGAAATGCTGCAAGGAGCCCCCTTCGACATAATTACCGCCAACCCCCCATATATACGGGAAAGCGAGAAATCCGCCATGCAGCGCAACGTGCTGGATTACGAACCAGGGCTGGCCCTTTTCGTTCCGGATGAAGACCCGCTGCTATTCTACCGCGCCACAGCCAGGTGGGCCAGGCGCTTTCTCGCACCCGGAGCTTGGGGAATAGCGGAAATAAACGAAGCCCTCGGCGAAGACACGGCCGCCCTGTTCCGGGACTCAGGCCTGGAAGAGGTGGAAATAAGGCGCGATATGTTTGGCAAAGACCGCTTTATCAGCTTCAGGAAAGCGGCATAGAGGAATCCTGGTTCAGCAGGACTCAGAATTCATCATTGTTTTCGTAAATGCTGTTCTCCCAGCCTGATACGCTGGCGGTAAAGCATATTTCCGAATATACGGTACTCAGGTCGATTCCTACGTGGAAGGTATATTGCTTGCCATATACGAAAACATTGTCGGGCAGAAGGCCGTAAAGCATGAACCTTGCCACCTGGTTTTTGAGCGGGGGATAATCGAATCCGTTGAGAGTGAAGCCGTCTATATCGTACACTACCTCCACATACTGCTTGCCCATAACTATTTCGTCTGGCACGGAATAATAGCGGTGCGAAGTAGCCATGTGGTCTTCCAAAGAATCGTAGCCCACAAACTTTTCGTTGCTGGAACCCACTCCGACTTTGGCATCCCCCTCGAAAATCACCACATCCCTGTAGTAACCCTGATGGCGCCACAAACCGGTGTTGCGTGCAAGGTCGTTCACGAACACTCCGGCAGACGCCACGTTATACGCCGTCATCTTTTTAAGATGCACCAGGCCCTGAAGCTCCGGCACAGGGGTAATATCGCAGATTCGGTATCCGATATCGTTCGTAATATGCTGGAATTCAAGCGGAACCATATTCAGCAGCGCCACGGCCATCTTGACCGTCTTGGAAACCAGGGGACCGGCGTCGGTGTCTTCCACGGAATACGGGATAACGTAGGACACAAGATCCTGGCTGTAATTGACCGAACTCACATACGGGTAATACGCACTGAAAGCAATGGCGCTCGTTCCCATTTCCGACCAGCGGGAAGGGTCAAGGAATGTGCTGTATGAACCTCCGCTTTGGCCGACCTTGGCATTATCTACGAGCAGTGCATAAGTATCGTCATCTATTCCCATGAGGCCGAACGGAATATCGGTATTCATGGTACTGGTCTTTTCAGACTCTTCCACCAAGGGGCTGTTTTTTGTCATAACTCCCCTTCTCTCTGAAGATATGGTCTGACCGTCACGTGTAACCAGCACATCAAAGTTTACCTTGCGCTGCTTGTCCGCGGGTGACGATGTGTCTAGGGAATCGACGCAGGAAGATGCGGCGAAAACGGCTGTGAGGACAATCACTCGGGATAAAAGTCGGCTAATGTTCATAAGGTATGGAATCCGTTAGTTTGCAAATATAAAATAAAAACTAAATATATCCACCACCTTGGGCCTTCAGTTCTTCATCAACTTTGTTTTTTTCTTCCATAAGTAGCGCCAGAAGCCAGTCTTTTTGCTCTTCGGACAGGCCAAGGTCGCGGCATGCGCTTTCGTAACGGTTGATTACGGCCTCCTGATAGCGATGATAGACCATAGACTTTCGGATTTCCTCTTCTATGGTGTCATGCTCTATATCGTAACTCTCCTTATAGTAATCTTTATACACTTTTTCCGAGCTGTAGTGCAGGCAGTAGTAAAACATACCGGAGGCCAGAATTACGATTCCGATTATTCCGAGCACCAGCGGAACACGCTGGATAAGTCCGAGCATGCCGAGCGTTCCGCCGACAAAAAACAGCAGAAGAGCAATAAGCTCGTGCCTGTGATGCTTTATAAGAGAGGAAAGCTTCATAACTTGATGGTTGACGTTTTTCGGTTTTGCAGAATTTTGATTTTCATAGAGTTCTCCGACTCCTTGGAATCCAGGGCCCTTTGATATGCCCTGCGGGCACTAAGTATTTCCGCGTTGCGGCGTTTCATCAGATCCAGATTTTCCCTCAGCCGCCATTGCTGCACGATGATGGAGAAGAACGCAATGGCGAACATTATCAGGAAACCGACTAGAATGGTAATCTGGTTCTGTGCCTTGAGTCTCTGGGCATCTTCCCTCAACTGGGCATTGTTGAGTTCTGCATCCAGAATGGCAAGGTCTTCGTTCTGCACTTTAATGTACAGCGAATCCTTCTCCGACATGAGACCGGAAATACTGAAATATGCGTTCCCGAAATCCCCTTTGTCGGCAAAAAGCACATGTTTCTGCTCGAGTCGCGCCCTTGAAGTACCAAGCGAATCGGATAATGACAGGGCCTCGTCAAGAAGGCCCCTTGAATGCAGGTAGCAGATATCCAGCGTGCGCCTGGCGTCGATGTCGGTCTGGTGGGGATAGCGTTTGTCCTCTACCAGAAGGTTATAATAACTCCAGAATTGGTCTGTCTGGCCTTCCTCGTAATACAGGTAGGCCCGGGTCATACGGCACTTCAGCTTGACTGCATAAGAAAACTCCTGAAACTCCTCAGCAAGGGCACAATACTGTTCCGCGGCCGGAAAATCGTGCATCTTTACGTTTTCCTGGGCTATCTGTATATACAAATTGGGCAGATCCTGCTCCTGGCGGGCTTCCTTGCAATAGCCTATCGCCTTCTCAAAATAGCTGACTGCCAGATAATGATTGTCCCGGTAGCTGTGGATAAGGCCGAGAATACGACAGGCATACATTCTGCCCATGGGACTCTCTTCGGAGGAGGCGATTCTCTGCATATCCCGGGCTTCGAGCATGGCGTCGGACACCCGCCCGATCAGGACCAGATACTGGCAATACTCGTGCAGGGTGAGATAATAGAAGGAACGGACATCCTTCCTCTCAACGGTTAACGCCTTTATTTCCGCGACAGCTTCATCCATACGCTCATATTCCCCCAAAGCAAAACGCACCGGGAACTCCAGGGAGAGGCCCAGGCACTTGTAGCGGAAGTTGTCCCTCGTGACGCCTTCTTTGTAGAGGGAGTCGGCAAGAGGCAGATTCTCGGAATTATACGCCTGCATCCTGCCCCATGCATACCGCTCGAAAGTATCACTGTCCACATTGAGACGATTTACAATCTGCGCCTGCAACAGCAGGCACAGCAGGAGGGCGGGCAAGAGTATGATGAGCCTTTTCACTTACTGCTTCTTTGATTCGGCTATCTGAAGTTGGTTGACAACGCAGGTCAGCAGCTTCTCCATGATGATAGGCTTCATGATAAAGTCGTTGGCCCCAAGATTGAAGCCCTTGACTACATCTTCGTTGGAGTTCAAGGCACTCAGGATAACTATCTGGATATCAGCAGTCGAAGCATCCTCACGCAGGCGCCGGATGACTTCGAAGCCGTCTATTTCGGGCATCATCAAGTCCAGAAGTATCAAGTCCGGCTTCTGTTCGGCGACTGCATCCAGCGCCTGACGGCCGTTGGCCGCCGTCCTGAGCTTGAAATTGAATTTCGACAACATTTTGGTAACGAGCAGCAGATTCAGGGGAACGTCGTCCACAGCAAGAACATTGTACTTGGAAAAATCGTGGTCTTGAGCGTAAATCGGTGTCATATAGGTTAGTTTTACTTGTTCTTTTCTTTCATTCCGGCAATCAGGGCCTCATCTTTAGCGTAAGCACGCTTGACAGAATGCAGGTGCCTGAGCGCCACCAGCAAGGCGACGACCAGCAAAATGGTAAGCAGCACTGCTACCAGAACTGTGATACGGGTTACTTTTCTGGAAGCCTGTGCGAGGTCCGCCGACAGCCTGTGATTGCCGTATAGAGCCGCCGTCTCTTCGAGATGCTGGCTATTGGTCGTGTAAATACTGGAATATAAATGGTTAACTTGCTTGTTCAGGAGCGGAGCCGCTATCTCCCAGCGGCCGAGTTTCCCGGCGAAACTGTAAATGAACACTGGCTGCTCTCCCGGATTCAGCTCTTTAGTCAGGCCGTCTATCAATTTAGCGGACTTACCGTCCAAAAGAGCGTCAATGCACTCGAAGCAGATGTCTCCGCCGCGTATGACCTTGGTGAACGGCGCCATTGAGAGACAGTATTCTTTATTCTTGCGATACTCGGCAATATTCCCGTCCCATGCCGCAAGCTGGGCTTTGAAGTAGTTGACCCGCATCGTATCCAGTTTGGTAGCACAGCTCTGCTCCGCCCTGTTATAGAATAGCCTGGCGGAATCGGAAGCGACCGGATAGGTACAAGCAAGCTCGCAATACTGGACGGCCATGCTCTGCCGATGTATCATGGGGTCCTGGGTGGTCTCGTGAATACGTACTACCTCAAGAAGGATTTTCTGCGTGCTGTACTTGTCGTTTATCCGCTGGTACAGCTTTCCCAGATACATCAAAGACTTCCACAAACCGTATTCGTCGCCGGTTTCTCTCGCTTCTGACATCATGTTCTGCAGCATCGTCTTTGCAACTATGTCCTGCGAGGTGTTGTAATAATAGGTCTGACACATCTCGGTGGCGTAGTAATAATACTGCATGTAGCCGGTCGCCTTTGCTACCCTCTGGAGGGTCTCCTTATCATCATCCACCTTGGCGTTCCATCCCTGTCTGTCCCAGGATTCTTGGTTCTGGCTCCTTTCGAACTGCGCTTGATGCGAAGTATGCTTGAGTTGTTCCACATAGTACAGTGTCTGGGCCTTAGTATCCTTCTTGCGCAGTGAGGTTTCCAGGAGGAGCTGCTGTGCCGTTTCGAAGGCATCCGTGAAAAAGTCATCCACCGAATGCTCCGCTGCGGTAAAATGCACAAAGCACTCGTCATCTATTTTATAAGGATTATTCTGGGCCACGGCGCAAATGGCAGGGCACAGGAAAATAACCAAAACCAGTACTAAACGTTTCATTGCCGGGTTTTCTGAGGATTAATTGGAAGGGCTAGCACGAAGCGGGCACCGCCGCCGGTATAAGTAGTGTCAAGATAGACTTTTGCGCCCATCCGGCCGGCTATATCCCTGCAGATGCTCAGGCCGAGGCCGGTTCCTTGCACAAAATCATCCAGTTTGGTAAAGCGCTCGAAGATCCTTTCCGACTGGTCGGGAGGAACTCCGGCGCCGGTGTCGGTTACGGAATATGTCACGAAGCCGGGAATCTCGCTGAGAGAGCTGGCAAGCTTGATTTCCCCGTTTTTAGTATGCTTGCAGGCATTGGTAAGCAGATTTATGAGAATCTGCTGCACGCGGCGGGGATCGGTCACAAAAGAATAAGGCTCCTCATTCTCAGGGGCATAGTACATACGGACACCCGGCTGAAGGCGGTGCTCGGAGCTGGACATCGCCGCCTTGGCCATATAGTGAACCTCCCCTTCTTCGTAAGTAATGCTGTAATTGCCGCTGTCCATAGCCGAGGCGTTCAGGATATCATCCAGCAGCATGGTAAGCATCTTGGTATTGTTGATAATATGGCCGGCAAACTCTTCTTTTTCCTCTTCAGGGAAACTTCCGTCCGGCAGGGAAAGCAGCTGGGAGAAGCCCACAATTGCGTTCAGCGGCGTACGGACCTCGTGGCTCATATTCTGCACGAAGCGGGTTTTGGCGGCATTCGCAAGACGCACCTTTTCACTGGTTTTCTTAAGGTTCCTGGTATAGACGAAAAGGAAAGCCACGCTCACGAGCAGTATCACTATAATCAAGATCAAGACTACACGCATGGCGCGCTGTGCCTTCTGGGTCTCTTCATTCACCTGCGCCGACAACACATCGTTGCCAAGCTTAGCCTCTATCTCCGTAAGTTTGGACTGGTTTGCCGCAGCAAGGACCTGCTCCTCATAAGCCAGCAGATTCTTTTCAATCTTGAAAGCCAATTCCTTGCGTCCGTATTCCTCGGCTATGTTGGCTATGTACTTTACCTCCCTGAGGCGCCGGGACATTGCATCCATGTCGAAATCTTCGATTGCTTCTCCATAGACAAGCTTGTCGATATAACCGAACATCAACGGCGCGGTAGAGCTTATCCGGAGAAGAAAAGGATCCGCCAGACAGAAGTCCCTGGCACTTTCGTACTCTTTGATATCACGCTGGAAAGCGGCAAGTTTTGCATGGTGGTACTCGTAGCGCAGAGTGTCCATATGCTGCTTGCGGGCAAGGGCCGCTTTTTCCAGGAAGTACGGGACCGAGTCGTTACCGATGGGAAATGTGTCCGACATATCGCAGTAAAGACGGGTCGCAGATTCTTTCCTGATAGTGGCGTCGGTGGTAGTCTCGTAAACCTTCAGAGCCTCCTGGATGTACTTTTTTGCGGATATATAGTCGTTCTGCGCTATGTAAAGTGAGATGATGTAGCGGTTGCCCATCCAGATTCCGTAAGGCTCCTTCCTGGAAATGGCGTCGTCACGCATAGACTGCACCAATTCCATGGTATGGACAATCTTGTCGTGGCTAAAGTAATAGTTTTGAACTATATCGTACGCGAAATAATATAAGCTCGGATGATTCAGGTCGGATGCTACATGCTTGAGGTCTTCCATGTAGTCCAGGACCTTGCGGTCCTCTTCCTGAGTCGTGACAGGCTTGTCTTTCAGCTTTTCTACAATATGCTTCAGGCGCTCAACGTAATAGAGCGTCTGGGCTTTGGTGTCGCCTTTTTCTACCGCCTTGCTCAGCAAGGCCGCATTGGATGCATCAAATCCCGGCTTTCCCAGAAGAAGCTCCGTCTTCTGGAGTAGAGAGTAACACTCCTCATCAATCTCGTATGGATTAATCTGGGCGGGCATCAGGACGAAAGCCAGCACCAAAAGAAAGACCGTCGCGAATACTTTTTTCACTTTTTACCAAGTTTCGTTGTGAGTTTTCAAAGATATAAATTTTTTCCGATTAAAGCACGGCATTAGTTTTCGACGGCCCACAAATATCCGTCCCTGCCGGAGATCCCGCATCTCAGAAAAGGCAAAAAACCGGGCGCTTTTTTACGGAAAGACTACTTTGTATGCGCCAGATAAAGGGCACTGAGGCCACTGCAGCACATTTTTTCAAACTTAAGCGTTGCATTTTGAAAAAACACCGCTAATTCTTCCGTCCTTTGCAACAGTAACCAACAACTGTTGCTATGAAACGACTTCTGATATTACTACCGATGCTGTTTGCAGCCTGCAGCCAATACGGACCCGAAAACCCCGCCGTCAAAGAAAGCGGCCCGCTAAGCCTTGAAGGCATGGCCAAAATGTTTGCCCAGCTGCCCCTGGACTCTTCCCACTTACAGGAAGTGTATGAGGCGGTCGGAGCTTCGTCCGGCAACGGCTACGACGAAGAATATACAATGGGCTGCCTGATGAACAATCCCGGCACCGGAGTGGGAAGCCCCGTCGGCACCAAAGCGGCAAACGGGTACAAAAACCCCCTGCGCAATCTCATACGCAACTACTTCGAAGAACATCCAGGCACCAAAGCCTCCGTTGACGAGATGCTGGAAGCCATTGCCCGGAGCGACTACCAGCTGTACTGGCCATACTCCGAAGACTGGGACGGGGTAAGTTACCCCATCATAACCTTCGATCCAGGCTACGGCGCAGAATCCAATTACGGCTATGCCATATCATATAACGAAGACGGGACACGTGTTGTTGACTCAGTGTTTGTAAATGAAAAAGTGGCCCGCAAGCGCCCTGTGTGGGTGCTCAACAGTAATTCCGACGCAGCTTTCACCCCGCTGGAGCTCTTTGCGGCCGGCCCCGCGGCAAAGCGAAGTTCATCAGTACCCTCAACACAAAGCCGGCCCCGCAAGCTGCTCATGAAGAGTTTCCGCATGCTGCGTAACTACGACAGCTGGTTTGGAGGCGCGTCGGAATTTTTTATAAAATGCGGAAGCGTGGAAGGCTTCAACGCAAGCACTGAAGCGGAACTCAAGCTTTATACCCCAAGCGTCACCGATTTCATGGTAGTCGTGAAGCGGAAGTACGTTGGCCAGGAGCTACCCTTCGAGGCTATGCTGGTTTCCGACTTCACGCAGCAGCTGGACAAGCTTGCCTTCCTCATTATCGAAGATGACGGCGGCACCCGCACAAGCTGGAAATGCCAGGCCATGGTGAAGATACAGTCAAAGACTTACGGCCTGGACCTGGATATCCCATACAATGAAAAGGACGACATAGTATGGCGCGGACAACTGTCTGCTCACTACTTCGAAGAAGAAGATATTGTAGCGGGGCGGTTCGGAGACGTGATAGTTTCTTTCGAGCTGGATTAAGCCTTGATATGTGTACGGTAGGCAGCGGACAAATAAACCGTCCGGACCGCCAGATGCACGAAATATGCAGCCAGAAGCACATGGAGCTGTATATCTCCGCTTCCTCCGCCAAGCAGGACAAAGCCCCACCAGAGGCCGAAGAAGCCCAGCATAGCCAAACCCATGGACAAGAACAAACTGCGGGAAGAAGTGGCTCCCAGATATATTCCGTCCCATGTAAACGCGGCACAGCCCAGCGGCGGCATCACAAGCAGCCAGGGAAGAAAGCGCGAACACGCCTCCACTACCGCGCCGTCGGAGGTAAAAAGACGCACCAACGGCATCCCGGACAAGGCGTACACGCCTATGAACAGCACAGCGATGCTCATGCTCCACACAAACACGTAGCGTACCGTCCGGCTCAGCATCTGCTGGTCACGGGCTCCGATGAAACGCCCGGAAAGGGCCTCTCCGGCATAGGCAAAACCGTCGGTGAAATACGAAAAAATCATCAGCAGCTGCATCATGATAGACGAGCAAGCCAGCAGCACGTCCCCGAACGAAGCGGCTATAATCGTATAGCCCATATAGATACCCGTGAAACACAGGGAGCGGCCCAGCAGGTTGGCATTCATTTTCAAGAACGGTTTCAGGCCGGCCGGCCGCAGCAAGTCAGCTATGTCTTCCTTGCGCAATGTGCCCATAACCGCGCGGTACTTGAAAACGCACACCAATACCACATACAGCAGGCCCGAATACTGTGCCACAAGCGTCCCGGCAGCTATGCCGTCGAATCCGAGTCCGCTCCAGCTTCCGATGCCGAATGTCAGCACCACGGAGGCGGCTATATTCACGAGATTCACTATCAGGTCCGTCCACATACTGCTCATACTGTCCTGCATGCCTACGAACCAGCCCCTGAATACCATCAGGCCGATCGTGGCCGGAACGGCCCAGATACGGATGCGGAAATACCTGAGAGCCAGTTCGCATACCCTGGGGCTGGCATCTACCAGCAGCATGCCCAGCCTTGCCAGCGGCACCTGGAGAGCCAAAATCAGCATGGAAACAATCAACGCGAAACCTGCTCCGCGGGCGAAGATGCGGGCGCACTCATGCGGCTCTCCCCTTCCGAAAGCTTGTGCCGTGAGCCCTCCGGTCCCGGTGCGCAGGAAAAAGAAATTCCAATACAGCAGGTTAAGAAGCATAGCCCCCACGGAAATACCGCCGATAAACACAGCGGAGCCTCCGCCGCCGGCATCAACCAGGTGCCCGGCCAGAGCCGTATCCACCATACCCACCAGGGGAACGGTAAGGTTTGCCAGTATGCTCGGAATGGAGAGCCTGAGTATTTCGCGGTTGAGCGTCCTGTCTGAGAGAATGTGCTTCATGGCCGGCACAAAATTATAAAAATCTTTGCTAAATTCGCAGTGTAAAAGAATCACGATGAAAGCACTCAATCTTCATGCTGTTGGCGATCTCCGCTATGAAGAGGTCCCCGATCCCATACGCCAGGAAGGCGAAGTTTTGTTGAAAGTAAAGGCCTGCGGAATATGCGGCAGCGACATTCCCCGCATCTTTAAGAAAGGGACATATCATTTCCCCACCATCCCTGGACACGAGTTTTCCGGAGAAATCATAGAAGCCGGCGACCCTGGCCTCATCGGCAAGAAAGCGGCCGTTTTCCCGCTTATCCCCTGCCGCAAGTGCGCATCCTGCCAGGTAGGCGAGTACGCCCAGTGCAGCGATTACGACTATTACGGATCCCGCCGGGACGGAGCTTATGCCCAATACATTGCCGTAAAAGAATGGAATCTGGTTCCTTTCGACGGCATCAGCTATGAAGAGGCGGCAATGTGCGAGCCTGCCGCCGTAGCCCTCCATGCCATCGGGCTTGCCGACATCAAAATCGGAGATACCGTGGCCATATTCGGCGCCGGCCCCATAGGCATCATGCTGGGCCTTTGGGCCAAGGCCTCCGGAGCTGTACGCATTATCCTTTGCGACATAGACCCCACCAAGGTGGACTTCGCCGCCAGGATGGGCTTCGATGCAGTCAACAGCGCCAATACCGACGCAGCGGAGTACATCAAGAGCGTCACCGGCGGACGCGGAGCCGATGCGTGCATAGAAGGGGCCGGAGCCACCCAGACCTGGGAAAGCTGCATCAAGAGCGTTAAGAGCTTCGGACACGTTGTCTGCATGGGCAACCCCTTCGGAGACATGACCCTCACCCAGGGCACTTACAGCCAGCTGCTGCGCAAGCAGCTTACTATCCGTGGCACATGGAACAGCAGTTACAACGATGCCCACAACGACTGGCGCACGGCCCTCGCCGCCATCTCATCCCGCCTGATAGATGTCCGTCCCCTGGTAACCCACCGTTACAAGCTGGAACAGGCGAAAGAAGCTTTCGACATGATCCTGGGCCGTAAAGAATTCTACAGCAAGGTGATGTTTATTCCTGAATGAGTTTTTCCGCAGCGGCGCACAGAGCCTCGTAAAACTCTTCCCCGAAGGCGTCCGTAAGCGGGCGCCTTAAAAATTGGTAGGCCCGTACACCCTCCAGACGGCCTTTTTCGAAAGCCCGCTTGCAAATATCCCAGCGATGCAGGTTAAGCGCCATTCCGCCGCCTTTGAAACGGGTAACCCTCACCGGATACAAAGAGCAAGACACCGGCTTGGTACAAGCGCATTTCTCAATCGCGCACATACATCCGCCTTCATCGTTGAAACAAGCGTAAGCGCAGACTCCGGAGCCGGGCACCAGAGGCGTCACCAAATCCCCGTCCCGGTCTATTTCAAAAAATCCGTTCAGCGCCACCGCCTCCCTTCCGGCAGGCAGCATGGTTCCGCAATAGCGGGGGTAATCCCTCTCCAGACCGGGCAGTTCGCTCTCCAGCACAGGCGCTCCCGCATCTCCTTCTATGCAGCATACGCCTTTGCAGGCGGCATAGTCGCAGGCAAAAAACTCCAGGACCACATCCTCGGACACGAGAATATCGCCTATCTGGATAATGGTGCCGAATTGTCCGCTCATTGAACTATGTATTCACAAGTGCAGGCGGATAGCTCCGTGAACAGCCGGCGCATATCCGCAGGGCGTACAGTCTTGAGGCGCTGGGCTACTCCGGCACGCACATCCCTGCCCACCGAGCTCCGCTGCAGCACGGCGTCACGCAACAAGGCGGTGTTGCCATCTTCCATCTTCAGCTTGTCCGCAAGCATGGTCTTGCATTTGTCCAGTTGAGCCGGGCTCACTTCTTCCATGGACAGACGGTTGAGCACGGAGCGGACTGTATTCAGCGCCTGGACAGGCAGGGCGGGACTTACATCAGCCGGAAGCCCGGCGGGAGTAATGGGCAGGCAATGCACATGTATGGTCATTTTTTCCGTCGGGAAAAGTTCGGAAGAGCCGCTTACCTTGCAGCTCATGCCTTCACTCGCCAGCGCCTTGTCCAGCTCGAACTTGAGCAGGGTGCATGCCAGCTCCATCTGGCAGTATCCCTCCGCGCTCACCGGCCACAAGGCAGCCAGGGACACGCTCACCCCGTGGCTGCGCCAGTTGCGCTGCACCGCCGTAGTTGTCCAGCACTTGCGCAGCGGGTAATTAAGCTTGGGCCGCACCACCCTCTGCTGGCCCGAAGAAAACTCCCCGAGGGTATGGGTAAGCATCCTCAGCGTGGCATCCTCGTCCAGGTCGCCCATCAGCACAAGGACTCCGTTTTTCATGTTCGCACCCTTCTGGGACAGGTACTGCGCCAATCGGGCGTTGAAATCGGCGGAGGGCAACTCCGGGAGGCTTCCGGACGCATACTTGTAGCCGGGACACATGATGCTGTCCAGCACCGCAGTGGTCCCGGTCTCAGAAAACTTGTCCCGCACCAGCAGCACCGGCTTGATCTCGCGGTAACGCCGGTATGCATCGTCGTCGGTCTCGGAGGTGTTGACCACGGCCACGAGGGACTTGAGCACCAGCGACAAAGACGAAGAGGGCGCGGTGCCACTCATGCGGATGTCGGAAATCGTCAGGTCCGGTTCCATTGTGATGCCATACATAGACAGCAGGTCCCTGAAATGCTCAGATCCCATGCCGGCAACCTTGCCCAGCGCCAGCACATCCCTGGCAAAAGCGGGTTCGGTGCCGTTGATTCCGGGAATATCCGGCCAGCCGCCCTTCACCAGCAAGCCATAATGGAAGGCATTTTTATCTTTCGTCCGCTTGAACACCACGCTTACTCCGTTGGAAAAGACCCACAGTTTGCCGCCGGTAAAAGCATCCGTAGAGGCAGTCTTGAGCTTCACGCTCTTCTTGCGGCGCGCTCCGCTGAGCTTCAGAGTGTCGGAGGCCGTGGGAATGTCGCTGACAGCCGTACACCCCGCAGCCCATCCGTCGGCAAACCACCGTTCCACGAGAGCTGCGTCCGGCTTGTCCGGAGCGGTCACCCGCAGATGCAGGTTTCGGGTGGACGAGAAGGTGGCGGAAATATATCGGTCCAGCAGCTCCCTTTCCCGCCCCAAGTCCAGCCTGCGGCCGCTGAAAATGGGGCTGAGGGCAGTGCTGGAGGCCAAATTGGAGCCGTACAGGTAGGCGGCAATGCATTTGTCCAGATACTGGGCGTTGCTTGGCTTGTAATTCGCGTTGTCCCGCACGGTCGCTTCCGCTATGACACTGCGGGCGAAATTCACTTCTTCGAGGCTCACTCCGTCATTGTCCAGGCTGGCAAGCACTCCGGCCACGGTCTTCAAAGCCTGCTCCAGCTGCCCGGAAGAAGTGAAAACATTGAGGGAGAACAACTCGTCGGAGGCTGTTTCGTCGCTGCCGAGGTAACGGAACCTGTAATCCACAAGCGGAAGCCCCGCGTCAATGAAGGCGGCCCGCAGCCTGTGATTCAGCACAATATCCAGTTCGCTTGCGAGCAGACGGCTCATCACCGGCTGTATGGTATTCATCAGCTCCCTTTCGGTACGGGGAGAACGGTAGAACACGCTAATGCTGCCGACAGGAGACGTTGCCGTGGTAATAATGGGCTTGTCCTGCTGCTTCCAGCCATAAGCCCAGGAATCTTCAACCGACAGACGGCGGGGAATTGTCATTGAAAGTATGCGTATACGCTCGATCACCCCCGGCACGTCGATGTTGCCGCTCACCACTATGGCCTGCTCATACTCGGACGCGCGCGCCAGGTCGAAAAGCATAAGCAGCATGGAATCACACACTTCAGCCCCGGATACAGGAACGTCCGCAAAGCGGAAGACTGTAGAATTCCGGAAATGCTGGATATAGCCGCGCTCCCCATATCCCACGCCGTTGGAGGCCAGGAACCGGTAAGGCTTCCGGCCGAAAAAGTGAGGCAGGCTTACCAAGTTTTCGCGCGCCCCCACCCTGTCGTTACGCAGGGGCTGTACCAGGGCGAAGTCTGCAAAGCCGGGAGTGCCGGAGTTCTTTACCAAATAATATGAAATGCCGTTGGGGAGACTTCCGGTGGTGATTTCGGAGGCTTTCTCAAGCTCCGGGAGAGTTTGGGCGCCAAGGCCGGCGCCAAAGCCAAGAGCTGCGGCAGCCAATATAAACCTATATATTACTTTCATCGCTTTCACCTTACAAATATAGCTATTTCTTTACAAAGTCGGTGCCGCTCATAAGTTCCGCAAAATGAGCTTGTCTCACTAAGATTTTGGCTTTGGCACGCAAAATGTAATATATTTTGCTAAATTTGTTGCCCGAATCTAAAAACGAAAGAAGAGATGAAAAAGATTTTAGTTTCCCTCGCAGCCCTGTTTGCCGCTGCAACCATGCTTTCCGCCCAGAGTATGGCGGACGCAACAGAAACCGCAAAGCTCGCTAACGAATCCCTTTCCTCTGGCGACTTCGAAACTGCACTTGCCGGTTTCCAGGAGGCCCTCAAGATGGCCGAAGCTTGTGGAGACGAAGGAGTCGAACTGGTTTCAACCTGCCAAGGTATAATCCCAAAAATCTTAAACAATATTGCCAACGGTCTGCTGAAAGAGAAGAAGTTCGACGAGGCTGTTGCCAAGTATCAGGAGACAATCGAGATCGCCAAGAAGTATGGCGACGAGGAAACCGCCGCCAAGGCTGAGGCGAAGATTCCTTCTGTATATTACAGCAAAGCCAACGATCTGCTCGGCGCAAAGGACCTGGAGGGAGCCGTTGCCGCATACGACAAGGTGCTTGAGTGCGAGCCCGAGAACGGCAACGCCGCTTTCAAGAAAGGCGAGGCCCTGAGGGGCGCAGGCAAGTTCGACGAGGCCATCGAGGCCTACAAGCTCGCCGCCGCCAACGGCCAGGAGAAGAATGCCCATACCCGCATGGGATCCATGTACCTGTCACGTGCGCAGGCCGGACTCAAGGCCAAGAAGTATGCAGACGCTATCAAGGATGCCGAGACCAGCTTCGAATTCAATCAGAATGCATCCGCTTACCAGATTGCCGGAATGGCCGCCCAGGGTGCGGGTAAAGTAACTGATGCTATCGGCTACTTCGACAAGTATCTCGAGCTTGCTCCCAACGCAAAGAATGCCGGTCAGATAGCTTACACCATAGGCGCTCTGTATCAGAACTCCAAGAACACAGCAAAGGCCAAGGAGTACTACCAGAAGGCAGCAGGGGCAGGTTATGCCGAAGCACAGAAGGCCCTCGCAGCTCTGAAATAATGTTCGCTCTCGAGCTCCTGGCTCCGGCGAAGGACAAGACGGTCGGCATCGCGGCAATTGACTGCGGTGCCGATGCCGTTTACATTGCCGGCCCCGGTTTCGGCAACCGCAAAGCCGCCGGAAACAGCCTGGAGGACATAGAGGAACTTTGCCGTTACGCCCATCGGTTCGGCGTTCGTATCTATCTTACAGTCAACACCTTAATCTACGATAACGAGTGGGATGACGTGCATTCCCTCATGCTCGGAGCCCAGGCGGCCGGAGTGGACGCTTTCATTTTCCGGGAGGAAAAGCTGCTGGAGTTCGACGATATAGTTATTCCCATGCATGCTTCCACACAGTGCTCCATACGTACTCCCGAGCGCGCCAGGCACTTCGAGAAACTGGGCTGCAGCCGCATAATTCTGGAGCGGGGCATTTCCCTTGAAGAAGTGAAGGAAATCTGCTCCGCCGTAAGCTGCGAGGTGGAGTTCTTCGTGCATGGCGCCCTCTGCGTATGCTACAGCGGCGAATGCAGGCTTTCCCAGTATCTGGACGGGCGTAGTGCAGACAGGGGCGAATGTATCCAGGCCTGCCGCTCGTTATATGACCTGCAGGATGCATCCGGACGCACGTTGGTCCGGGACAAGGCCCTGCTCTCGCTGCGAGACTTTAAGCTCCTGGACCGGCTGGAGGAACTGGCGGAAGCCGGGGTTTGTTCCTTCAAGATTGAAGGCCGGCTCAAGAACGCCTCCTACGTAAAAAATGTAGTGCGGGAGTACAGCATGGCCCTGGATGCAATTGTGGCAGGGCATCCGGAGCGCTACCGCCGGGCATCCTTCGGCAAAGTGACAGGAGGGTTCAAGCCCGACTCCGACAAGACTTTCAACCGAGGCTACACCCAGTGGTGGCTGGACGGCAAGAAAGGTAAATGGTCATCGATGGATGCGCCCAAGTCCATGGGGGAATATGTAGGGGAGATTTCGGCAGTGAAGCCTTCCGGGGCCGGCTTGCAGCTTAGCCTGCGTCCTGCATACCGGGGCCTGCAACTGGCTAACGGTGATGGCTTTGCGTTTGTCCGCACCGAGACTGCGGACAAGGCCGCCGGACGCTCAGCCCGCTCTGCCGGGGCACAAGGGAACAGCGGCCGGAAAACGGCCGTCACCGGCTTCCGCGGCGACCGCTGCGAAGGCGTTTCCATCTTCTGCAAGCGTACGGAAGGACTGCGCCCCGGAGTTAAACTCTACCGCAACATCAATGCAGCTTTCGAGAAGGAAATAGATGCCGCCAGCCCCCGCCGGGAAGTTTCGGCCACAATAGACGTACGCATCTACGGAGATTTTGTAATTGAACTGAGCGTCGAAACCGAAGACGGCCGCAGGGCGGTCAGCCCCTTCCACACCGACGTGGAGAAGGCGGAAAACCGGGAGCGCAGCGAGGCAATGATACGGGAGCAGCTTTCCAAGCGCAGCGGAGAGTACTCCTTCAGCGTGAGGTCCGTCTCGGTCGAGACCAAGGGAGGGGCGATGCCTCTGCTGAGCGCGTCTGTGCTGAATTCCATGCGCCGCCTGCTCGCCAGCGATATCCCGGCCTGGAGCCGGCCCCAGGGCAAGACCAGGGAAATGCCTGATCCTAAAGACATTACCGCCGGCTATAACCCTGCCGCTGCCACAGAACTTATGCGGACCAAGTATTGCATAAAATACGAACTTGGCCTTTGCCCTGTCCATCAGGGGGCGGCTCCCACAGGGGACCTGTTCTTAATCAACAACGGCCGCCGTCTAGCTCTCCGCTTCGACTGCAGCCGTTGTGAAATGACAGTAGAAAAAACTTCTACTTAGAGATGCTGACCAGTTCGTTCTTGGAAACTTCGCGGCCGCGTTTGTCTGTAGTAATCACTTTCACGTCTCCGATACCCTTGGCAAGCCACTCCTGAACGTGGTTCTCCGCCTTAAGGCCCATCACTTTACTGGTTACGTCGTACTCGAGACACCAGCACTTGAAAGTGCCTGCAGGCACCGTAACTTCTTCTTCGCGGGTGAATTTCACCTTCTTGTACTCGCTGCTCAGCATAAGAGCGTCGATATTGATGGCGCAATCCGCCAAAGCCTGACCGGCTACAGGAGCCTCGGGCAGCACGGGAGCGGTGCCGCTGGCATTGATACCCTCGCTGAACTGTCCCAGAGTGGCACTTGCGTCGGCATGGTACATTCCGTCTTCACTCCAGACGCTGCAGACATTGGTGGTCTGCTGGCCGGGAATCACCACGACGAAAGAAATGGTAGTACGTCCACCTTCGACTACCTTATCTTTGATAATATAGTCGAATTTGCCCTGGTTGCCTTGGGCGTCAGTCTTGGAGTAAGACAGCTTGGTGCCGATGTTGCCGCAGAACCAGGTGTCCTGGGCGGAAGCGCTTGCGCAGATGGCGCAAAGAGCGACAATTGCTAAAAATATCCTTTTCATACTAAACTGAGTTCTTCTATGTAAGTGCAAATATAGTGCAATATTGCAAAAATGATTCCAGACTAATCCGCGTGATACTTGATCAAGCCCTCGACAGGCTCGGGCAGGAAGGTCCCCACCCGCACCCCGGCCTCTTCGCACAAAGCCGTGAAAATATCCTTGCAGGCCCAGCCGAAACCGCCCACCACTCCGACGGGATAAGTGTCTGTATCATAACGTTTAAGTGCACGTTCTATGAAGGCGCGGAAGTTGCCGTCCACAAGGGACTTCGCATAAGGCTCGGAATAATGGGACAAGATAAACGGCGCCAGGCTGCCCAGGAAACCGGCGGGAGCCTCGCTGCGGTAAACTTTCGCTACTATGTTTTCGTAGCTGGCATCGAAGCTGGAGGCGAACTCTTCCGCCATTCCGGACGGTACCAACCCTTTGATGAAATCGGCGAGGAAGAGCTTTCCGAGCACCGCGCCACCTCCTTCGTCTCCGATGATGTATCCTCCTGAACGAACCTTCTGCGACACCGTGCTGCCGTCGTAAAAGCAGGTGTTGGAACCGGTGCCCAGTATGGCCACGATGCCGCTCTGCCTGCCGCAGACGGCGCGGGCGGCCGCCACGAGGTCGGTACAAATCTCTATCTCGGGCACATCCGCCTGCTTGCGTATGCTGCTTATAATCAAATCTTTCACCTCCGGGGTAACGATTCCGGCGGTATAGAAATAGATGCCGTCCAGACTCTCGCCTCCAAACTCCTGCATACCCTTGCATATGGTATCCAGATTGTGCTCCATAGATGCGGTGGAGACGTTGATGCCGGGCAGGAGGACGCGGCGGCACTGCTTTCCGTCGGGCGAAATGAGCCTCCAGTCGCTCTTGGTGGCTCCGCTTTCAACTATTACTTTCATTTCCGTTTGAAGGCTTCAACGGCGGCGCGGACGTGCCCGTACTCGAGCAGGAGGGCGCGCGCCCTGGTATAATCGCTGATGCCGGTTGCGTCCATAATCATGCGGGCCCCCCGGTCTATCAGTTTGCTGTTGGTAAGCTCCATATCCACCATTTTGCTGCCTTTCACATGGCCCAGGCGAATCATCACCGCGGTGGATATCATATTGAGTATGAGCTTGGTAGCCGTGCCTGCCTTCATACGGGTGCTGCCGGTCACGAACTCCGGTCCCACTACCGCCACCACCGGAAGCTCGGCGGCTGCGGCTAAAGGCGAATCTTCGTTGCATGTGATGCATCCCGTAAGCAGGCCGCACTGCCTGGCCCCCTGCACGGCGCCGACAACGTAAGGCGTTGTGCCTGAAGCAGCTATGCCCACCACAGTGTCGTCCGCCGTGGGATTGAACGCGCTTATGTCAAGCCAGCCTTGACGCTCATCGTCTTCGGCCCCTTCCACCGCATTGCGTATGGCTCCGTCTCCCCCGGCAATGATGCCTATGAATTTGTCCCGCACACCGTAAGTAGGGGGAATTTCGGAGGCATCGACGACTCCGAGCCGCCCGCTGGTACCGGCGCCCGAATAGAATACCCGGCCACCGTTGCGCATACGCAGCACTATTCCGTCCACCAGGGCTTCTATCTGCGGAATGGCCTGCTGCACGGCTTCGGTAACACCTTTGTCTTCCGTGTTGATGCCATACAGCAACTCCGCTGTAGTCATCTTGTCAAGGTCTGACCAGCGGGAATCCTGTTCTGTAGTGCGCATGAGGCTATTAGATTTCAGGGGCGGTTGCGAATTCGCGCAGGAAGCGCATGTCGTTTTCGAAGTAATGGCGAAGGTCGTTCACCCTCCACTTCAGCATCGCTATACGCTCCAGGCCCATGCCGAACGCGAAGCCGCTATACTTCTTGGAGTCTATACCGCTGGCCTCCAGCACGTTGGGATCGACCATGCCGCATCCCAGAATCTCCAGCCAGCCGGTACCCTTGCAGATGTTGCAGCCCTTGCCATGGCAGATGTTGCAGCTCACGTCCACTTCGGCCGAAGGCTCGGTGAAGGGGAAATAGCTGGGGCGCATACGTATCTGGGTGTCCGGACCGAACATTTCCCGGGCAAAGAGGAGTATGGCCTGCTTGAGATCGGCAAAAGTGACGCCTTCGTCGATGTACAAGCCTTCTACCTGATGGAAAATGCAGTGGGCGCGGGCACTGATGGCCTCATTACGGAACACGCGGCCGGGGCAGATAACGCGGATGGGGACATCCATTTTCTCCATTGTACGAACCTGTACGCTGGATGTGTGGGTGCGGAGCAGGAGGGGGTTGAGATGGCCGGCAGACACGAAGAAAGTATCCTGCATATCGCGGGCCGGATGGTTTGCAGGGAAATTGAGGGCCTCGAAAACGTGATAGTCATCTTCTATCTCGGGCCCCTCGGCGACGTCGTATCCGAATTTGCGGAAAATATCCACAATCTCCTGGCGCACAATGCTTACAGGGTGGCGGGAACCCAGCTCATAAGGGTCTCCGGGCATGGAGAGGTCAAGTTTGGGACCGTCGGCGGCGCTGTCGCCCAGGGCCTGGGACTTGAGCTCGTCAATCTTGGCCATGACCTTCTGCTTCAGCTCGTTCAGAGACTTGCCGAACTCCGCTTTCTGCGCCTTGTCTATATTACGGAACTCATCAAAGAGAGCGGTAACTTCACCTTTTTTACCGAGGAAGCGCACGCGGGCCTCCTCCACTTCCTTCTGGGTCTTGCACTTAAGTTCACCTATTAACGAGGCGATGCGGTCTATGTCTTCTCTTTTCATAATCTGTTAAACTTTGCGGCACGCTTGTCGCGTTGTCCGGGTGTCTTCCGCACCTGCTGTGCCAGGGCCGTCCGCCCCGCCGATACCAGCAGCAACTTCGGAATCACTTTTTTAATACAGCTTACAAATATAATAAAAAAACCGCCGAACTCGCGTGCGGAAGGAATAATCCCCCAAAATCTTATGATCCAGTCACGTTTTGATTGCTTTGGACGATATCCGGAAGGAGGCTGGACATCCGGTACAATCACGGACAAAACCTGGTTCGTCCACAACAGAGGTTCTTCGTCAATTTTCGTGGACGGCGCTCAAGTCATAAGACTTTTTAGTCTTTGAAGTGAATCACAGCACGTCACTCCCGAAGCGGCAGATAATTGGCAAATCGGGAGCGAATCACAGCATGTCACTCCCGAAGCAGCGGATAATTGGCAAATCGGGAGCGAATCACAGCATGTCACTCCCGAGGCGGCAG